>JAWWBN010000258.1:0-5247 GCA_033720955.1 Thermoanaerobaculia bacterium | reverse complement strand
GGCCGACTACCGCAGCTACCTGGACTCCGCCGCCGCGCGCTTCCGGGTGGTCTTCTACGGCGCCGGGCGGGACGTCGGGCGGCCGGGCGAGCTCTCCCTCCTGGTCGAGCGCGCCGGCCGGCGTGGCTCGGCCTACGTCCCCTTCCTGGCCGAGGAGTACCGCCGCGTCGGCGGCCCCCCCGGCATCGACCGCTTCGACGACCGCTCCACCGCCTTCGGCATCGGAGCCGTGGCCTTCAGCCACGCCGTGAGCGACGCGGTAGCGGCGCTGCGCTACCTGTGGCTGGAGGCCGGGGGCGCCGACCCCCGCGAGCTGACGGTGACGCCGCCCGCCTCGCCCTAGGCCGCCGGCGCACCGGCTCGCATAGACTCCCCCAGCCCATGCTGAAAGCGCAGCGCGCCCTGATCTCCGTCTTCGACAAGCGTGGCGTCGTCGATCTCGGTCGCGGTCTCCACCGGCTCGGGGTGGAGATCGTCTCCACGGGCGGCACCGCCGAGGCGCTCGCCCGCGAGGGGGTACCGATCGTACGGGTCTCCGAGGCCACCGGGGTGCCCGAGATGCTCGACGGTCGGGTCAAGACCCTCCACCCGCGAATCCACGGCGGCATCCTCGCCGACCGCTCGAAGTCGTCCCACCTGGCCGAGCTCACCCGGCTGGGCATCCCGCCGATCGACCTGGTGGTGGTCAACCTCTATCCCTTCTACGACACCGCCCGCTCCGGCGCCAGCTTCGAGGAGGTGGTCGAGATGATCGACATCGGCGGCCCGGCCATGATCCGCGCCGCCGCCAAGAACCACCGCGGGGTGGCGGTGGTGGTCGACCCCGACGACTACCCCCAGGTCCTGGCCGCCCTGGAGGACGCCGACGGGGTGGTGCCCGGGGCGCTGCGCCGCCGGCTGGCCATCAAGGCCTTCCGCCACACCCAGACCTACGACGCCGAGATCGCCGGCTGGCTGGAGCGCGAGAGCGGCGACCCGGCCGTCCGCTTCCCCGACCACCTGATCCTCGACCTCAAGCGCGAGATGGAGCCCCGGTACGGGGAGAACCCGCATCAGGCGGCGGCGCTCTACCGGGTGCTCGGCGGCCCGGGAGTGCTGGACGGTTACGAGCAGCTCCAGGGCAAGGAGCTCTCCTTCAACAACTTCCTGGACGCCGACGCGGCGCGGCGGATCGTGGCTCTCTACGAAGAGCCGGCCGTGGCGATCGTCAAGCACAACAACCCCTGCGGCGTCGGGGTGGGGGGAGATCCGGTCGAGGCCTACACCCGCGCCCTGGCCTGCGACCCGCAATCGGCCTTCGGCTCCGTGGTGGCCCTCAACCGGCCGGCCGACCGCGAGCTCGCCGCCGCCCTGGCCTCCCTCTTCGTCGAGGTGGTCGTGGCCCCCGAGTTCTCCCCCGAGGCGGCCCGGGCGTTCGCCGAGAAGAAGCGGCTGCGGCTCCTCCGCTGCCCGCCGCCGGCGCCCTCGGCCAGCGACCTCGACCTGCGTCCCGTGGCCGGCGGGTTTCTCGCCCAGGAGCCCGACGAGGGGCCGGTGGATCCGGGCGAGTGGACCTGCCCCACGCGGCGTCAGCCCAGTGACGAGGAGCTCCGCGGGCTGGTCTTCGTCTGGCGGGCGGTGCGCGGCGTGAAGTCCAACGCCATCGTGGTGGGCAACGAGCACCAGACCCTGGGCATCGGCGCCGGCCAGATGAGCCGGGTGGACTCCTGCCGGCTGGCGGTCGAGAAGGCCCAGAGCGCTCTTACGGGCGCCGTGGCCGCTTCCGACGCCTTCTTCCCCTTCCGCGACGGTCTGGACGTGCTGGCCGAGGCCGGGGTGACGGCGGTGGTCCAGCCCGGAGGCAGCCGCCGGGACGCCGAGGTCGTCGCCGCCGCCGACGAGCGCCGGGTGGCCATGATGCTCACCGGCCGTCGCCACTTCCGGCACTAGCGGTGGCACGATCGTCGCAACCGCGACGGGGCATGCGCGAGCTCCTCCGGCTGTCGTCCGCCGTCGCTCTCCTCCTCGCCCTGACCGGCGGCGCCTCCGCCCAGGAGGCCCCCGACGACCCCTGGGGTCTGGTGGACCGTGTCCGCCGGGCGCTCGAGGACTCCTCTCCCCTCGCCGCCGGCTTCCGGCAGACCTACCTCCCGCTCGGCTTCTCCAGCGGCGAGAGCGAGAGCGGCCGGGTGGCGCTGCACCTTCCCCGCTGTCTGCGGTGGGAGTACCTCGACCCCTTCCCGCGCACCTATCTGCTCTGCGGCGACCTCCTCTGGGCCTGGAACGAGGGGGAGACGGTGGGTCGCCGCCAGCAGGTGGGCGACGAGCCCGGTCTCGACCTGCTGCGGCTGCGGGCGGAGGCGCTCCGCGGCCGCTACCGCGCAGAGCTCGCCCCGGCCGGGGAGGGCCGCGCCGAGGTCCGCCTGGCGCCGCTGGCCCCCGGGGCGTTGCGCGACGCCACGCTCACCATCGATCTCGAGGCTCTCCGGGTGATCGGCCTCGCCTATCACGACGCCGAGGGCAACCTCACCCGCTTCGAGCTCGACGGCTTCGCGCCGCTCGCCGCGGACGCGGAGCTGGCCCCACCGCAGCTCGAGTGGCTCGACCAGTAGTCGGGTCGGAGCGCCGCCGGGCTTCTCTATAATCCCGGCCATGACCGCATCCGCCGGCTCCGGGCCGTGGCCGGTCGTCGCCGCCCTCGCCCTGCTGCCGGTGTTGTCCGTCCCCGCCGGCGCCGGCTACCGGCAGGGCGAGACGGTGCGGGTCGAGGGGCGCGTCGCCGACGCCGCGGGCCGGCCGCTGCCGGGGCTCAAGGTGTCGTTCGAGGCGGCGCGCAGCCGGCTCAGCGTGCGCAAGCTGCGCACCGTGGACCGGCATCCGACGGCCGTCGCAACTACCACGGGAGAGGACGGCGAATACCGCTTCACATGGAGCTGGCACGACTTCTACAACCGCTTCGCCGTCGAGGTCTTCCTGCGCGATCCGGCCAGCGACGGCGGCTGGCGGAGCCTGCAACGGCTCGACCTCTCGCGACGCATGACCCAGGGCTCGCCGGTGGTGGCCGATCTCCAGGTCGAGGCGGACGAGGCGGTGGAGCGGCACCTCGCCTTCTGGACGACGCTGGCCACCGAGGCCGAGCGGGAGGCCTTCCGGGAGATGGGAGCCCCCGATCGAACCGACCGTCTGAGCGCCGCCGGGCGCGAAGAAGTGACTTGGTGGTATTTTCGGGTCGGCCGGGCGTACCGGTTCGTGGACGGGCAACTGGACGAGATCGCGCGCTTCGACCCGGTCGAGGCGTTTTGACCACCGGAAGGACCTCTTGAATCGAAATCCCGCGGCGGTTGCCGAGACCCCGCTCAGCGTGCCGCCGTCGGCCGCGCGCTTCCTGGCCCTGGTGGCCGACAAGCTCGCGGCCACGGAGGAGGTCTTCGAGCGGCACCTGGCCTCCGACGTGCCCTTCATCCACAAGTCGGGGGAGTACCTGCTCGACGGCGGCGGCAAGCGGATGCGGCCCGCCCTGCTGCTCCTGTCCGCGCGTCTGCTGGACCGCGACAGCGACGAGGAGGTCACCTACGGCGCGGTGGTCGAGCTGATCCACACCGCCACCCTGATCCACGACGACATCATCGACAACGCGGCGCTGCGTCGCGGGCAGCCCACCATCAACCGGCTGTGGGGCAACAGCCTGACCGTCCTGCTGGGGGACTGGCTCTACACGACCTCCATGCGCATGGCCCTGGAGCACGACAACCTGGAGGTGATCCGGCGGCTCTGCGAGGCGACCCTGAAGATGACGGAGGGGGAGCTGCTGTCGCTGGAGCGGCTCGGCCAGACCGACGTCACCGCGGAGGAGTACTTCGAGATCATCGACCGCAAGACCGCGGCGCTGTTCTCGGCCGCCTGCTTCCTGCCCAGCCTCATGGAGCCGGAGCGGCCGCGCGAGGGCGAGCTCCTCGCCCGCTACGGCCGCGCCCTGGGCACCTGCTTCCAGCTCGTGGACGACCTGCTCGACTTCACCGGCCGGCAGAGCGAGCTGGGCAAGCCGGTCCTCTCCGACCTCAAGGAGGGCAAACTGACCCTGCCCCTCATCCTCGCCGTGCCGCGGATCGGCGCGGCGGGCAGGGCCAAGGTCGAGACGGTGCTCGAGGACCGCGGCTTCGGCCGGGTGAGCTCGGAGGAGATCCTGGAGATCGTCACCTCCGAGGGCACTGTCGAGGAGGTGCGCGAGATGGCGGAGGGCTTCGCCGCCGACGCCCGCGACGCCCTGGCGCCGCTGCCGGCGAGCGACGCGCGGGAGGCGCTCGAGTTCGCCACCGACTTCGTGCTGCGCCGCCGGTCGTAGCTCCGGACCGGCGTCCGCGCTAGGGCGACTCCGCGCTCTCCGCCCTCCGCGCCGCCGCCGCCTCCGCCCGCTCGAGCTGCGTCCACATCCTCTCGAGCGCCGGCCTCGACGTCTGGGGCGGGGCGAGGCTGGCGATCCCCCCCGGCAGCTCCGCGGTCGCCTGCCGCAGCCCCGAGAAGGCGGGCTCGAAGCGGAAGGCGCGCACCCCCACCAGGTCGGTGTCGCTCCACACCGTGAGGTAGCGGAAGGTGTGCATCTCGGTGCTCGTCCACGAGCGGCTCCCCGGTGCCTTGCGGAAGTAGCCACTGGGGGGCCAGTGCCGCCGCTGCGCCGGGCGGTCCGACGCCCAGAAGAAGCCGCGGCCGGTCTCGGTGCGGGCGAAGACCAGGTTGATGCTGGCGGTGATCGGCTCGCCCCAGTCGAAGGTCACCCGCCGCCCCAGCGGCAGCGAGCGCCAGTCGGTGTCCCCCTGGAGACGCTCCCAGGAGTCGGCGGAGGCGATCCGCACCCGCCGGGCGAGCCTCGGACCGCCGTCGAGAGGGGTCTGGCCCAGAGGCGGCAGGAGCTCGGGCCTGCCGAGGCGCCACCGCCCGGTCGGCGGACGGCCCCAGACCCGAGCCGGCTCCAGGCGGGGCAGCGGACCGCCGGGCGCCATCATCCCGGGCTCGTACCGGCGGGCGATGCGCCACGAGGGCCCGGTGACGGCCAGTGTCCCGCCGTCGCCCTCCAGCCGCAGCAGCAGCCCTCCCACCCCGCGCTCGCTGCGCAGCTCGGCCACGAGCCGGTTGGCCCCGGCGCGCAGCAGGGCCGCCACCGGCAGCCGGGCGGCGCGGTCGCCGACGCGGTAACGCCGCGACGCCACCACCTCGCCGTTGACGAACAGGTGGATCTCCTCATCCGCCAGCAGGATCACCGCCGCCTCCGTC
>JAWWBN010000257.1:0-5262 GCA_033720955.1 Thermoanaerobaculia bacterium | reverse complement strand
TCTCCTCGAGACGCCGGCTCACTCCTCGCCCTCCCCCGCCGACAGGCGGTCCCGGCCGGCCTCCAGCACCCGCTCGTTGATCCACCCGGCGGTCTCCTCGTAGTGGCGACGGAAGGTGGCCGCCGGGGTCTCGAGCCGCCGCAGCCGCAGACGCGCCACGGTCAGGAGGAGGGCGGCCAACACGAGCAGCAGCCCCGCCACCGCCAGCGGCGCGGCCCAGCCGGGCAGCCAGATCGCGGCGACGGCGACCAGGGCCAGGGTGAGGGCGCCCAGAGCCCAGAAGAGGAGCCCGGCCGCTACGGCGGCCAGCGCCGCCACCACCGCCAGACCGCGGCCGCTGCGGCCGACGTCGGCCGCCAGGGCCTCGACCTCGGCGCGGAGCAGCTCGAGCAGCGCGCGGCCGAGAGAGCGCAGGAGCTCCAGCCAGCCTCGTCTCATCTCCGGCGTCAGCTTCCGATACGCAGCGACTGGATCACGAACGAGTTGACGGCGCCGATCTCGTCCCGCACCCCGACGGCGATGCGGTGGCCGCCGCTCCGCATCAGCAGCCGGGTCGAGTAGCGGTACGACGCCTGCCGCGCCCGGTCGATCTCCTCGTTGGGGATGCGGAGCTGGAGCGGCACCTCGGCGACGTCGGAGGTGTCGCCGTCCTCGTCCATGGCCGAGAAGAAGAGCTTCAGCCGCCCGACGTGGAATTTCTGCTGCGGCACCATGACCACCTTGGCCATGGGGATCTCGACCTGGAGGTCCACGTGGTACTGGCCGCGCTTGTCGGCCGGGCTGGCGCTGCCCACCTTCACCGCGACGTCCATCGGGTTCTGGTAGTAGCCGTAGAGCAGGGTCGAGTTGGTGATGTCGGCCATCCGGGTGTAGACCGACTTGTCGCGGTAGGCCTCGCGGTGCCGCACGTCCCAGCCCTTGGGCTTGTTCTTGAGCTCCACGTCGATCCGGTAGAGCCGGCCGTCGCCCACGTGCGAAGGGCTGTAGCCCAGGGAGTAGTAGGTGTCGAAGTCCTTGGCCACCCTGTCCAGACCCGGCCCGACGTCGTTGGTGTTGAGGATCGACAGGCCGCCGGTCTCATCGGCCAGGAAGCGCAGGGGGCTCTGCAGGTTCGAGATGTAGATCTGGTCCAGGAAGCTGGCCTGCCCCGCCGGTCCGGGATTCTGGATCTCCACCGAGGTGGAGATCGAGGTGCGCAGACCGCCGGCGTCGATGGTGTAGAAGACCACCCGGTTGGTGCCCGCGAAGTCGGCCAGCTTCTGGAACCGGCTCCCCAGGTGATAGTCGCGCGCCCGGGCCATGATCGACGGCTGGGAGAACCTGTTGAGCAGCAGGTGGTAGAACTCCTCGCCCGGCGACATCGACAGCCCGTCGCTGACGTAGAGCAGCGCCTTGCGGCCGTCCAGCCCCCCCAGGGTGCCGATCAGCTCCTGGAGCGCGTCGATGGTGAAGAGGAGGTCGTTGTAGCGCGACTCGGCGTACGAGGTGACCCGCCACTCGGCCTCGGAGATCGACTCCGCCTCGTTGACCGCCCGCAGGATGTCGCGCCACTCGCTGTCGTGGTGGACGCCGAAGCCGGTGAGCTTCTCGAGATCGAAGAGGGCGTTGGCCACCAGGGCCGGATCGGAGGTGAAGGGGTGGCGCACGTGCAGCGAGCGGTCGTAGGAGATCAGCATCACCCGGTCGTTGCGGTCCACGTGGTCGTTCAGGAACTCCCGCACTCGCCGGAAGACCCGGTTGCGGTTGAACGGCCGGATGTTGAAGTTGTCCACGTAGATGATCAGGTGGAGACGCTGCTCCTCCGGGATCCGCGGCAGGGTGGTCCGCCGTCGGCCCGGGGGCGCGTCGGCCTCCTCCGGCTCCGCGGGGGCCCCCGCCACCGGAGTCCCGCTCTCCACGGCGTAGAAGTTGGTGATCGCCACCGGCCGCTTGTTCTCGAGGATCTCGAAGTCGTCGCGGGTGAGCCCCGTCACCGGATTGCCGTCCTTGTCGGTCACGTAGACGTCGACGTTGACGACGCGGACGTCCACGCTCTCGAAGAAGGCCGCCCCCTCCTCGCCCTGCGTCCCCGCCTCGCCCGTCGCCTCCTGGGCGGAGAGCGGGGCGACGGCGAGCAGCAGCAGCGACAGCAGGACGGGGAAGATCGGAAATCTCATCGACGGCTCCTGGCGGGGTGGGCGGTTCCGCGTCGCGACGGCCGGGGAACCGGTCAAGGGAGGATCTCCACCCCGGACGAGAGGATGCTACCACTCGCCGGGTCGTAGACCGCCACCACCGCTTCGTGGGCCATCCGGCGCAGCCGGAGCTTGGTCTGGTACCGGCCGTACTGCCCGGGCTCCGGCGGGCCGGAGGCCTCGAGCTCGAGGGGCACGACGGGGATCTCGGCCCGCCTTCCCTCCTCGTCGCGGACGGCGATCCGCAGCTCGAGCTGCGAAGCCCACTTCTCCCCCACCGGCACGACCGTCACCTGGTCCAGAGGGATCAGCACCTCGATCGGCACCTCCATCCGGCGGCGGCCGGCCTTGCGGGGCTCGCCCAGGGTGACGCCGATCTGTCCCTGGCCCACCGTGTTGCCGAACAGCAGGGCGCTCTCCACCGCCATGGTCACCTCGCGCCCGCGGGAGCTGTCGAGAAAGCCCTCGCGCGAGCGCACCCGGTAGGCCTGGCTGGCCATCTCGACCTCCACCCGGTGGCGCCGGTCGTCCCAAGCGCGCCGCGGCGTGAAGCCGATCCAGTAGTAGGAGCGGGTGTCGCCGACCGCCGCGGCGAAGGCATCGTCCCGCCCGGCGTTGAGCAGCGCCCGGCCGCCCGTCTCCTCCGCGAGGTACTGCAGGGTGTAGTGGAGCTCCTGCTCGCGGATCATCCGGTCGGCGGCGCCCGTTCCCGTCCGCGGGTTGAGCAGCGCCGCGTCCGCGAGGTCGCGGTCGAGACCGGGAGCGTCCACCGGGTAGAGCGTGTAGCCCAGCAGGTTGGCGGTGTCCACCAGCCGCCGGTAGAGGTCGTCTCCCTCCAGACCCTCGCGGTCCAGGATCACCCGCTCGAAATCCTGCAGCAGGAAGTCGGTGGGCAGGTAGGGCCACCCGCCCGACATCAACAGCATCACCTTGCGGCCCGGCGGCTTGGCGAAGCTGCGCAGGGTCGCCGAGGCGGCGGCCACGATGCGGTCGAGCTGCTCGGAGAGCTGCTGGACGTAGAAGCGCTCCTCCGGGGTGAGCTGGGTGCGGACCGTCGGCCGGCTCTGCACCCCGTCCCCCAGCAGGGAGCCGATCGAAGCCGCGTCGTCGATGTTGAGCTGGCGGCGCTCGACCGCGCGCCGGAGCCCGTAGCTGGGCCGCAGCCGGGCGTTCTTGAGCACCCGGGCGAGCTCCTCCCGCGACTGGCTCCAGGTGGAGAGCATCTCCAATCGGTCGCCGTCGTAGGCGACCACCGCCATGCGGTCCTCCGGGCCGAGCAGGCCCAGATCCTCGATCACCCCGTCGATCACCCGGTTGCGGTCGTTCGGCACGCTGAAGAAGTCGTCGATGAAGAAGAGGTAGCTGGTGCCCACCGGCTCGCCGGGTGCGAGCTCGCCGATCTCCGGCACCTGCCCGCCGCCGTCGCGCGCCACCGCCACACCCCCCTGCACCTCGCTGAAGTAGTCGATGGGCACCGGCTCGCCATCCACCCGCAGCACGAAGTCCGCCGGGCCGAGGCCGCGGACCGCCAGCCCGTCGCGATCGGTCACCACCACCTCCAGGTTGACGACCCGGACGTCGAGCACCTCGCCGAAGATGCCCGGCAGGGGGCCCGGGTCCTGGGCCGACGCCGGGAGGCACGCGAGGGTTGCGAGCGCCACGGAGAGAAGGGTGCGACGGGCGGCTGCGGATCGTCTCATCGGGAGGCTCCGGGAAGGGTGGTCGGGCGGCGGAACGCCGCCGGGAGGGGACCCGGATGGGCCCTTCCCCGGCGGGTCGTAAAAGCAAGAGTGATGCCGGTCCGCCCGGCTCCGCCGCCCGCCGTCGTCGCGGCCCCCGGCCTCAGCCCCGCCCGTCGAAGGGGTGCAGGTGGTGGACGGGGCCGTGCCCGCGGCCCAGCCGCGGGGCGGCGGCCAGCGCCCGTCGCAGGTACCCGATGGCGCCCTCCACCGCCCTCTCCAGCGCCTCGCCGCGTCCCAGCCGGGCGGCGATCGCCGACGACAGGGTGCAGCCGGTGCCGTGGGTCGAGCGGGTGTCGATCCGCGGCGCCGCGAAGCGACGCACGCTCCCGGCCTCGACGAGCAGGTCGACCACGGTCTCGCCGGGGGCGTGGCCCCCCTTGACGAGCACCGCGGGTCCGCGCTCGGTCAGACGTCGCGCGGCGGCGGTCCGCTCCTCTTCCGAGCCGACCGGCAGCCCCGTGAGACGCCGGATCTCGGGCAGATTGGGGGTGACGACGGTGGCCAGCGGCAGGAGATCGGAGAGCAGGGCATCGACGGCGTCGTCCTCCAGCAGCGGGTCGCCGCTCTTGGCCACCATCACCGGGTCGAGGACCACGGGCGCTCCGCGGCGGCGGTCCAGGCACTCCGCCACCACCTCGACGATCGCCGCGCTGGCCAGCATCCCGATCTTCACCGCGTCCACGCCCAGGTCGTCGAAGACCGCGTCGATCTGCCGCCGGACCACCTCCGGCGGCACCTCGTGCACCGCCGTCACCGCCACCGTGTTCTGGGCCGTCACCGCGGTCACGACGCTCATGCCGTACCCGCGGTGGGCGGCGAAGGTCTTGAGATCGGCCTGGATGCCGGCGCCGCCGCCGGAGTCGGAGCCGGCGATCGTCAGCAGCCGGGGCGGGCCCGGGGTCACGGCTCCTCCGCAGCGTCCCCGGCTCGTCTCCTCCGCGACGCCGCCCAGAGCGCCAGCCCGGCCATCGCCGCCACCACCCCCAGGCTGAGCACCTGGGCCAGGGTGAGGGGCCCGAAGAAGCGGTCGTCCTTGGCGCGCACGAACTCGACCGCGAAGCGGGCCGCGGCCAGCAGCCCGAAGCTCAGGACCGCGGTGCGGCCCGAGGCGGCGCCGCGCCGGATCATCCTCACGCCGACCCACCAGACCAGGAGCCCGGCCGCGGTCTCGTAGAGCTGGGTGGGGTGGACCCGGAGGAGCTCGCTCGGCGCCGTCCCCGGCGGCGGCGCGATGCCGTACTCGGAGGCCAGGTAACCCGCCGTGGTGGGGCCCGGCAGGCCGACCGGGAAGGCGACGCCCCACGGCAGGTCGGTGGGGACGCCGTAGTCGTCCCCCACGAGGAAGC
>JAWWBN010000256.1:0-5292 GCA_033720955.1 Thermoanaerobaculia bacterium | reverse complement strand
CTGGCGCTGCTGCGCGAGTGGGCGCCGGAGGCGCGCGCGACCCTGGAGGCCGAGCGCCGGGTGGCCGCGGCGGAGGGGGACGGCCTGGCCGAGCTGTCGGCGGTGCGGCGGCTGCGGGCGCTCGCCCCCGAGGAGCGGGGGCTGCGCCTGCGCGAGGCCGACCTCGAGCTCGAGGTGGGCGACGTCGGCCGCGGTCTGGAGCTGCTCGAGGAGCTGGCCGCCGCCAGCCCGGACGATCCGGAGTTGACCGAGCGGCTGGGCCGCGCCCGCTTCCGGTGGCGGCTGGAGCTCCTGCCCCCGAGCTCGCGCGAGCTGACGCGCCGCCCGGAGCTGACCCGGGGCGACTTCGCGGTGCTGCTCTACTGGCTCTTTCCCAGCGTGCGGTACGGTCGGGTGGTGGGAGGCGGTACGATCGCCAACGACGTCTTCGACCATCCGGCGCGCGAGCAGATCGTCAAGGTCGTCAACCTGGGGCTGATGCAGGTGGACCGCACCCTCCATCGATTCCGGCCCGAGAGCCCGCTCTCGCAGGGCGAGGCGCTGCGCAGCCTGCTCTCCCTGTTGCTGCTGCAGCAGCCGCGGCTGGCCTGTGCCGAGGGAGCCACCGCCGGCGAGCTGGAGCGATCGACGACCGCCCTCTGCCGGGTCTCGGCCGCTTGCGGTCTGCTGCCCGGGGAGGGCGACTGCCTGCCGGGGGCGACGGTGTCGGGACCCGAGGCGGTGGAGGCGGCCCGGCGGACGCTGGAGCAGTTGGGCGCCGACTAGCCATGCCCCCCTTCGTCCACCTCCACCTCCACTCCCAGTACAGCCTCCTCGACGGCGCCAACCGCCTGGACGACGTGATCGGGGCCGCCGCCGCGGCCGGCATGCCGGCGCTGGCGCTGACCGACCACGGCAACCTGTTCGGGGCGATCGACTTCTACCGCAAGGCGCGCGCGCAGGGTGTGAAGCCGATCATCGGCATCGAGGCCTACGTCGCCCAGGGCAGCCACGCCGAGCGCGACCCCCACCGCCGCAGCAGCAACCACCTGGTGCTGCTGGCCCGCAACGCCACCGGCTACCGCAACCTGATCAAGCTCACCTCGCGGTCGTACCTCGACGGCTTCTACTACAAGCCGCGCATCGACCACGAGCTGCTGCGCCGCCACGGCGAGGGGCTGATCGGTCTCTCTGCCTGCCTCAAGGGCGAGGTCAACGAGCAGATCCTGGGGCGGCGACGGGAGGAGGCCGAGGCCACGGCCAGGGAGTACCGCGAGATCCTCGGCGAGGGCAACTTCTACCTGGAGCTGCAGGATCACGGCATCGAGGAGCAGCGGGCCGTCAACGAGGTGCTGCGGGACCTCTCGCGGCGGCTCTCCATTCCTCTGGTGGCCACCAACGACTGCCACTATCTGCGGGCCGACGACTCCTTCGCCCACGACGTGCTGCTCTGCATCGGCACCCAGCGCAACCTGGCCGACACCGACCGGCTGCGGTACGCGAGCGACCAGTTCTACCTGAAGACCGGCGACGAGATGGCGGCCCTCTTCCCCGGCGACCCGGAGGCGATCGAGAACACCCTGGCCATCGCCGAGCGCTGCGCTCTCGACATCGAGATGGGCGAGTTCCACCTGCCCCACTTCCCGGTGCCGGACGGCTACACGCTGGACTCCTACCTGGAGAAGGTGGCGGGGGAGGGTCTCGAGGAGCGCTTGGGCGAGCTCGCGGGCGGCGGTGCCGAGGTGCTGCGCCGGTTCTCCCCGGAGCTCTACCGCGAGCGGCTGGAGCGCGAGCTGGCGACGATCCGCGAGATGGGCTTCGCCGGCTACTTCCTCATCGTCTGGGACTTCATCCGCCACGCGCGCGCCGAGAAGATCGCCGTGGGCCCGGGGCGCGGCTCGGCGGCGGGCTCCCTGGTGGCCTACGTGCTGCGGATCACCGACATCGACCCGCTCCAGTACGACCTGCTCTTCGAGCGCTTCCTGAACCCCGAGCGGGTCAGCCTGCCGGACATCGACATCGACTTCTGCATGCGGCGGCGCGGCGAGGTCATCCAGTACGTCAGCTCGAAGTACGGCCGCGACCGGGTGGCCCAGATCATCACCTTCGGGACCCTGGCCGCCAAGGCGGTCATCCGCGACGTCGGGCGGGTGCTGGGTCTGCCGTACAGCAAGGTGGACCGGGTGGCCAAGCTGATCCCCGACATGACGCGGTCGCTGTCCACCGCCGTCAAGGAGATGCCCGAGCTGGGCCGGGCGGTGGAGAGCGATCCCGAGATCGGCCGCGTGGTCGAGGTCGGGGAGCGGTTGGAGGGGCTGACCCGGCACGCGTCGCTGCACGCGGCGGGCGTGGTGATCACCCCGGGGCCCATCGACGAGCTGGTGCCCCTGTCGAAGACCAGCAAGGACGAGATCGTCACCCAGTGGGACAAGGACGTCATCGAGGACCTGGGGCTCCTGAAGATGGACTTCCTGGGCCTGAAGACCCTGACGGTGATCGACGACGCGCTGCAGTTTCTCGCTCACGAGGGGATCCACCTGGACCTCGACCGGGTCCCGCTGGACGACCAGAAGGTGTTCGAGCTCTTCGCGGCCGGCCGCACGAGCGGCATCTTCCAGTTCGAGTCGGGGGGCATGCGCGACCTGCTGCGAAGGGCGCGGCCGTCTCGCTTCGAGGACCTCGTGGCCCTGAATGCGCTCTACCGGCCGGGAGCCCTCTCCGTGGGCATGGTGGACGAGTACGTGGCGCGCAAGACCGGCCGCAAGCAGGTGCGCTACCTGCTGCCCGAGTGCGAGCCCATTCTGGCCGAGACCTACGGCGTCATCGCCTACCAGGAGCAGGTCATGCAGATCGCCGTGGAGGTGGCCGGCTTCAGCATGGGCGAGGCCGACGTCCTCCGCAAGGCCATGGGAAAGAAGAAGCCCGAGGTCATGGCCCAGCTCAAGGAGAAGTTCGCCGACGGCGCCGCCGCCCGTGACGTTCCGCGGCCCAAGGCGGAGGAGCTGTGGGAGTTCATCGAGCCCTTTGCCGGCTACGGCTTCAACAAGAGCCACAGCGTCGCCTACGCCATGCTGGCCTACAAGACGGCGTACCTGAAGGCCCACCACCCTGTGGCCTTCATGGCCGCCATGCTCACCTGCGAGATGTCGAGCAAGGACAACGTCGCCAAGTACGTGCGGGAGTGCCGTCAGATGGGCATCCCCGTCCTGCCCCCCGACGTCAACGAGAGCAACTGGAGCTTCACCGTCGTCGGCGACACCGTGCGCTTCGGGCTGGGAGCGGTCAAGGGCCTCGGCGAGGGCGCCGTGGAGGCCATCCTGGAGGCGCGGCGCCGCGTGGGCCGCTTCGAGAGCCTCAACGAGTTCGCCTGCGAGGTGGACCCGCGGGCGCTGAACCGCAAGGTCTTCGAATGCCTGGTGAAGTCGGGCAGCTTCGACGGCTTCGGGCGGGAGCGCAGCGCGCTGGCGGCCAGCCTGGACCGGGTGCTCGAGTACGCCCAGGGCGTCCGGCGGGCCGCCGAAGCCGGGCAGGAGAGCCTCTTCGGCTCGGCGGTGGCAACCGGGCCGGGGGTGGCGCGAGACGTGCCCCCCTGGCCGGAGGCGGAGCGGCTGGGGTACGAGAAGGAGGTGCTCGGGCTCTACCTGACCGGCAACCCGCTCTCCGAGTACCGGGAGGAGCTCGAGCGCCTGCGCTCGCACGACCTGGGATCGCTCGGCGAGTCCGAGATCCACGGTCCGGTGGCGGTCGGCGGTCTTGTCACCCGGCTGCGGCGGGCCAAGATCCGCAGCGGCAAGAACGCCGGGCGGATGATGGCGCGCTTCGTTCTGGAGGACTTCGACGGCTCCCTCCGGGTGGCGGTCTTCTCCGATCAGCTCCAGCGCTTCGGACACCTGCTGGAGGAGGGCGCCGCGGTCCTGGTCAAGGGTACCGTGCGCGACGGCGGCTCGCAGCTCGAGCTCCGGGTGGAGGAGATCTCCGCCCTGGCCTCGGCGTCGCGCGGCCTGGTGGCGCGGCTGGCGGTGACTCTGCCGCGAAAGCTCGCCCCCGGCGCCATGCTGGCCCTGCGCGACTGCCTCATCGAGCACTGCGGCGAGGTGCCGCTGCGGCTCGAGGTGCCCCTCGGAGAGCGGACGGTGACCATCCGGCCGGAGGAGCGTTTCCGGGTGGATGCGGGCGACGACCTGGTGACCTCGATCGAATCGATCCTCGGCCGCGGCAGCGTGCGGGCGGAGTACGCCGAGAGGGTGCGGCCCGGGGCGTGACCGCGGCGGGCCGCCCGCGTGCGGAGCCGCGGCCGCCGGCGCGGCTCGTCGAGGCGCTCGAAGCCTCCCTGGACGGGCCCCGGCGCCGGGCCCTGGCGGCGGCTCGGGCCGTCAGCGCGGCCCGCGGCGAGGCGGTCTACCTGGTGGGAGGCGCCGTGCGCGACCTGCTCCTGGGACGCTCCGCCCCCGACCTCGACCTGGTGGTGGCGGGCGACGGCAGCGGCTTCGCCGGCGACCTGGCGGCCCTCCTGGACGCCACCTGCACCCGGCATCGCCGCTTCCTCACCGCGGTGGTGAGCTGGCCGGGCGGCCCCCGCCTCGACCTGGCGTCGAGCCGGCGGGAGGTCTACGAGGCCCCGGGCGCGCTCCCCCGGGTCGAGCCGGCGCCTCTCGCCGAGGATCTCGCCCGCCGGGACTTCACGGTCAACGCCATGGCCCTCGAGCTCGCCCCCGAATCCGGCCGCCTGCTGGATCCCCACGGCGGGTGCGAGGATCTGCGACGCCGTCTTCTGCGGGTTCTCCATCCGGGCTCCTTTCTGGACGACCCGACCCGGATCGTGCGCGGCCTTCTCTTCGAGCACCGCTTCGACCTGCGCTTCGAGCCCGAGACCGAGAGGCTAGCCCGCGGCGCCCTGGCCGACGGCGGGCTCGCCCGTCTCAGCCGTGACCGGCGCTCCGCGGCTCTCGCGCCGCTCCTCGCGAGGCTCCTGGAGGCGCCCTCCCTCGCGCGCCGGATGGGCGGGCTCGGCCTCTTCGCGGCCCTCCATCCCGAGCTCGCGCCGCGGGCGGAGGAGGAGGGCCGGCTGCGGCGCTTCGCCGACCTCCGGGGGGAGCTGGCGGCCGCGTCGCCCCCCGTGGAGGTGGCGGCGGAGTGGGCGGCCGCCGTCGCCCTCCTCTGGCGCCGGGAACGGGCGGTCTGGAGGGCCGTGGGGGCCGACCTGGGGCTCGACGCGACGGCGTCGGAGCTGCCGCGGCGGGTGCGCCGGCTCTCGGCGGCGCTGGGCGCCGAGGGGATCCCGCCCCATCGCGTCGATGCCCTCCTGCGGGAGCT
>JAWWBN010000255.1:0-5320 GCA_033720955.1 Thermoanaerobaculia bacterium | reverse complement strand
CTCGACTGGGGCAAGCTCCGGTACGAGAAGGAGAAGCAGGCCCGAGAGGCCCGCAAGAAGACCCACGTCATCGAGGTCAAGGAAGTCAAGTTCCGGCCCAACATCGACCAGCACGACGAAGAGCGCAAGATCAAGCGGGTGCTCAAGTTCCTGGAGCAGGGCAAGAAGGTCAAGGTGACGATCTTCTTCCGCTACCTCCAGCTGCGGCGGCCGGAGCTGGGATCGCAGATCCTCGACAAGCTGGTCGAGCTGACCGAGGACATCGCCACCGTCGAGACCCGGACCCGGCTCGAGTCGCGGCGCATGACCATGGTCCTGGCGCCGCTGCCGGACAAGAGCTGAGCCCGCCGCCTCCCGCCCGCCGAGAGTCGCTGTGCAACGGACCGGTCTGGCGCTCGCCGCCCTCCTCCTCGCCGCTCTGGTGCTGCTGGGTCTCGCGTGGTGGGTCGGCACCCGCCGGTCCGAGGAGACGGCCGCGGCGCCGCCGGCGCGCTCCTGGTCGGTCACCGACGCGCGCAGGGGCCTCGACGCGCGGCTGGCCGAGATCCCACCCTCGTCCGAGGGCTCGGAGGTGGTTCTCACCGCCAGCGACCTGCGCCGGCTCCTGATCGTCAGCATCGCCGAGCACGAGGAAACGAGAAAGCTGTTGCCGGCGGTCAAGGAGGTGGAGGCCGAGGTGCGGGAGGAGGAGGCGCGCATGGGGCTGTCGGTGGACCTGACCCGCATCGACGAGCTCGACCTGACCGACGAGCAGCGGCAGGCGGCCGCCGCCATCGAGAAGCTGCTCCTCCTGCTGGGGCAGAAAGAGGTGTTCCTGGGGGTCCGCGGGGTCCCGGAGGCGCACGACGGCGAGATCGTCTTCGGACCCGACTCCCGGGTGCGGGTGAGCGCCCTGGAGCTCTCGCCGGCGTCCTTCGCCGAGCGCTTCGGCATCGCCCGGGAGAAGGTCGAGCGCGGCATCTCCCTCGGCCTCCCCGGTCACAGCGTGGAGCGGGTGGTGCTGGAGCCGGGCGCGCTGCGCCTTTTCGTGGTCCCGTTCGGCTAGCCGCCCTCCAGATGGGCGGCGATCCGCCCCTCCAGGTAGCCGTAGAAGGGGTTCGACCGCAGCCGCAGGAGGTGCCCGGCGGGGAGGCGCAGCCGGCCGCGCTCGCCGCGCGGCGTCCAACGGCCGAGACCGAGGCCCGGCCCCCCCGCCGGGGCGGCGAAGCCGTAGAGGGGGTCGTCGGGGGGGAAGGGCAGCGCCACGTGGGAGAGGGAGTGGACCTGGTCGGGCCACCTCTCGCGCAGCGGCTCCTCCTCCGCCGGGCCTCCGCCCGCCGGCCAGGTGCGAGCGATCGCGGTGCCGGGGCCGGCGCCGCCGGCCACGACGGTGAGCCGGTAGGGGAGACCCTCCCGGGCCCTCTCGGTCTCCGGAACGGGGCTGGGCCGGGGTCGCCGCAGGGACTCGAACACCGAGCTCCGGTCGCGGTCGAACAGGATCAGCTCGGTGTTGGCGGGAAAGAGCCCGGCGTCGAGAAGCCGCGGCACCGCCCTTGCGTCCACCGTGGCGTCGTCCACCGACTGGAAGACGGTCACGGGAGGCAGGCCCGCGCCGTCGGCGCGGCGCAGCCGCCGCACCACCTTCGAGATCAGACGGTGCGCTTCGGCGGCCGCGGTCTTGGGAAACGAGTTGTACTTGAAGGGCTCGATCTCGGGACGGACGTGAACCCACCGCCCACCGGCAAGGCCGGGGAGGAAGGAGTAGAGCCGGTGGAGGCCGGCGAGAGCCGCAGCCGGACCCAGGCCGAGGGCCGGGGAGATGAGGAAGATGCGCGCCACCCCCGCCAGGCGACCCGACAGGACCAGGTCGAGGGCCAGCGGGGCGCCGGTCGAGTAGCCCACCAGGTAGAGCGCTCCGCCGGCGGCCCGCTCCTGCGCTCGCCGCGCCCCGATCGTCGCGGCGGCCCGCCACTCGCGGCGTCCCCGACGGGCGATCTCCCCCGGGGCGGTGCCGTGTCCCGGCAGCCGCGGCGCCACCGCGGTCAGGCCGTGCCGGGCGAAGAGGGCGGCCAGGGACCGCACGCTGTAGGGGGAGTCCGTCAGACCGTGCAGCAGGAGGACCGCGCCGCGCGGCGCCGCGGCCTCCAGCTCGAACGACCGGTTGCCCGGGACGGGCTGACGGTCCGGGTGGCTGGCGCTTCCGGCGCGGTAGCGGTCGAGGACGTCCTCGCCACCGGGCCGCACCAGCTTCTCCTCGACCTCGGCGAAGAGCGCTTCCTCGAGCGCCAGGTAGTCGGCCCAGGTGGTGACGGAGGGCGCCGCCGGAGCTCCCAGCTCGCGGGTCAGCGGCTGGCGGTGCCAGCGCTCGAGCGCCCGCGCCCGCCGTCGTTGGGCCGCCCAGAGCAGGCTCGCCAGAGCGATCAGGACGAGGGCGAGGAAGAGGGCGGTCGGCAGCATCGAGGTGGCGTGCGCGCAGAGCGCCGGGGCCCGACGGTCCCGGGCTACATGGGATGGGCCGGCAGCGCCCGCCGGCGCTCGAGCCCCAGGGCCTCGCGCAGGGCCGCCTCGGCGTAGCGCTCCGCCATCACCCCCCGCCACTGCGTCTGGAAATCGGTGTTGTCCATGGGCGTCGCCACCTTGCGGGCGGCGCGGGCGGCGGCGGCGACCGTCTCCTCCCCGGGGCGCGTTCCCACCAGCAGACGGCTGGCCTCCTCGGCCGCCACGGGCCGGCTGGCGACGGAGCCCAGGTAGATCCGCGCCCTCTCCACGGTGCCGTCGGGGTGGGTCCAGACGGCCACCGCCACGGAGAGCACGGCGAAGTCGATCGATCCGCGGCGGCGCAGCTTCCAGAACGAGCTCCGGCACCGGTCGGCAGCCGAGCCCGGAGGCAGCCGGATCTCGGTCAGGATCTCCTCCGGCCGCTTCGTCAGGTAGTCGATGCCGTCGTTGCGGAAGAGCTCGTCGACCGCGATCTCGCGCTCGCCTTCCACCCCGGCCAGCCGCACCCGGGCGTCGAGCGCCGCCAGGACGGGGGCCGAGTCGGAGGCGCTGTGCGCCCAGCAGATGGACGATCCGGGCGCCACCCAGCAGACCGTGCCCTCCTCCTTCAGACAGTAGTCGATGGAGCGGCGCCACTCCTCGGTCTGGTTGTAGTAGGTGCAGCGGGTATCGAGACAGAGGTTGCCGCCGAGGGTGCCCATGTTGCGCAGCGGCGGCGAGGAGATGGACGCGACCGCCCGGGCCAGGGCCGGGTAGCGCCGGCGCACCGCCTCGCTGCGCACCACGTCGTCCAGCCGGGTGGTGGCGCCGATGGTCAGCTCGCCGTTGGCTTGGATCCCCTCGAGCCCCGGGATCCGCAGCAGCGATATCACCGTGCTGGCCGTCTGGTGACGGCGCTTCATGTTGGGCCAGAGGTCCGTGCCGCCGGCCACCACCCGCGCGGCGGAGCCCTCGTCGGCGAGGCGGGCGGTCGCCTCCTCGAGCCGGCCGGGCTGGACGAAGCGGAAGGGGGGAAGACGCAGCACGCTCCGGCCCTCACCGGGTGGTGAGGTCTCCCTTCTTCTCCGCCAGCGCCTCCTCGCGGGTGGTCATGGTGCCGGAGGCGCCGGCCACCCCTTGCGACGACTTGTGCTGGAAGTCGTTGACGGCCCGTCCGTCGCCGCCCTGGGCCGGAGTCGGGATCCGCAGCCGCTCGCCGAAGTCCAGGTCGGGGAAGCGCCGCGGGCCGTACCGCGCCTCGCCGCCGGAGCGACCGGCGTCCAGAGCCCGCAGGATCATCTGCGGCTGGATGGGGACCTGGTCCACCCGCGCCCCCACCGCGTCGAAGATGGCGTTGGCGAGCGCCGGCGGCACCGGCAGGAGCGGTCCCTGCCCGACCTCCTTGGCGCCGAAGGGGCCGAGGGCGTCGGGGTCCTCGACGATGTAGCTCGTGACCGGCGGCATCTCGAGAAAGGTGGGGCTCTTCTGCTCGAGCAGCGACGGCATCTTGTGGACCAGGGCGTTCGAGCGTCGCGGCGGCAGACGGCGGAAGATCTGCTCCTCCATCATCGCCTCGCCCAGTCCCATGTACACCGAGCCCTCGATCTGTCCCAGCACCAGGACGGGGTTGAGCGCCCGCCCGATGTCGTGGGCGAGCCAGACGTGCAGGGGCCGGTAGATCCCGGTCTCGGGGTCCACCTCGACCTCGATCACGGCGGCGCTGTAGGAGTAGGTCGGCGACGGGCCCACCCCGCACCCGCGGTAGCGGCCGGGGGAGCGCGGCGGAAGGTAGGAGCCCACCGTGCCCAGGGTGCCGTGGTGGGCCTCGGCGATCACGCAGGCCTCGGCGAAGCTCATGCCGTGCTCGGGGTCCTCGGCGTCGAAGACCCGGCCGCCGGCGAAGACCAGCCGGTGCGGGGGCAGCTCGAGCCGCTCGGCCACCGGGGCGGCGATCAGGTCGCGCGCCCGGCGCGCCGCCTCGACGGCGGCGTTGCCCACCATGAGCGTGACCCGCGAGGAGTAGCTGCCCAGGTCCACCGGCGTGAAGCCGGTGTCGCCCACGCAGAGCCGCACGTCGTCGAGCTCGATCCCCAGCACCTCGGCCACGATCGCCGCCAGGATCGAGTCGGAGCCCTGGCCGATCTCGGTCTCGCCGCAGAAGACGGACACCGCGCCGGAGCGGTCCAGGAGAAGCTGGACCCCGGACTGGGGCATGTGGTTCCAGTAGATCGGCAGCCCGGCTCCGCAGAGGTAGGAGCCGCAGGCGAGGCCCAGACCGCGGCCGTGGGGCAGCCTGCCGCGCCGCTCGCGCCAGCCGCTGCCCTCGACCACCGCCTCGATGCATCGCTTCAGGCCGATGGTGCCGAGCTGCAGCCAGTTGGCGGTGACCTGGTGCGGCTCCTCGAGCATGCCGAGCCGCAGATCGGCGGGGTCGATCCGCAGCCGGTGCGCCGCCTTGTCGAGGTGGATCTCGAAGCCGAAGCGCGGCTGCGGGGTGCCGTGGCCGCGCTTGGGGCCGCAGGGCGGCTTGTTGGTGAACGCCCGTACGCTCTCGAAGCGGTAGGCCGGGATCTTGTAGGTGACGGTCTCCAGCGCCCCGGTGTAGTAGGTCGAGGCGACGCCGTAGCTGCCGTAGGCGCCGCCGTCGAGGGCGGTCTCCAGGTGGTGCGCGGCGATCGTGCCGTCGGCGTTGAAGCCGGTGCGCATCCGCATCAGCACCGGGTGGCGCCCGCGGTGGCAGTAGAAGACCTCTTCGCGGGTGAGGGTGATCTTGACCGGGCGCCCGAGCTCGAGGGCCATCTTGGCGGCGACGATCTCGTGGTTGAAGGGGTCGCTCTTGCCGCCGAAGCCGCCGCCGTTGGGG
>JAWWBN010000254.1:0-5348 GCA_033720955.1 Thermoanaerobaculia bacterium | reverse complement strand
GTCGAGGCCGGTCGCCAGGGTGTTGTTGTCGGCGTCGCGAAGCGAGAAGGCCGGGCCCAGCGCGTCCCTCGCGGCCACCAGCAGGTAGCGCTGGTTGCCGTAGTTGAAGTAGTAGCGGAAGAAGTGGCCGCCACCGCCCACCGGCGGAGTCGACTGGAGGTCCTTGAGGCGGATGTGGAAGGTCACCGCCTCCTCCTCCTCGTCCCAGGTGAGGAAGCCGGAGAGAACGTCGAGCGAGTCCTCCGACGGCGCCGGGGTCTCCTCGACCACCACGAAGCCGGTGGCGTCGCCCTCGGCGTCGATCACCTGCGGCAGCTGGTTGCCGCAGGTCGGGATCTGGTCGTCGGGAGTGTAGGCGGTGAGCGTCGAGGCTCCGGGCTCACGGTCGAGGATGTAGATCTGGAGCGCGTCGCCGTCGGCGTTACCGCGCGCCAGGTCGTCGAACATGTGGTCGATCGGGCCGTTGGGGAACTCGGGGATCTCGGTGTAGCGGGTGCGCAGCACGTCCCAGGTCCAGGGCAGCGAGCCGTGCTGGCAGGGGGTGAGCGTGGGATTCCGGTCGAGCTCGGTCAGCTCCCACTTGCCCGCCCAGCCGCCGGTGTTGTGCATCAGCGAGCCGTCCCAGGCCAGGTTGCGGCAGTCGGCGGGGTTCTCCTCCTCGACCGTGCCCTCGCCGTAGAGGTCGGGAGCGTTGAAGGCGTAGTGCATCATCTCGTGGGTCGAGACGTAGCCGAAGTGGAGGTCGTCCTCCCAGGGGATCACCAGCTGGCCGATGCGGCCGACGTAGAAGGCGATGCACGGGTTGTCGATCGACCAGCCGCCCCAGGTGTGGCTGTCGAACGGGATGGTGGTCTGTACCAGCACGTCGGCCAGGTTGCTGGCCTCGTCGTCGCAGACCGGGCCGTAGAACGGCGTCGTCAGCGGATAGTCGGTGTTGGTGTCGGTGATCAGCACGGTGCCGATCCGGGCGTAGCCGTCGAGGGCGTCGTAGAGGCGCTCGGCGAAGACGTTCACGCCGGCGGCGATGTCGGCCAGCGCCTGGTCGGAGGGGATGTCCTCGGGCAACGACTGGCTGTCGAGCTGGATGAGCAGGTCGAGGGTGTAGATGCTGCCGTTCCAGTCGTTGTAGGCGTTCCGGGCCACGAAGCTGCCCACCTCGGAGCGGGCGCCGGTGAGCAGGTCCTCGACCTGGTAGTAGTAGCGCTGGCCGGTGACGATCTGCGCCACCGCCATCTGCGCGGTGTCGACGCCGCCCGGCAGCGGCTGGACCGTCTCGGTCAGGTTGTCGGGATCCGTGCCGTAGTGGACCACCCCCGAGACGGACTCGGCAGCGCTCCAGGCGAAGACGCCGCGGAAGCCGGTCTTGGTGGCGAAGCCCACCGTCTCGAGAAAGAGCGGCTCCTGGGCCGCGACGTAGGACGGGCCGGCCAGGACCAGGCCGAGAAGAGCGCTGCAAAGGACTCTGCGGGTCATGGGCATCTCCTCCTGACGGGGCGGGCGGGGCTGACGCCCGCCGGTTCGACACCAGGCTAGGAGGGGCGCGCGGATCGAGCCATGGGGGAAACACCCCAGGGGGGCGGGGGAGAATCCCCCAGATGCCTCGCGGACCCGGCCCGCGAGACGGCGCGGGTGGGGACGAGGGGACAGGACCCCGCCGGGCGGGGCTAGACTGCCCCCGATGGCGTTGCCGCTCCACCTGCTGCGCTGGCCGGACGAGCCGCGCGAGAGGCTTGCCCTGGAGGGAGGCCGGCTGACCTGCGGCGGCCGCGTGGCGGCGAGCTGGAAGCCCGACGAGCGGCGGCTCGCCTGGCGGATCTCCCTGCCCGACGAGCTGGCGCGAAGGGTGGAGGGCGAGCGCCGCAAGTTCGACCGGGTCGCCCGGGAGCTCCGCTCCTCCCTTCGTCGCGAGCCCGACGGACCGTGGCACCGCTCACCCTGGCTTCTCCCTCGGGAGATCGAGCCGCTGCTGGAGTCCCACCCCGAGCTCGCGGAGGTGGCGGGGCGCACCGTCCTCGACCTCGGCGGCACCTCTCCCATCGCCTGGCGCTTCGTCCGCTCGGGCGCCAGCCTGCACCAGGTGGACGTCAGCCCGGAGACGCAGCGGGTGGCCCTGGCGCGGCTCGAGCTCCAGGAGGCGGACACGGGCGCGGTGTGGCTCCACACCGCGCCGGCCGAGCGGCTTCCCTTCCGCGACGGCGTCTTCGACCTCGTCTTCTCGCGCCACAGCGTGCACCACCTGGCCCGCCCCGAGGCCTTCGACGAGATCCGCCGCGTGCTGCGCCCCGACGGCTACCTGGTGGCCTTCGAGCCGTGGATGCGCCTGCCAATGCGGCTGCTGATGCGTCTCTCGCGGCGTCTCAGGGGGGTGGACCGCGGCACCGACGACCCCCTCGGACCGAGGGACAGGGTCGAGCTGGCGCGGCGCTTCGGCCTGGTCGACCTGCGCCCCACCGGGATCGCGACGCCCCTGGCCGGCCGCGTGGCGCGGCGGGCGACCTGGCTCTCCCCCTGGGTGCTGCGTCTGACGCGCCTCGAAGCCCGGATCGGGACCCTGCCCGGCCCGGGGCGCCACCTCGCCACCCGCGCGGTGCTCGTCGCCCGCGGAGAGGCGGCCGAGCCCCCGGCGGCGGTTGGCCGGGGTCCCGCCACGCGAGGCGGAGCCGGCCGGCCGCGGCCGGGCCCGCCACCTCCTCCCCGCCCCGGGAGCTAGGGCGACTGCCCCCGCGGAGACGACTCCCCTACTCCGGCGCCTCTGCGCAGCCCTCGAGCCAGAGGTCCATCAGGCCTCGGGGCTCGCACTCGCCCCGCAGCAGGCGCTGGATGCGCCGGACCCGCTCGGCCAGCTCGTCGGCGTGGGCGGGATCGCTCAGCCGCCCCGGCGCGACGAGACGCGCCACCAGCGTCAGGTACTCCTCCTCCTCCAGCCATTCCAGGGCGCGGCCGTAGCAGACCTCGGCGGCGGCGGGCAGGCCCTCGAGCCAGACGCCGTCGCACGAGCCCACCGCCGCCTGGTTCACGAAGAGGGTCAACTGGTCCTCTTTCGAGAGGCGGCGGTCGAGGGCGCGCGCGATCAGGGACTGCCGCAGCTTGGCGACCGGGCCGGGCCGGAAGTCGTCGAATGCCAGCCTCTTCACCAGGCCCTGGGTGATGGTCGTCAGGCCGGCGCCCGGCGTCGCCACGTCGATGCCCCGGTGCTCGAAGAAGCGCGGGTCCTCCACGGCGAGCAGCGCCGACCGCTGCGACCGGGTCAGGTCCGACCACGACACGGGGTAGGTGGCCGCCAGCTCGGCGACGCCCGGGGCGATCCGCTCCGCACGGCCGACGGCCGAGCGCCAGAGCCAGACCGCGCCCACCGTGGCCGTCAGGGCCAGCGCCAGCAGCAGGTAGCACGCGGCGTCGCGGAGCCGCACCCCGTCGCCCGGCCGCCCCTACCCGGGCGCGGCGCTCCCCCAGTAGTTGAAGCTGGCGGGCCGCCAGCCCGGGGTGTACATGGTCTCGAGGTCCTCGATCACGAAACCCCCCTCCTCGAGCAGCGCCGGAATCTCCCGGTTCAGGTGGCAGCCGCCGGCCAGACGCTTCCAGAGCGGGTTCACCCGGTCCTGCCAGCGGCGCACCGCGGGTTCTGGCGAGGCGCCGTGCTCGCAGAAGAGGAGCCGCCCGCCCGGCGCCAGGACGCGCGCCATCTGACGCAGGGCGGCCCGGGTGTCCGGAATCGAGCAGAGGGTGTAGGTCATCACCACCGTGTCCACGCTCCCATCGTCGAGCGGGATCTCCTCGCCCGGCAGATCGAGCCAGACGACCTCGAGCCCCACCCGCGCGGCCACCGGCTCGGCCAGCCGCCGCATCTCCGGGGCCGGCTCGAGGCCCCACAGCCGGGTGACCTTCTCCCGGTCGTAGAACGGCAGGTTGCGGCCGCTGCCGATCCCGATCTCGAGTACCCGGCCCCGGGCCCGCGGCACGACCTTCTCCCGCTGCTTGCGGACGGGCTTGGTGCCGCAGCTCAGGTCGATCAGCCGGGGGAGCAGGTAGCGCTGGTAGAGGCCCACGATCGCACTCCAGGAGCCCCCGGGTTCTACCACGCGGCTCCCGGTCGGCGCGACGACGCCGCGGACGCCTACGGCGCGCCCGCCGCGCAGTCGAGGAGGGCCGCCAGCTCGGCGTCCACGCCCACCGAGAAGCCGTCCCTCAGGACGATCGCGTCGCGGGCCACCAGGGTGACCGCCCCCGGCGCGACGACGCCCAGGTTGGGCCCCGCCGTCACGCTCGAGCAGGCGGCGTGCTCGCCGGGGCCGGAGAGGGTGTCGTTCTCGAGCACCAGGTCCTCGACCGCGGCGCAGGCCGGCTCCGGGATCGGCGTGTCGGCGGACCAGAGAGGCCCCGCCGGCGTGCCGCCGAAGCGGCGGGCCCCGTCCGAGGGTCCTCCGACCGCGCCCGACGCGTCCGCCACCAGGTCTCCCGCGCCCTCGTCGAAGTGGTAGAGGGCGGCGGTGGCGGCGTCGGCCGCGAAGGGCCCCGCCGGCGGCGTGAAGGCCCCGTCGTAGCGCAGCACGGTCGAGATCCGCAGCTCGTCGAGGTGCCCCGAGTAGGAGGGGTAGAGGCTCCCCGCGTCGTGCTTCTCCGCCCCCAGCACCAGCAGCGGGTCGCTGGCCGGGTAGGCCGTGGGGCGGCCGTCGCGGTAGGTGACGTCGGCGGTGGGGCCGAAGCCCTCGCCGTCCACGGCTCCGTCCACCCAGATCCGCATCCGCCCGTCGGTGGCCCGCCGCGCCACGGCCACGTGGTGCCAGACGCCGTCGGCGACGTTGGTGGCGCCGCAGATGCCCTGGCCCGAGGCGGCGTCGGCCAGGCCGAAGGCGATCACCCCGTCGCGCAGCGACACGCCCCAGTCGCCGTAGTCGCCCTGCCCGAAGACGTCGCGGTCCAGCAGGATGTTGCCGGTGATCCAGTTGTCCTCGCCGGCGGCGCAGGCCGGGGTGGCCTGGTTGTCGGCCAGGACGGCCTTCATCCACCACTCCACCGTGAAGTCGCCGGTGCCCGCGTCCACGGGCCGCGCCGGGTCGTCCAGGGGGATCTCCACCCGGTCGAGCCCGGGGGCGGCGACGCCGGCGCCGAAGAAGCGCAGCGAGCTGCCGCAGGTGCCGGCGGCGGCCGCGTCGGCCGCCAGGGCGGCGGCGAGGAGCAGGGCGGCGAGCTGGCGGGTGCGCGGCTTCACGGCGTCTCCCGGGCGCGATCTCCGGCCCAGGCTATGGGCTGGGTCCGTCTGCGGCTATGACGCCCTCCACCCGCCGCGGAAAGCGCCGGAGCCGCCGTTCGGGGAGGGCGTCGCGATGCCCGCCGATCAGGCCCAGGGG
>JAWWBN010000253.1:0-5370 GCA_033720955.1 Thermoanaerobaculia bacterium | reverse complement strand
GTCGCGGCCGCCACGGCGGCCGCCGACAGGAGCTTCGCGACGCGGCGAAGGGGAGCGTCGGCCGGCACGACGCCATGCTAGCATCCGGGCGGAAGCGCGAAGCCATGCAACGCAAGCTGAACGTCGGGCTGGCGCAGATCGACGTCCGGCTGGGGGAGGTGGAGGCC
Organism: Thermoanaerobaculia bacterium; assembly: GCA_033720955.1. Lineage (GTDB taxonomy): Bacteria > Acidobacteriota > Thermoanaerobaculia > Multivoradales > JAHEKO01 > JAWWBN01. The sequence goes on along the minus strand of JAWWBN010000253.1, from coordinate 5,203 downwards.
AATCTCGAGACCCACCTCCGATGGATCGAGCGCGCCCGCGAGCGAGAGGTGGACCTCCTGGTCTTCCCCGAGCTCTCCCTGACCGGCTACCGCCTGCTGTCGCTGACCAGCCGGGTGGCCCTGCACCCCCACGAATCGCCCGTCATCGACCAGCTCGCCAAGGCCGCCGACGGCATCTCGCTGATCGTCGGGGCGGTCGAAGAGGACGAGCACGGGGTGCTCTACAACAGCGCCCTGGTGCTGCACAGAGGGCGACTCTGCCACATCCACCGCAAGCTCTACCTGCCCACCTACGGCATCTTCCAGGAGGAGCGGTTCCTGGGCGCCGGCCAGCGGCTCGCGCCGGTGGCCGAGAGCGGCGACCAGCTCGGGGTGCTGATCTGCGAGGACCTCTGGCATCCCCACCTCGCGCTGGGTCTGGCGCGATCCGGGGTCAAGCTGATCGCCGCCCTCTCGGCCGGCCCGGGCCGGATCGGCTCGGGAGCGATCCCCGCGAGCCAGGAGACCTGGGAGTCGATCACCCGCTCCACGGCGCTGACCAACACCGCCTGGGTGGCCTACTGCAACCGCGTGGGCTGGGAGGAGGGCTCCTTCTACACCGGCGGCAGCCACTTCGTGCGGCCCAGCGGCGAGCTCCTGGTGCGGGCCCCCTTCTTCGAGGAGGAGCTGCTGGTGGCCCGCCTGGACCTGCGGGAGGTGGACCGGGCGCGCTGGCGGCTGCCGCTGCTGCAGGACCACCGCGACGACATCGAGGGCGCGCCGTGACCGAGGGGACCTGGCGCGACGGGCTGGACATCAACCCCGAGCTGGCCGTCACGGCGCTCACCGGCTTCATCCGCGACGCGGTGGCGACGGCCCGCCAGGACGGCGTGGTGGTGGGTCTCTCGGGCGGCATCGACTCGGCCCTCTCCACCGGCCTGGCGGCCCTCGCCCTGGGCCCCGAGCGGGTGCACGCCCTGATGATGCCCTACAGGACCTCGTCGCCGGACTCCGCCACCGACGCCGAGACGGTGGCCGAGAAGTTCGGCCTGGCCCCGCGGACCGTGGACATCACCCCCATGGTGGACGGCTACTTCGACGCCAACGACCCGGAGGCCGACACGGTGCGGCGCGGCAACCTGATGGCCCGCGCCCGGATGGCGGTCCTCTTCGACCTGGCCAAGAAGCTCCGCTGCCTGGTGCTGGGCACCTCCAACAAGACCGAGATCCTCCTGGGCTACTCGACGATCTTCGGCGACAACGCGAGCTCCATCAACCCGCTGGGGGATCTCTTCAAGTGCCAGGTGGTGAGCCTCGCCCGCCACATCGGGGTCCCCGACGCGGTGATCGACAAGAAGCCGTCGGCCGATCTCTGGCCCGGTCAGACCGACGAGGAGGAGCTGGGCTTCGACTACGGCGTGGCCGACGAGGTCCTCTACCTGATGTTCAACCTGGGGCTGCAGGTCGAGGAGGTGGTCGAGCTGGGCTACGAGCCGGAAGTAGTCGCCAGGATCGACCGGCTGGAGCGGGCGTTCCGCTTCAAGCGCCGGCTGATGCTCATCGCCCGGCTCTCGGGCAGCGCGATCAACCTGGACCGCGAGATTCCCCGGGACTGACGGGCCCGTCCGCGGATCGCCCCGGGGGAGGGCGGATCCGCCGCCCTACCCCGGCCCGACCACCAGGGTCAGCTCCCCCTTGACCCGCTCCCGCTCCCCCACCGCCGCTCGAATCTCCGTCAGCGTGCCGCGGATGACCTCCTCGTGCAGCTTGGTCAGCTCGCGGCAGAGGGCGGCCGGGCGGTCGCCGAGGGTCGCGAGGAGGTCGTCCAGGGTGGCGGCGATGCGGTGGGGCGACTCGAAGAGGATCAGGGTGTGGTCGAGCTCGGCGTAGCGGGCCAGGAAGGCGCGACGCTTGCCGGGCTTTCTGGGCGGGAAGCCGACGAAGGTATGCGGGTAGGGCGGCAGGCCGGAGAGCACCAGGGCGGTCAGCGGCGCCGAGGGGCCGGGCACCGCCTCGACCGGGAGGCCGGCGGCGATCGCCTCGCGCACCAGCAGGTAGCCGGGATCGGAGATCAGGGGCGTGCCGGCGTCGCTGGCGAGAGCCACGCGGCTCCCCTGCTCCAGGGCGGCGATCAGGCCGGGGAGGCGCTGCCGCTCGTTGTGCTCGTGGAGCGAGACCAGGCGCTTCTTGAGACCCAGGTGGGCGAGAAGCCGGCCCGTCCGCCGGGTGTCCTCGCAGGCGACGAGGTCGGCCTCCTCCAGCGCCCGGCGCAGCCGCGGCGAAAGGTCGTCCAGGTTGCCGATCGGCGTGGCGACCACGGTCAGACGACCGGGGGCCGGGTCGGTCACGCCCGCCCCCGAGCCGACGTCGCCCTCCGGCGCCCTCCGGCGCCCTCCGCCCGCTCCGTCATGCCGCGGCGGCGCCCAGGCCGCGACGGATCCAGCAGCCGCCCAGCACCCGGCTGCCGTCGTAGAAGACCGCCGCCTGGCCGGGGGCCACCCCGTGCTGCGGCTCGGCGAACTCGACCCGCGCCCGTCCGTCGCCGAGAGCCGTGACCCGCGACGGGACGCCGGGGTGCCGCGAGCGGATCCGCACCGTGGCCTCCACCTCGCCCGCCGGCGCCGGCCCGATCCAGTGCAGACCGTCGCCCTCGAGACCCGCCGCGGCCAGCTCCTCCCGGGCGCCGACCACCACCCGGTTCGCCCGCGGCTCCACCCCCAGGACGTAGAGCGGCTCGGGCGACGCGATGCCCAGCCCCCGGCGCTGCCCCACCGTGTAGCGGTAGTAGGGCGCCGCCCGGCCCAGCTCGCGGCCCGCGCGGTCCACCACCCGGGCGGGCTCCCCCGCAGCCGCGGCGATCGGGAATCGCTGGGGACGGGCCGCGGCCCGCTCCTCCACGAACTCTCGCACCCCGCCGGAGACGAAGCAGAGCTCCATGCTCTCCCCCTTCCCCGCGGTCACCAGCCCGGCCTCGCGCGCCATCTGCCGCACCTCCTCCTTGGTCCGCCCGCCCAGGGGAAACTCGGCGGCGGCGAGCTGCTCGGCGGTCAGCTCCCACAGGTAGTAGCTCTGGTCCTTCTCGCGGTGGACCGCGGCGTGCAGCTCGGGGCCGTGGGCTCCCGCGACGATGCGCGCGTAGTGACCGGTGACCAGACGCGCCGCGCCGTAGGCCCTGGCTCTCTCGAGCAGCAGGTCGAACTTGATCCAGGTGTTGCAGCGGGTGCAGGGCACCGGGGTCCGGCCCGCCAGGTAGTCGTCCACGAAGGGGTCCACCACCTCGCGCTCGAACTCCTCCTCCATGCGGACCGTGTAGTGGCGGATGCCGCACTGCGCCGCCACCCGGCGGGCGTCGCCGAGGTCGAGGGCGCCGCAGCAGCGGCCGTGGGCGGCCTCGGCGGAGCGGTCCCAGAGCAGCATGGAGAGACCCACCGCCGGCCGCTCGCGCGACACCAGCCAGGCGGCGACCGAGGAGTCGAGCCCGCCGCTCATGGCGACGGCGGTGAGGTCGGCGGGCATCGTCTCGACCCTAGGAGGCGGCGGCCCGCGGCGCCAGCTCCGCCAGGTGGCCAGACAGAGCGTCGAGGAAGCCGTCCACCTCCGACTCGTGGTTGGCCATCCCGAAGCTGACCCGGATCGACCCCGCCGCCTCTTCCGCACTCGCTCCCATGGCGAGCAGCACGCCGCTCTTCTCGGCCGCGCCCGACGAGCAGGCCGAGCCCATGGACACCGCGTAGCCGTCCAGGTCGAGGCGGATCATCAGCGCCTCGGCGTCCACCCCCGGAAAGCCGACGTGGGTGGTGTTGGGGAGACGCTCCGCGGCCGCGCCGTGGACCACCGCGCCGCCGATCTCGGCCAGACCGGTCTCGAAGCGGCCGCGCAGGGCCGCCAGGTGACGCCGGCGCTCCTCCAGCTCCGTGGCGGCCAGGGCGGCGGCCACCCCCATCCCGACCAGCGCGGGCACGTTCTCGGTGCCCGCGCGGCGGCGGCGCTCCTGGCCCCCGCCCACCAGGAGGGGCGGCAGCTCCGCCCCGGCGCGCACCGCCAACGCCGCGGCTCCCAGCGGACCGTGGAACTTGTGCGCTCCGATCACCAGGAAGTCGGCCCCCAGCTCCCCGGCGTCGACGGCGATCTTGCCCGGCGCCTGCACCGCGTCCACCAGGATCGGCACGCCGCGCTCCCGGCAGCCGGCCGCCACCTCCCGCACCGGCTGCACCGTGCCGAGCTCGTTGTGGGCCAGCATCAGACAGACCAGGCGCGTGCCGGGTCGCACCGCCACCACCATCTCCTCGGCGTCGATCACGCCCTCGCGACCGGGCGCCACCCGGGTCACCTCGACGCCGAGCCGCTCCAGACGGTCGGCGGCCGCGGTCACCGACGGGTGCTCCAGCGCCGAGATCACCAGATGCCCGCCCGCTCCCCTCTCCCGGCCCGCGCACCCCTCGATCACCGCGTTGTTGGCCTCGGTGCCCGAGGCGCAGAAGACGATCTGCGGCGGCCGCACCCCGACAAGCCCCGCCACCCGCGCCCGCGCCTCCTCGACCGCCTCGCGCGCCGCCTGGCCGAAGGCGTGCCGCGACGACGGGTTGCCGAAGCGCTCCCCCAGCCAGGGGAGCATGGCGTCGCGCACCCGCGGGTCGAGCGGCGTGGTGGCGTTGTGGTCCAGGTAGACGGGGGGCATCGGGGGCATCTTAGCGGTTTGGATCCGCCCGCCGCCGAGAGCGCTGCCGCCCCGGCTCGGCGAGCCGCCCCCGGGAGCGACGCCGGACCGCCCTGGCGGCGATTGCTATGATGGCGGCCAAATCGAAGTGGCGACCCCCCGCGCTCCCGCTCTCGCCTCGCCGCGTCGGAGGGCGCGCCCGGCGCGGCCGCGGCCGCGCCGGGCGGCGAGCCGAATCCGACGGCCGCGGGAGCTCGGCGGGCCACCGCCCGGAGACCTCCCTTCCCGAAGGAGCAGCGCCATGAGCGGTAAGAGCAAGCTCTTCGACCCGGCGAAGATCAGCAACAAGTACTCCGTTCTGGCGGCCTTCCTGATCGCCATGGAGGCCCTCCTGGGCGGCTGGCTGTTCCTGGCGGACACCCGCCAGGAGCGGATCTGGACGGGTGTCCTGATGACGCTGATCTTCCTCGCCTTCCTGGCCGCCATCACCTACATCGCCGCCTCCGACCGGGCGCCGGCGCCGGCGCCGGGGGGCGACCGGGGCGGCCGCGCGCGCGGGACGGAGGC
>JAWWBN010000252.1:0-5390 GCA_033720955.1 Thermoanaerobaculia bacterium | reverse complement strand
GGCTCCATCGTGGACCTCTCCTGCCGCCTGCGCGCCAGGCCCTCGGTGGAGGAGGTCAACGCCGCCGTGCGCGCGGCGGCGGCGGGGCCCATGGCCCGCATCGTCGAGTACACCGAGGACCCGCTGGTGTCGAGCGACATCATCGGCAATCCGCACTCGTCGATCTTCGACGCGGCATCGACCATGAGCCAGAGCGACGGCTTCGTGAACGTCGTCTCCTGGTACGACAACGAGTGGGGGTACTCGAACCGGGTGGTTGACCTGATCGACCGGATCGCGGCTCTGGAGGGGTGAGGAGAGGGCGGTGCCCCTCTTCGTCTCTCGCGCGGCCCGGAGGCGTCTCCGTCTCGACGGCGGGACCCTCGACCCGGCGGGCCGCGCGACGCTCGCCAGCCCGGCGCGCGCCCGCGAGCTGGCCGAGAGCCTGCGCGAGGTGGGCGCGTCCGAAACGCCGCCGCGGCCCGCGCCCGGCGCCGCCGCCCTGGCGGCGCTCGACCGGATCGCCGCCGCCCTCGAGCGGCTGATCGACTCCTACGGCGTCGACGACCTCTTCGAGCGCGCCCTCGAGTCCCTCTACGAGCGCTTCGGCAGCGAGGCGATCGACGCTCTGCTGGAGCGCTTCGCCGGCGACTTCGCGCTGCCGTGGCCCGCGACGCGGGCGGAGGGGGAGACGCCCGTCGATCCGGGCCGCGCCGCCCTGCTGCGGACGCTGCTGCTCTTCTGGGTGATCGACGGAAACCCCGCGGCGGCGCCCATCAACGACTTTCTGCATCGGACGGCGCTCGCCGCGGAGGCCCTCTACCAGCCGGTGATCGCCTCGCTGCGCGAGTTCCTCCAGGTCGAGGCCGCGCAGCGAGGGGACCGCCTCGACCTGGTGGACCTGCTGCTCGAGCCCCAGCGCCGGGAGGCGGGATCGCTGGCGGGACAGCTCCGTTTCCTGGTGGAGCGGTGGACGCGGGAGCTCGGGGGCCTGGCGGACGATCTGCTCCGCGGCGTCGACCTGCTGGAGGAGGAGGAGCGGCCGCGCTTCCCGCCCGGACCCGGCCCGGCCGAGGTCCCCAGCTACGACGAGCTGCCCGGCGATGCGCGCAGCTTCAGCTCCGATCGGGAGTGGATGCCGCGGCTCGTCCTGCTGGCCAAGAACGCCTACGTCTGGCTCGACCAGCTCTCCCGCACCCACGAGAGCGCCATCCGCCGCCTCGACCAGATTCCCGCCGAGGTTCTCGACACCCTGGCGGAGAGCGGCTTCACCGGTCTCTGGCTGATCGGTCTCTGGGAGCGCAGCGAAGCCTCGGCGCGGATCAAGCGGCTCTGCGGCAACCCGGAGGCGGTGGGCTCGGCCTACTCGCTCAAGCGCTACCGGATCGCCGCCGACCTGGGAGGCGAAGAGGCCCTGGAGGCGCTCGCCGAGCGAGCGGGCAGACGGGGGATCCGTCTGGCCGCCGACATGGTGCCCAACCACCTGGGCATCGACTCCGACTGGGTGCTGCGTCACCCGGAGCGCTTCCTCGGCCTGGACGAGTGCCCCTACCCGAACTACACCTTCGACGGCCCCGACCTGTCGCCGGACCCCACCGTGGGCATCTTCCTCGAGGACGGGTACTACGACCGCTCCGACGCGGCGGTGGTCTTCAAACGGGTCGATCGGACCACGGGCCGGGTGCGTTACCTCTACCACGGCAACGACGGCACCGGGACCGCCTGGAACGACACCGCGCAGCTCGACTTTCTCCAGCCGGAGGTGCGCGAGGCGGTGACCCGGACCATCCTCGAGGTGGCGCGGCGCTTCCCGGTGATCCGCTTCGACGCCGCCATGACCCTGACCCGTCACCACTTCCAGCGTCTCTGGTACCCGCCGCCGGGGGGAGGGGGCGCGATCCCCAGCCGGGCCGAGAACGGCATCGAGACGAGCGCCTTCGACGCCGCCATGCCCAGGGAGTTCTGGCGCGAGGTGGTGGACCGGGCCGCGGCCGAGGTCCCCAACACCCTGCTCCTGGCGGAGGCCTTCTGGCTGCTCGAGGGGTACTTCGTGCGCTCCCTGGGGATGCATCGCGTCTACAACAGCGCCTTCATGAACATGCTGCGCGACGGCGAGACCGCCAAGTACCGCCGGCTGATCCGCGAGACGGTGGCCTTCGATCCCGAGATTCTGCAGCGGTACGTGAACTTCATGAGCAACCCCGACGAGCGCACCGCCCGCGACCAGTTCGGCGACGGCGACCGCTACTTCGGGGTGGCGACGGTCATGGCCACCCTGCCCGGTCTGCCGATGTTCGCCCACGGCCAGGTCGAGGGGCTGCGCGAGAAGTACGGCATGGAGTACCGGCAGGCCTACCGGCGCGAGCCGCCCGACCATGCGCTGATCGCCCGTCACGAGCGTCAGATCGCGCCGCTGCTCAAGCGTCGCCGCGAGTTCGCCGGCGCGCGGCGGTTCCGGCTCTTCGACCTGGTGCGGGCGGGCGGCGAGGTGGACGAGAGCGTGCTCGCCTACTCCAACGCCGAGGCGGGCGGGCCCTCGGTGGTGGTCTTCAACAACCGCGACGCCCCCACCCGCGGCCGGCTGGTTCGGTCGGCGCCGTACCTGGACGCGGACGGCCGGGAGGCCACCGAGACCCTGGCGCAGGCGCTGGCTCTCGCGGAGCAGGGCGCGCCCCTGGTGACCTTCCACGACGAGGTGGGGCGGCTCGACTATCTGGCGCGGCGCGGCGACCTCGTGCGCCGCGGTCTCGAGGTGGAGCTCGGGCCGTGGGAGGCGCGGGTGCTCTCCGGCTTCGGGCCGCCGCCTGCGGGCGGGCCGGAAGAGCTGGAGAGGCTCGCCGACCGGCTGGGCCCGGCGGGGGTTCCGGGCATCCCCGACGCCCTGGACGCGATCTCCCTGGAGCCCCTGCAGGAGGGGCTGCGCGGCGCGCTGGCGGGGCCGCTGCTCGAGCGGCTGCTCTCCGGCGACCCGGAGCGGCTGGCCCGGCCGGCCGACGACACGCTGCTGGAGGAGCTCGCCGCCGCCTGGGAGGTCTTCGCCCGGGCCGCCGCGGCCTGGCGGGGCGGGGAGGGGGAGCCCGATCTCGACGAGACGAGCCGCCAGCGCCTGGTGGCCCTGGTGGCCCTTCCGGCCGCGGCCTGGACCCTCGCGGAGGGGAGGGGGACCGAGGCGCGGCGCTTCGGGCGTCGGCTGCGTCGGGCGCTGCGCCGCGGCCCCGAGCTGCTGGTCGGTCTCTTCTGCCAGCTCTCGGTGGACGCCGCCGTGCGCCGGATGGCCGCGGCGCCCCCGGGCCAGCCGTTCCGGGAGTGGCGGCTCGGCGCGCCCCTGGTCGAGCGTCTCACCGGCCACGGGGTGGAGGGGGAGGCGGCGCGGAGGCTGGCGGCGGCGCTGGGGGTCGCCTGGCGCTCGGCGTGGGGCCGCGCCCCCCGGCTGCCCGCGGCCGACGAGGCGAGCCGGCTGCTCCGAGGGCTGACCGCGACCCAGCCGGGGCGCGACGCCCTCGGCCTCCACCCGTACGAGGGCCACGAGTACCTCGTGCGGGAGGACCTCGAGGGCCTGCTGGACACCCTCCTGGCGCTCGAGAGCCTCGCCTGGTGCGCCGCCGAGAGGAGCTCGGCGGAGCGGCTCGCCGGCCTGGAGGCCTGGCAGAAGGTGGTGCGCGGGGCGGCGTCGGCCGCCGAGGAGGCGGGCTACCGGCTGGACCGGCTCGTCGCCGGGCTGGCACCCGACGCGGGGCCGGCCGAGGAGCCGTCCGGGTAGCGGCGCCCCAGCACCAGGAGGGTGTGGGCGGCGACCCGGGCCGTGCTGCCCGGCAGCTCCTTCGAGCTGCCGTCGCCGCCGTCGAGCCGCACCCGCCACGGGCCGGCGGCGGCCACCCGAGGGAGGCGGAAGAGCCGCTCCCGGTCGCCGCCGTTGAAGAGCAGCAGGAGCCAGCCGTCGCGGCCGGCGAGCAGGGCGCCGAAGTGGGGAAGCTCCCGCGCCGGGGGCGTCAGCGCGCCGCCGTCGGCCGACAGCCAGGTGATCCGGCGCTCGTCCCAGCCGGCGGGGCGCAGGGCCGGCTCCCGGCGACGCAGAGCCAGGGCCCGGGTCAGGAATCCCGCCGGCTCGGGCTGCGTCCCGTCCGGCCACCGGACCCAGGTCAGCTCGCAGTCGTGACAGTAGGCGTTGTTGTTGCCGCCCTGGGTGCGGCCCAGCTCGTCCCCGTGGCTCACCATGGGGGTACCGGCCGAGAGGGCCAGCGTGGCCAGCAGCGAGCGGCGGACGCGCCGCCGGAGGGAGAGGACCGGGGGTGAGTCGGTGGGGCCCTCGACGCCCCAGTTGCGGCTCAGGTTGTGCTCGTGGCCGTCCCGGTTGCTCTCGCCGTTGGCCTCGTTGTGGCGGCGGTCGTAGCTCACCAGGTCGGCCAGCGTGAAGCCGTCGTGGGCGGTGACGAAGTTGACGCTGGCCCGCGGCGGCCGGCGCGGCGCCCAGAGCTGCGGTGTGCCCTCCACCGCTCGCCGGAGGGCGGGGGCGCTGCCCGGATCGCCCCGCCAGAAGGAGCGGACCCCGTCCCGGAAGCGGTCGTTCCACTCGGAGAGCTCCTCGGGCAGGCCGCCCAGGCGGTAGCCGTCCGGGCCCAGGTCCCAGGGCTCCCCGATCAGCTTCACCCGCGACAGGGCCGGGTCGGCCGCCATCTCGCGGAAGAGCTCGGCCCCGCGGTCGAAGGGGCCGCCGCCGCTGCGGCCCAGGACCGGAGCGAGGTCGAAGCGGAAGCCGTCCACGCGGAGCTCCTCGACCCAGAAACGCAGGGCGTCGAGGATCAGACGCCGGCAGAGGGGGCTTCCGGCGTCCAGGGTGTTGCCGCAGCCGGTGTAGTCGGCGTAGCGGTCGAGCTCGTCGCCCCGCGGCAGATAGTAGGCGCGGTTGTCGATGCCGCGGAGGCCGAGGGTGGGTCCGCGATGGTCGCCCTCGGGTGTGTGGTTGAAGACCACGTCCACCAGCACCTCGATCCCGGCGCGGTGAAGCCCGGCGACCATCTGGCGGAGCTCCCGCGCCGCGGTCTCGCCGCCGCCCCGGGCGTAGCCGGCGTGGGGGGCGAACCAGCCCAGGGGGCTGTAGCCGAAGTAGTTGGTCCGGCCGTCGCGCAGCAGATGCTCCTCGGCGGCGATCTGCTGCACCGGCATCAGCTCCACCGCGGTGACGCCGAGCCGCGCCAGGTGCTCGACGACGGGCTCGGCGCAGAGCCCGAGGTAGGTGCCGCGCTCCGTGTCGCCGACCTCCGGATGGAGCCGGGTCATCCCCTTCACGTGGCATTCGTAGATCACGGTCTCCGCCCAGGGCACGCCGGGCGGCCGGTCGTCTCCCCAGTCGAACCGCTCGTCCACCACCAGGCTCCGGGGCACGAAGGGGGAGCTGTCGGCCGGATCGGGTC
>JAWWBN010000251.1:0-5433 GCA_033720955.1 Thermoanaerobaculia bacterium | reverse complement strand
TCCCCCTCGCTGAAGAACGTCGGCACCGTCCTGGATCTGAACGGCGGCAGTCGCGAGACCTTCTGATCCAGGATGGTGCCGACGTTCTTCAGCGAGATGGAGAACGTCGGCACCTTCCTGGATCTGAACGGCGGCAGTCGCGAGACCTTCTGAGGACACCCGAAAAATGAGAGCCTTGATCACCGGGATCACCGGTTTTGCCGGTTCGCACCTGGCCGAGTACCTGCTGGCGGAGCAGCCGCAGGTCGAGGTCTGGGGCACCCGCCGCTGGCGCAGCCGCATGGACAACGTCCACCACCTCGTGGACCGGGTCGAGCTGCGCGAAGCCGACCTGCGGGACGCCGCCGCGGTCCACAAGCTCCTGGCCGAGGCGCGGCCCGACCTGATCTTCCACCTGGCGGCGCAGAGCTTCGTGCCCACGAGCTGGGTGGGCCCCGCCGAGACCCTGAGCACCAACATCGAGGGACAGGTCCACATCTTCGAGTCGATTCGCGCCCTCGGTCTGGATCCGGTGGTCCAGATCGCCTGCTCGAGCGAGGAGTACGGCCTGGTCCACCGGGACGAGGTGCCGATCACAGAGGACAATCCCCTGCGGCCGCTGTCGCCGTACGCGGTCTCCAAGGTGGCGCAGGACCTGCTCGGCTACCAGTACTTCCGCAGCTATGGGCTCAAGGCGATCCGCACCCGGGGCTTCAACCACACCGGACCGCGCCGCGGCGAGGTCTTCGTGACCTCCAACTTCGCCCGCCAGCTCGTGGCGATCGAGCTGGGCCTGCAGGAGCCGGTGATCGAGGTGGGCAACCTGGACGCGGTGCGCGACTTCACCGACGTGCGCGACACGGTGCGCGCCTACTGGCTGGCGGCCACGAGAGGCGAGGCGGGGGAGGCCTACAACATCGCGACGGGGCACGGCATCACCATTCGCGATCTGCTGGCCCGGCTGGTCGAGCTCTCCGACGCCGAGCCCGAGATCCGCGTCGATCCGGCGCGGCTCAGACCCTCGGACGTGGAGATCCTGATCGGCGACGCGTCCAAGCTGAAGGCCGCCACCGGCTGGGAGCCCCGGGTGCCGCTGGAGAAGACCCTGGCCGACCTGCTCGCCTACTGGCGCGAGACCCTGACGTCGCCGGTCCGCCAGAGCTAGGGCGCCCGATGCGCGTCCTCGTCACCGGCGTCTCCGGCTTCGTGGGCGAGCGTCTGGCGGCCCGTCTGCTGGCGACCGGGCACGAGGTGTGGGGGAGCTACATCCACGAGCCGCCGGAGCTGGCCGGCGTCGAGCTGGTCGAGGCGGACGTCCGCGACCGGGCGGCCCTGGGCGCCGCTTTCGCAGCCAGCGAGCCCGATGCGGTGGTCCACCTGGCCGGGCTGACCCACGTGGGCGAGTCGTGGGAGCGCCAGGAGGAGTACTTCGCCGTCAACGTGGAGGGGACCCGGAACGTCCTCGCGGCCGCCGCCGGCCGCCGGGTGGTGGTGGCGTCGAGCGCCGAGGTCTACGGCGTGGTCCCAGAGGACGAGCAGCCCATCCCGGAGGACCGGCCGGTGGCTCCCCAGAGCCCCTACGCCCGCACCAAGGCGGCGGCCGAGGAGCTGGCGGCGCAGCACGGCGCCGCGGTGGTTCGCTCGTTCAACCTGGCGGGCGCGGGCCAGGCGCCCACCTTCGCCCTGCCCTCCTTCGCCCGCCAGCTCGCCGAGATCGGGCGCGGCGAGCGCGAGCCGGTGCTGGCCGTCGGCAACCTGGCCGCCCGTCGCGACTTCCTCCACGTTGACGACGGCGCCGCCGGCTACCAGACGGTGCTGGAGCGGGGGGAGGCGCGCCCCTACAACCTGGGCAGCGGCGCCGCCGTCTCGATCGGCGAGGCGCTGAGGATGCTGATCGGGGTCTCCGGGCTGGCGGTCTCGACCCGCGAGGACCCGGCGCGGTGGCGCCCCGTGGACCTGCCGGTCCTCACCGCCGACTGCACCCGGCTGAGAGGCCTGGGCTGGGCTCCGGAGCGGGGGCTGCGGCAGGCGCTCGAGGAGCTCTGGGCGGCGGCCGCGTCGGGCTGACCCGGCTGCGTCACCCGGCCCGGGCCCACGCGGGCTCCCGGGGCGTCTTCCTCGGCAGGCTCCTCCCTTCCGATGCGGGGGAGCTGGAGACCTTCGCGGACGCGGGAGCCGCGGACCGGCGAGATCAGCCCGCGGCCTCCGCCGCGGCCGCGGCGAAGCGGCGCACGACCTCGCCCGCCGGCAGCACCTCGTGGACGTCGGCGACGCTCTTTCCCGCCTGCCAGTAGTCGCGGCTGCCGCTTTCGTCCAGGGAGGAGCGCTTGAGCTGGTAGATCGACTTGAGCGCGTAGAGGGTGCGCATCCAGTGCTTGCGTCTGCGCCCGCGGAGCATCCACCGGGCGAAGGGACCGGCCCGGGTGCCCATCCTCTCGATGTAGGGCGTCCTGATGACCGACACGGGCACCCCGGTGATCCGCTCCGAGAGGACGATGTCCTCCTCGTCGGCGTCGAGGATCGCGCGCTTGTAGGGCTCAGCCGAGTTGCACTCGGTGGTGGCGATGAAGCGCGTGCCCATCTGGACGGCGGCGTAGCCCATCTCGAGCGCCTCGACGAACCGCTCCGGGCTGGCGATGCCGCCGGCGCACACGACGGGGAGCCCGAGATCGGCGAGCTCCTCGTACAGCTCGCGAGCACCCTTTCCGCCGGCGTGGCCCCCGGCCCGGTCGTTCACGGCGATCAGCCCGTCCACCCCGCCGTCGATTCCCTTGAGCGCCCACTTGCGCTCGGTGACGTCGTGGTAGACCACCCCGCCCACCTCGTGCACCTTCTCCACCACCCAGCCCGGCTTGCCCAGCGAGGTGATGAAGAAGCGCACCCCCTCTTCGAGCGCCTGGTCCACCCAGCGCACCATCCGCTCGTGGTAGATCCGGGACGACTGCTCGATCAGGGCGTTCATGCCGAGGGGCCGTCCGCCGGAGAGCCGTCGCATGAGCCGGATTCCGTCGCGGAAATCGTGGCCGTGGACATGGGTGAGGGACATCGGCTGCAGGACCCCCAGGGCGCCCGCCGCCGACGCGGCGGCCACCAGCTCGGGGTTGGAGCAGGGGTACATGGGGCCGCAGATCAGCGGCACCTCGACCCCGGCGTGTCGCGTGAAAGGGGTGGCGAGGCGGGCGCTCGCGGCGGGCTCGGCGGTCATGGCGGGCCAGGTTAGGCGCGGCCGTCAGGCGGGCGGCAGCAGCGCCACCACCCGCGCCGGTCCCCCGGAGCCGCCGGCGATCTTCATCGGCAGGGCGACGACCCAGGCGCCCTTCGGCGGCAGGCGCTCGAGGTTCGTGAGGTTCTCGAGGCCCGGGACGTTGGCCTCGGCCGCCACGCGGTGAACGAGGAAGTCGCTCGACGGGCCGTGGTCCAGGCTGGCGGTGTCCACGCCCAGCACCGCCACGCTCCGCTTCGCGACCAGCAGCCGCGCCGCCGCCTCACCGTACGCGGGGAAGTGCAGGTCGGACGTCTCGCCGGGGACGTCGTCGCCGAGGTAGGCCAGCCGGTCGGGCCAGCGCGCCGACCAGCCGGTGCGCAGGAGCACGATGGCGCCCTCCGGCACGCGGCCGTGGACCGCCTCCCAGGCCTCGACCTCCCCGACGGTCAGCCGATGGTCCGGGTTCGCGGCCGCCGCCTCCGAGACGTCGATCACCACCGCCGGTCCAATGAGCCGCTCGAGGGGCACCTGGTCGGCGCTCTGCCGCCCCTCGGCGAAGTGGATCGGCGCGTCGAGGTGGGTGCCGCCGTGCTCCGGGGTCGAGAAGAGGTTCGACGAGTAGAAGAAGCCCCCGGGCGTCACCCCGCGGGCCAGCACCTCGAGCTCGAAGCCCGAGGGCATGTTGGGCCAGTAGAGGGTCTCGGCGTCGTATGGGTGGCTGAGATCCACGATCTCGGCGGTGGCCAGGTCGAGGCGGGCCGGAGGCGGCGGGCCCCCGAGCTCGGGGCCGGACAGGGTGCAGCCGGCGGCCAGCAGGGCGGCGGTCAGGACGATGCGGCCGGCCGGCCCCGAGCGGCTGCACTCGGCGGGCGGCCTCCGGCTCGCGATCGTGGACGGGGGACCTTGCATGGCGAAGAACCTCCGGGGTCGGTGGAAGGCTCGACTGTAGCAGCAGTCGGCCGGCGCCGGTTCGGCCGCGAGGCCGCTACCGCAAGGTGAACCGGACGGTCAGGTTGTAGCGCACGGCCACGGGCTCACCGTCGAGCCGGGCCGGCTCGACGCGCCAGGTGGCGACGGCCCGCACCGCCGCCTCGGTGAGGCCGAAGCCCAGCTCCTTGAGCACCTTGACGTCGGTCACCGCGCCGCTCTCGTCGATCACGGCGTCGAGGATCACGACGCCCTGCTTGCGCACCTTGCGGGCGGCCTCCGTGTAGGCCGGGTCCACTCCCGCGACCCGCACCGGCCGCTCCATCTCGGGCCGGAACCGCACCGGCTCGCCGGGCGGGGTCGGCGGCGCCTCGGGCAGGGCGAGCACGGAGACGGGCGGCGGGGTGAGCGCGACCGGCGGAGCGGTCATCGCCGGCGCCGGCAGCGGCTCGGGCGGCGCCAGCTCGGCCGGCACGGGGAGCGGCCGGGCGTCCGCCGCCGGCTGCGCCGGGGCGGTCTCCGGCGCCTCGGGAGGCGGCTTGGGCCTGGGCGGCGCCAGGTCCGCTAGACGCGGCCGGATGACCACGTCCACGGGCGGCAGCTCCACCTTCTCCTCGACGATGCGGACGGTCAGCAGGGCCGCGTGGACCACGAGTGCGAAGGCGATCCCCGTCTTGAGAGCCCGGCGATCGTCGGCGCGGTCGCTGTCCCAGGAGAGCGCCCAGCTCGGCGGCTCGAGCGGCGGTCGGCGGCGGGGTGGATGGGTCATGGCGGCCTCCCTTCGCCCCTTTAGACACGCGGGCGGGTGGGACGGTTCCCGCGGAGCCGTCCGGGCGCAGCACGGCGGGCCGCGCCTGCCTCAGCGTCGGCGCTCGGCCAGGTAGTGGTGCCAGAGAACCCGGGCCGCGACCGCCCGCCAGGGGCGCCACCGTCCCGCCAGCCGCCGCAGACGGTCGCGCCCGGGCGTCTCTCGCAGCCCCTTGACCTGGCGCGCCGCCTGGGCGAGGGCCAGGTCCCCGTCGGGCCAGACGTCGGGACGGCGCAACGCCATCAGGAGGTAGATGTCCGCGGTCCAGGGGCCCACGCCGCGGAGCTCCAGGAGCGCCCTCCGGGCCGCCCGGTCGGAGGCGCCGGCCAGGGCGGCGAGGTCCAGCGCTCCCGACTCCACCCGGATCGCCAGGTCGCGCACGTAGGCGGCCTTCTGCCGGGTCAGACCGGCCTCGCGCAGCTCCCGCACGCTCCTGGCTCTCACCCTCCCGGGCGTCACCCGCCCACCGGCCGCCCGCCGCAGCCGCAGGTAGGCGGCGGCCGCCGAGGCGAGG
>JAWWBN010000250.1:0-5533 GCA_033720955.1 Thermoanaerobaculia bacterium | reverse complement strand
GCTGGTGGCGCCGGCGCCGCCGAAGGCGCCGCCGCCGCCCGTCCAGCCGCCCGACGAGCCGCGCGAGGAGCCGCTGAAGGCGGTGGAGGGTGTCGAGACGCGGCTGCCGGCGCCGCCGAAGGCCTGCGCCCAACGGTCCATCCCGCGCTGCAGACCGAAGGCCAGGAGATAGGGGACCCAGGAGTCCTCCAGCTCCGGCTCCGGCTTCTGGAGCTCGGCCGCCAGGTGGCGCCGGGCGCCCGCCAACTCGCGGCGGCGCGCCACGGCCGCCCGGCCGTCGCGGGTGCGGGCGGTGTTGAAGACGCTGCGGAGGAAGCAGGTGGTCGCCAGAGTCATCCCCAGAAGACCCGCGACGCCGACGTCGGAGATGCCCTCGATTCCCCAATCGGGGGCGGCGTAGACCACCGCGGCCACCGAGCCGGCCGCGGCCGCCGCGAAGCCGACCTGGGCCCAGTGCAGGGCGCCGAGCAGGTCCGCCCGACGGCGGTAGAAGTACCCCAGCAGGTACGCCGGGATCGCCAGCGGACCCAGGAGCAGCGTCAGGGTGGCCAGCGCCGGACCCGCCGTTCCCGGTCCCCGCAGCCAGGCCTCGAGACCCAGAAGCGCCGCCGCTCCCAGGAAGAGCAGGAAGGTCGGCCGCGCCCGGGGCGCCGGCAGCTTCTCGCCGAAGCCGGGCACCTCGCGGAGCCGGCGGTGCAGGCCGGGAGTGATCGTCGCCACGGGCGAGAAGCCGGACGACTTGTACCTCTCCTTCACGGCCTCGGTGTCGGTCCGGGTCCGTCCGTCGAAGAAGAGCTTGTCGAGCAGGGCCCGCTCGTAGCCGTCGAAGGCGGCGCGCGGGGCGGCCAACTCGAGCTCCATGACCGGGCGGCGGCGACCCTCCCGCACCGAGCTCCGGACGCGGCCCTCGGCCACCCAGCGGGCGAGGATCGCCGACACCTCGGCGGAGCCGATCGCCTGGTCCCAGAGCGCGCCCGCCTCCTCGGCGCGCAGGCCCAGCACGCGCTCCTCGAGCCACCCGCGGTCGATGACGCCGGCCGCGACCGGAGGGTCGTAGCGCCCCTGGGCGCGCTCGTGGGCGCGCAGCCGGCGCCAGAAGAGGAGCCCGGCGGAGAAGATGGCCGCCGCCATCGCGAGCCGGGCCCAGCGGGGCGGCTTCCGGCGCACCGAGGCCGGCGCCGCCGCCACCGTCCGCTCGAGAGTGATGTCCGCCCAGAAGGCGAGACCGGGCCGGAGGTCGTCGGCCGTCGCGCTGATCCGGGAGCCCGTCTCGGAGGCTTCCACGTCGAGCCCGCCGGCCGACGCCACCCGCCACTCCGGGTCGACGGCCAGGTCCAGCTCGAACCGCTCGATGGTCCCGACCCGGTCGGAGAAGGCGAACGGGTGGAGGAGACGGTACCCCTCCCCCGTGGCCTCCACGACGCCGGTCATGCTGTAGTAGAGCTCGTAGAGGATCGCCTGGTTCTCGAAGGGCGGGTCGCCCGGCAGCCGGCTGCGCCAGCGCAGGGTGTCCCGGTCGATCCAGTCGTAGTGGTCCACCCGGTCGAGATCGCCCCGGGTCAGCCGCACCACGACCCCGCTCGCCGGGTCCACCCGCTGCACTCCGTAGAGCTCGAGCCTCTCGCCCGGCTCCAGCAGGAAGTCGCGCTGCCCGCCGTTCCACGCGCCGTCGAAGACCATGGTCTGGCGCTCCACGATCAGCAGCTTGCCGTCGCCGTCGAGACGGGCCTCCACCGCGAGCGCCCGCCAGTGGAGGGTGCGCCCGTGAGCCGCCGCCGCCCCGAGCAGGGCGAGCGCCAACGCGCCGGCCGCGCCGCGGGCCGCGAGGCGGCTCGACAGGCGCCGCGCCCGCGCCACCGGACCGGCGTGTCGGGTGACCGGGGGTGGGCCCGCGGGGAGCTCGGCGACCGGACCGCGCATCGCCCGCCAGTCTAGCAACCGGCGCCCGCCGGGCGCTGCCCGGCCGCTGAGAGTCGAATCACGCCGCGAGGCGACGATGGCGGCGAAGGTCAAAGGAGCGGCTCTGCAGGCGCGGCGGGCGTGTGTCGAGGAGGAGTACGGCGCCGCCGAGTGGCAGCGCGTGCTGGAGGCGCTGCCTGCCGAGGACGCCGACATCCTCCGCGGTCTGCTGCTCGCCTCGAGCTGGTATCCGTTCGAGCTCAACGCCCGCCTGGACGACGCGATCGTGGAGCAGGTCGGGCGCGGCGACGCGTCGATCTTCGAGACCCTCGGGGCGCGCTCGGCGCAGCAGAACCTCACCGGGCCGCACCGCGCCTTCCTCGGCGGCAAGGACCCGCAGCGCTTCCTCGCCATGACCGACCGGATCTACGGCTTCTACTACGACAGCGGCCACCGCGAGTACGAGCCCACGGGGCCGACCTCCGGGGTGATCACCACCTACGACGCCGAGACCTTCTCCGAGACCGACTGCATGACGGTGGTGGGCTGGTACCGACGGGCGCTGGAGATGTGCGGGGCGACGAGCATCCGCATCGAGCACGAAGAGTGCCGCGCCCGCGGCGGCGAGGTCTGCCGCTACCGTCTCGCCTGGGACGCGGCCTAGCCCGGCCGGCCGCCCCACCCGCCCGGGCGGCCCGCCCCCGGGGCGCCGCTGCTACGATGATCCCGATGAGGAAGTGGCTTCGGCGCCTGGCAGTCCTCGTCGCCCTGGCGGCCGTGGCGCTTCTCCTGCGGGCCACGGTCCTGGCCCCCGAGCCGGTGCCGGTGGACGTCCAGCGGGCCGAGCGGGGCGCCGTGGAGGAGACCGTCACCAACTCGCGGGCCGGCACCGTGACCGCCCGACAGCGGGCCAAGATGTCGCCCGAGGTCGGCGGCCGGGTGGTGGCGCTGCCCCACCGGGAGGGCGACCGCGTCGAGGCGGGGCAGGTGGTCCTCGAGCTCGACGCGCGGGCGCTCGAGGCCCGTCTGGCGCTCGCCCGCGGCGAGGCCGAGGCCGCGGCGGCCGAGCGCCGGCGCGCCTGTCTGACCGCCGAGCGGGCCGATCGCGAGTCGCGCCGCGTCGCCCGTCTGGCGGCGGAGCGGATCGTCTCCGAGGACCTCCTGGACCAGGCGGAGAGCGCGGCGCAGACCGCGGCCGCGGCCTGCGCGGCGGCCGAGGCCAACGAGTCCCGCGCCGCGGCCTCGGTGGCGGTGGCCCGGGCGGAGCTGGCCAAGACCGTCCTGGTGGCGCCCTTCGACGGAGTGGTGGCCGAGGTGTCGATCGAGGTCGGGGAGTGGACGACCCCCTCCCCACCGGCGCTGCCGGTGCCGCCGGTCATCGACATCCTGGACCCGTCGTCCCTCTACGTGAGCGCCCCGATGGACGAGGTGGACTCGGCGCGGATCGAGGTGGGTCAGCCGGCCCGCGTCACCGTGGACTCGCACCGCGACCGGGTCTTCGACGCCCGGGTCTCCCGCATCGCCCCCTACGTGCTGGACCTGGAGCAGCAGAACCGCACGGTGGAGGTGGAGGTGGACTTCGTCGCCGCGCCGGACGCGGTGCTGCTGCCCGGCACCTCGGCCGACGTCGAGGTGGTGCTGGCCACCCGCGAGGAGGTGCTGCGGGTGCCCACCGCGGCCCTCCTGGAGAACCGCCGTCTGCTGCTGCTCGAGGGCGACCGTCTGGTGGAGCGCGAGGTCGAGACGGGTCTGCGCAACTGGCAGTACACCGAGATCGTCTCCGGCCTCGAGGGCGGCGAGCTGGTGGTCACCAGCCTGGACCGGGTCGAGGTCAAGGCGGGCGCTCTGGCCGAGCGGCGCGACGCCGAGACGAGCGGAGACGGCTAGAGCCGGGGCCGGCCGGTGTCCGACGTCGAGCCGATCATCCGTCTCGAGGGGATCGCCCGCACCTTCGAGGTGGGGGGACGGCCGGTGCACGCCCTGGCCGGGGTGGACGAGCGGATCGCCCCCGGCGAGCACGTCGCGATCATGGGCCCGTCGGGCTCCGGCAAGTCCACCCTGCTCAACCTGATCGGCTGTCTGGACCGGCCCACGGCGGGCCGCTACTCCCTCGACGGCCGCGAGGTCGGCTCGCTGGACGAGGCCGAGCTCACCCTGGTGCGGCGCCACCAGATCGGCTTCGTCTTCCAGTTCTTCCACCTGATCGCCCGGCTGACGGCGCTCGAGAACGTGGAGCTGCCCATGGTCTTCGCCGGCCTGCCGCGCTACGAGCGCCGGCAGCGGGCGCGGGAGGCGCTCCAGGCCGTGGGGTTGGCCGAGCGCATGGGGCACCGCCCCGAGCAGCTCTCCGGCGGCGAGCGGCAGCGCACCGCCCTGGCGCGGGCGACGGCGATGCGGCCGTCGATCCTGTTGGCCGACGAGCCCACCGGCAACCTGGACAGCCGCTCCGGGCGGGTGGTGCTGGACCTGCTGGACCGGCTCAACGACGACGGGCTCACCCTGCTGGTGGTCACCCACGACCCGCGGGTCGCGGCGCGCGCCGACCGCATCGTCGTCCTGGTGGACGGCACGATCGTCGAACGGCTGCCCGGCGCGCGGGTGGACCGGGCGGTGGAGCTGCTGGCGATCGAGCCGCGCGACGAGGGGGGCGAGGAGGCGCCGGAGCCGGAGGGGAGCCGGTGAGCGCTGCGGCCGGCCGCGCCCGCGACCTGGGGCGCTTCGCCCTCGGCGCCCTCGCCGGCCACGGCCTGCGCACCGGGCTGAGCCTGCTGGGCGTCGGGGTCGGGGTGGCGGCGGTGGTCCTGCTCACCGCCCGGGGCGCGGGCGCCCGCCGCTACGTCGTCGAGCAGTTCGCTTCGCTGGGGACCAACCTGCTGATGGTGCTGCCGGGAAAGACGGAGACCACCGGGACCTTCGGCATCGGCGGCGTGCCCAACGACCTGACCCTGGACGACGCCCTGGCCATCCGCCGCGAGGTGCCGCAGGCGCTCCGCGTGGCGCCCATCTCCATGGGGACGGAGGAGGTCTCCCACCGCGAGCGCACCCGCCAGGTCGGGGTCCTCGGAACCACGCCGGAGTACCGGGAGGCGCGGGGCCTGGTGATGGCCCGCGGCGAGTTCCTGCCCCCGGAGGAGATCGACCGCGGCGCCGCGGTGGTGGTCCTGGGCCACAAGACGGCGCGCGAGCTCTTCCCCGGCGGCGAGGACCCGGTGGGCCGGGTGGTGCGAGTGGGAAGCTGGCGGATGCGGGTCATCGGGGTGATGGCGGAGCTGGGCACCCGGCTCACCATCAACTTCGACGACATCGCCATCGTGCCGGTGGCCACCGGGATGCGCATGCTGAACCGGTCGTCGCTCTTCCGCATCATGGTCCAGGTGCGCTCCGACGCCGAGGTGGCCGAGGCGAAGCGCGCCGTGATCGCCCTGCTGGCCGAGCGCCACCAGGAGGAGGACGTCACCGTGATCACCCAGGACGCGGTGGTCAGCACCTTCTCGGCCATCCTGGCGACGCTCACCCTGGTGGTGGCCGCGATCGGCGCCATCTCGCTGTCGGTCGCCGGAGTGGGGATCATGAACGTCATGCTGGTGTCGGTGGCCGAGCGCACCCGCGAGATCGGTCTGCTCAAGGCCCTGGG
>JAWWBN010000249.1:0-5534 GCA_033720955.1 Thermoanaerobaculia bacterium | reverse complement strand
CTGCCACTCCTCGAGCTCGACGATCGCGCGGTGGGCGGGGTTGGGGCGGGCGGCGTCGAGGGCGGCGAAGCGGCGGAGGTACCAGCGCCAGTGGTCCACCGGGTGGCGGTCGAAGTGGCGTCGGGTCGCCTTCTCGACGTCGTCCCGGCGCCAGATGGCGTCGGGCTCGGTGCCGCGGAAGGTGGCCAGGCCGCTGGCGCGGCTGACGCCCGCTCCGGTCAGGACCACCACGGTCCCGCGGCCGCAGGCGGCGAGGTCGGCCTCCAGGCTCTCGAGCGGCTCGCGCACGGCCGCCCGATGGTACGAGCGCCGGCCGGCCCTGTCCAGAAGCGCTAGAATGGTTCCGGCCCCGGGCGCCCACACGCCGGCGCCCAGGCGACGAGCGACAAAGGAGGCGACTCAGATGCCCGATAGCGATCCGATCGAGCAGCGCGGATACGCCGATACCGACGTGCTGGTCTCCACCGACTGGGTGGCGGCCCGCCTGGACGACCCCGCGGTCCGGCTGGTGGAGTCCAACGAGGATCCGCTGGTCTACCCGTCCAACCACATCCCGGGGGCGGTCGAAGTGGACTGGACCCGCGACCTGAACGACCCCCTGCGCCGCGACTACATCGGGCCCCAGCAGTTCGCCGCCCTCATGGAGCGGTTGGGGATCACCCCCGAGACCACGGTGGTCTTCTACGGCGACAAGAACAACTGGTGGGCCGCCTACGCCTACTGGGTCTTCCAGCTCTTCGGCCACGACAGGGCCAAGCTGATGGACGGCGGGCGGCTCAAGTGGGAGGCCGAGGGGCGCCCGATGACCCGCGAGGTGCCCCGCCCCGCGCCCTCCACCTATCCGGTGCCGCAGCGCGACGACTCGGCGGTGCGGGCCTTCCGCGCCGAGGTGCAGGAGCACGTCAAAGCGCGGCGGCCGCTGGTCGACGTGCGCAGCCCCGAGGAGTACCGCGGTGAGCGTCTCCACATGCCGGAGTACCCCAACGAGGGGGCGCTGCGAGGCGGCCACATCCCCGGCGCCCGCAGCATTCCGTGGGCGCGGGCGGTCAACGAGGACGGCACCTTCAAGCCGGCGGACGAGCTGCGGCAGATCTACGCCGCGGAGAACGACGTCGAGCCCGACGACGACGTGGTCGTCTACTGCCGGATCGGCGAGCGCAGCAGCCACACCTGGTTCGTGCTGTCGAAGCTGCTCGGCTACCCGAAGGTGCGCAACTACGACGGGAGCTGGACCGAGTGGGGCAACTCGGTCGGCGTCCCAGTGGAGCGGTAG
Organism: Thermoanaerobaculia bacterium; assembly: GCA_033720955.1. Taxonomy (GTDB): domain Bacteria; phylum Acidobacteriota; class Thermoanaerobaculia; order Multivoradales; family JAHEKO01; genus JAWWBN01. The sequence goes on along the minus strand of JAWWBN010000249.1, from coordinate 4,261 downwards.
ACCGGCATGGGGGGCGTGCCGCGGCGGCTGGCCGGGTTTCTCGAGCTGCTGGAGGCGGTGCCCGACCGCGCCGACCGGATCCAGCTCCTCATCGACGTCGCCGACCGCTTCCGCGAGGTGCCCCCGGAGATCGCCGAGCGGCCCTTCCCGGAGAGCCGGAGGGTGCCCCACTGCGAGTCGGAGGCCTTCGTCTGGGCGGTGCCGCGGCCCGACGGCACCCTCGACTTCCACTTCGCGGTGGAGAACCCGCAGGGCATCTCGGCCCGTGCCATGGCGGTGATCCTCGACGAGACCCTCTCCGGGGCGCCGCTCGAAGAGGTGGCCTGGGTGCCCGGGGACCTGCCGCTCGAGATCTTCGGCAACGAGCTCTCGATGGGCAAGTCGATGGGCCTGATGGGGATGGTGGGGATGGTGCTCGCCGCCGCCCGGTCGCGGGCGGGGGTGGCGGCGCGGACCGGCTGAGGCCTCCGCGGGGCTAGAGGAAGTAGAGCGTGTCGTCCACCCGCGGGGGACGCCGCCGGGCGAGGGGCCGCCTGGCCTGGAAGAGCTCGCCCGGGTCCTCCGCGTCCAGGCCGTCCAGCGCGCTCTCCAGGTCGTCCGGATCCTCGCCGGACTCCAGGCGAGACAGCATCTCCTCGAGCTGCGGTCCGGGGGCGAGACCCGAGGCGTCCCCCATCCGGCGCAGCAGGGAGGCCACCACCCGCGGGTCCTCCGCGTCGTCTCCGAGGGCCTCGACCTCGCCCGCCATCGACTCGAGGGCGCTCTCCAGCCGGGCCTCGTCGAGCTGGACCGGCGGCTCGTCGTCGGCCACCGAGGGGCGCGGCGTCGCGAAGGTGGACGGTTTGCGTTCCAGCCGGCGCGCCGTACACTTCGGACAGTTCGGCCGGCTCCGGGTGTCGACGACCGACGAGAGGAAGCTGAAGACGGTGTGGCAGGCGCGGCAGTAGAACTCGTAGATCGGCATCGGCGTCCCCGCGCCGCCGATTCTACGGGCCCGTGGGCGTCGCGGAGGCCGGGCGGATGAGCCCGCCGGAAGAGGCGACCCCGGCCTCGCGCCAAGCGGGAGGGGAGGGCGGCTCCCTACGCGTGGCGCTGGGGATCCTGGCCAGCCGCATCACCGGTCTGGCCCGCGAGGCGGCCATCGCCGGCTTTCTCGGCCTGGGCCCCCACGCCGACGTCCTGGCGGCGGTCTTCCGCGGTCCGAACCTGCTGCAGAACCTGCTCGGCGAGCAGACCCTGTCGGCCTCGTTCATTCCGGTGTACTCGCGGTTCCTGGCGCGGGGCCGGGCGGAGGCCGCGGGGAGGTTCGCGGGCGCCGTCTGCGGTCTCCTGCTGGTGGTGGGGGCGGTCTTCGCGCTGCTGGGGGTGGTGCTCGCGCCCCAGTTCGTGACCCTCTTCGCCCCCGGCTTCCTGGGCGACGCCGCCCGGGTGGCGGCCGGGGAGGCGGAGGTGGACCGCTTCGCCCTCGCCGTGCGGGCGGTGCGTTGGACCCTTCCCATGGCCGCGGTGCTGATGATGTCCGCGTGGAGCCTGGGGGTTCTCAACAGCCATCGGCGCTTCTTTCTCTCCTACGTCGCGCCGGTGGTCTGGAACGCCACGATCATCGCCGGCGTGGCGGCGGTCTTCTTCGGGCTGGCTCACGGCGGGGCCGCCCGCGCCGGCACCCCGCTGAGCGACCGTCTGCTGCTGGGCGCCTGCGTCGGTGCCTTCCTGGGGGCGGTGCTCCAGGTCGCCGTCCAGCTCCCGCGGGTGGCGGGGCTGCTGCGCGGCTTCCGTCTCTCGCTCTCGACCCGGGTCGAAGGGGTGCGCACCGCTCTGACCGCCCTGTCGCCGGTGCTGGCGGCGCGGGGGGCGATGCAGCTCTCCACCTACCTGGACCAGGTCCTGGCGTCGGTGCTCGCCGCCGGGGCCCTGTCCAGTCTCCGCTGGGCCAGCCTCCTCTACCTGCTCCCGGTCGCCCTCTTCGCCCTCTCGGTGGCGGCGGCGGAGCTGCCGGAGATGGCCCGCCGCGGGCCGGAGGAGCCCCAGGCCGTCGCCCGCCGCGCGCGCGCCGCGCTGCGCCAGATCGGCTTCCTGGTCATCCCGACCACGGTGGGGTACCTGCTCCTGGGCTTCCTGATCGTGGGCGCTCTCTACCGGTGGCAGGCCTTCTCGGCGCTGGACAACTGGTTGGTCTTCCTGGTCCTCGCCGCGTACACCCTGGGCCTGCCCGCGGCGGCGGCCTCGCGACTGCTGGTCAACGCCTTCTACGCCCTGGGGGAGACCGCTGCGGCCGCCCGGATCGCCGTGGTGCGGCTCGCCCTCGCCCCGGCGGTCGGCGTGCCGGCCATGCTGCTGCTGGACGGGATCCCGGTGTCGCGCGTGGCCGGCGCGGTGGAGGTGGGGTCGCCCCTCTTCCTGGGCGCCACCGGGCTCGCCCTGGGGTCGGCGATCGCCTCGTGGGTGGAGCTCGTCCTGCTCCGGCGGGCGCTGGGGCGGCGTCTGCCGGGGTTCGCCCTGCCGCTGGCCGCGGCGGGGGGCATGGCCCTGCGCGCCGTGGTGGCCGCGGCGCCGGTGGCGGCCCTGCTGGTGGGGAGCGGCGAGGTGCCGCTGCGGCTCCGGGCGGCCCTCCTGGTGGTGGGGTATGCTGCCCTCTACTTCGCGCTCTCGCGCCGCTCGGCGCGCCAGGAGATCGAGGCGTGGCTGGGGCGCCTGGGCCGCCGCCGCGGTCGCTAGCCCGAGCGCGGGTTGGGGGAGGAAAGAGCATGCGCATCGCCCTGGCATCGGACCACGCCGGCTTCCGCTACAAGGAGAAGATCAAGGCTCATCTGCGGGCCGGTGGGCACGAGGTGGCCGACTTCGGCACCGACTCCACCGAGTCGGTGGACTACCCGCGCTTCATCTTCCCGGCGGCGCGGGCGGTGGCGGATGGCGAGTGCGAGCGCGGCATCGTGCTGGGCGGCTCGGGCAACGGAGAGGCGATGGCCGCCAACCGGCTGCGCGGCGTGCGCTGCGCCCTCTGCTGGGGCGTCGAGAGCGCGCGGCTGGCCCGCGAGCACAACGACGCCAACATGATCTCCCTCGGCGAGCGGATGATGCCGCTGGAGCTGGCGCTCGAGATCGTCGAGACCTGGCTGACGACGCCGTTCGAGGGCGGCCGGCACGTCGCCCGGCTGGTCCAGCTCGACGAGGCCGGGCGGTGACCTCACGGCGGGCGTAGACCGGGTGGCGCGGCGGCGCACAGCCTGGCAGGTGTGGGTCGACACCGGCGGCACCTTCACCGACTGCCTCGCGGTGGACCCGGAGGGCAACCGCCGGCGGGCCAAGGTGCTGAGCAGCGGCGCCGTCCGGGTGCGGGTGGTCGAGGCGGCGTCGTCCGCCCGCTTGCGGCTCGACCCCCTCGGCGACCTCCCCGCCGGCTTTCTGGACGGCGCCGGGGTGGTGCGGCCAGGTGGCGAGCCGGTCGGGAGGGTGGCGAGTCTCGACGGCGCGACCGGCGAGCTGACGCTGGCCGAGCCGGCCGCCCGGCCGGTGACGCCGGGGGAGGGTCTGGAGATCGTCAGCGGGGAGCCGGCGCCGGTGCTGGCGGCCCGCCGCGTGACCGGGACGCCGCGGGGAGAAGCCCTGCCCGAGCTCGACCTGCGGCTGGCCACCACGCGCGGCACCAACGCCCTCCTCGAGCGCACCGGCGCCGCCACCGCCCTCTTCATCACCCGCGGCTTCGGTGACCTGTTGGAGATCGGCACCCAGCAGCGGCCGGAGCTCTTCGCGCTGCAGGTGGTCAAGCCGGCGCCGCTCTACCGGCGGGTGGTGGAGGTGGACGAGCGGCTCGACGCCAGCGGCGAGGTGGTGGAGGAGCTCGACCTCGCGGCGCTCGCCGGCCCGATCGGTGAGCTGCGGGCGGCGGGGGTGAGCTGCGCCGCCGTGGCCCTGCTCCACAGCTACGTGAATCCGGGACCCGAGCGCCGGCTGGGGCAGCATCTGCGCGCCCACGGCTTCCGGCACGTCTCCTGCTCGGCCGACCTGGTGGCCGAGATCCGGCTGCTGCACCGCGCCGACACCGCGGTGGCCGACGCCTATCTGGGGCCGGTGGTGGGCGACTACCTCGCGGAGGTTCGACCGGGTGTGGGCGCGCGCCGCTTCCACGTCTTGACCCGCGCCGGGGGACTGCACCGCGCGGCGGAGTTCCGGCCGCGCGACCGCCTGCTCTCCGGTCCCGCGGGCGGCGTCGTGGGCGGGGCGGCGACCGCGGGGCGGCGTCGGATCGTCGCCTTCGACATGG
>JAWWBN010000248.1:0-5553 GCA_033720955.1 Thermoanaerobaculia bacterium | reverse complement strand
GAGCAGCGCGTCGAGCTCCTCGTCGCTGGCGCCGGCGAGCCCCGCCCGCCGCGCCGCCTTCCCCAGGGCGCCGCGGTCCACCCCGGCGCCGTCGTCGATCACCTCGATCGTCACCCGGTCGGAGCCCACGGCGGCGCGCAGCAGGACGGTGCCGTCCTGCGGCTTGCCCGCCCGCCCCCGCGCGTCCGGGGCCTCGACGCCGTGCACCACGGCGTTGCGCACCAGATGGCCCAGAGCTTCGGAGGCGATCTCCACCAGCGAGCGGTCGAGCGGAGTCTCCTCGCCCAGACTCTCCACCCGGATCCGCTTGCCGCACCGCTCCGCCTCGTCCCGCGCCAGCCTGCGCAGACCGCGGAAGATCGCCACCAGCGGCACCATGCGCAGGGCCAGCACCTCGCGCCGGACCTCGTCGAAGATCCGGCCGTGCTCGCGGAAGGCCTGCCGCAGGCGGTCGCGGGCCGGGCTGCGCGACGCTCCCAGCTCGGCCTCCACCGCCGCCAGACGATCCTCGAGTCGCTGGCGCAGGGTCACCTGCTCGGCGAGCAGGTCGGTGAGCCTCTCGAGCCGCGCCGCCGGAACCCGCACGCTCGCCTCGAGCTGCCTCTCCTCGCCCCGCTCGCGGGCCAGGGGCCGGAGCAGGGCGCGGCAGCGGTCCAGACCGGCGAGAACGGGGAGGACCGCGGGGGCCGCCGGATCGATCTCGGCCAGCGCGTCCTCCAGGAGATGGGCGGCCCGCTGCAGCTCCTCGAGCCCCATCATGCCGGCGTTGCCCTTGAGGGTGTGCAGCTCCCGCCCGGCTCCCGCCAGGGCGGATGGCGGGTCGGTCTCCACGCCCGCGTCGAGCCGCAGCATGGCCTCTTCCACCCGGCCGATCCGCTCATCGGCCTCGAGCAGGAACTCGCCCAGCAGCTCGTCGAAGATCTGCCTCTCCATGCGCTTCGCGACAATCTATCAGGGGCGCGGTGTTCTTGAATCGCCCACGGGATTCGGCTACTCTGAGCAACGTCTCGGTACGTTCCTGCGTCTCTCGGCGTGCTTCGCGCCGGAGCACCTGGCCGGCTCGCGCGAACGGAGACGGCCCCAGCGCCCGGAATCTCTCGTGCAGCAGCCCCACAAGGTCCTCGTCGTCGACGACTCCAAGCTCATTCACAAGATGTTCGAGGTCATGCTGCGCCATCTCACCCTGGTGCACGCCTACGACGGCCAGCAGGGCCTCGCGGCCCTCGCCGAGCACCACGACATCGACCTGATCCTGCTCGACATCAACATGCCGGTGATGAACGGGCTCGAGTTCCTGCGTCAGGTCAAGCAGTCGAGCGCCTTCGCCGAGATCCCGGTGCTCATCGTTAGCACCCAGGGCAAAGAGGTGGACACCCGCCTGGCGATGGAGGCCGGCGCCGACAGCTACATCACCAAGCCCTTCGGCAACCAGGAGCTGCTGGACCAGATCGCGGCCCTGAGCTCCGACCCGGGGACGTGAGCTCGCAGGAGTCTTCCGGCGGGGTGAGCGAGCCGGGCGCGGCGGGTGCGGCCGATCCCGAGGCGCTCCTCGCAGAGATCGAGCGCTCCCTCGACACCGCGTCGCGCCTGCTGCGGGAGATGAAGGGGCGGGTGCCGCCGGCGGGGGAGACGTCGGAGGACGGACGGCCGCTGCGAGAGCGGCTCGAGGCGGCCGAGCGCGACCTGGGGGAGCTGACGGAGCGGCTGGTGGACACCGAGAACCAGCGCGGCCGCCTGATGAATCTCTACGTTGCCACCTATCAGCTCCACGCCACCCTGGACATGGAGGAGGTCAAGGCGACGATCGGCGAGATCTCCCGCGAGCTCCTGGGCGCCGAGCGCTTCGTGCTCCTGCTGCGCGAGGAGGAGGGCTCGCGGTGTGAGATCGCCCTGGCCGAGGGGTTCGAGGAGGGGTCGGGCGGACGCTACGAGGGCGGGCGCTACGAGGGCGGCGATCCGGCCGTGGACCAGACCCTGGAGGACGGCCAGATGCGGATGGGCGGCGCCGAGGGGTCGGAGGCGTTGGCGGTGGTCCCGCTGCGGGTGCAGGGAGCCGTGGTGGGGGCGGTGGTCCTGCTCAAGCTGTTCGACCACAAGCCGACCCTCACCGCCAACGACCGCGACCTGCTCGATCTGCTGGCGGCCCATGCCGCCTCGGCGCTGCTGGCGGCCCGGGTCTACTCGAACACCGACCGCAAGCTGCGCACTCTGCAGAGCCTGGTGCAGCTCGTCCGCTCGGACTGACCGGAGAGCCTCGGGTGAGCATCTCCGGTGATCTCCTGGACGTCTCGGTCGCCGAGGTGATGCAGTTCGTCCACCTGGGGCGACGCACCGGCACGCTCAAGGTGACCTCGGGGGAGCGCCGCGCCGAGATCGGCTTCCACCGCGGTCGCATCATCAGTGCCTGGACCCCGGAGGCGAAGCGGCTGGGCGAGCTCCTGGTGCAGCAGGAGATCATCGATGCCGGCGAGCTGGAGGAGATCCTCGCGCGGCAGCAGCAGGTGCACCCGAGACCCTCCCTGGGCAGGCTGCTGGTCGAGAGCGGCGCCATCGACGACGAGACGCTGCGCTCGGTCGTCGGGCGCCAGATCGAGCACACGGTCTACCAGCTCGTGAGCTGGAAGGAGGGCAACTTCGAGTTCGCCCTCGACGAGCTGCGCCCGATCGACGACGTCGGCGTCTACCCGGGAGACATTCTGCCCGACATCAACCTCGACACCCAGATGGTGGTTCTCGACGCGCTGCGCATCTTCGACGAGAAGAACCGGAGCCGGCAGGCCGCCGCCGCCGGGAGGTCGGAGACGGGCGAAGGGGAGGGCGGAGCGGGCCAGCCCTCCGCCGCGGACGAGCTCGCCGAGCTCTTCCAGGACGACGGCGGCAAGACGAGCCGGGAGGAGGGGGCGCCGCCCCTCCGGCTCCAGCTCCTGACCGAGGACGAGGAGCTCCTCGAGCTGCTGCGGGACGAGATGCCGGCCGGGGAGGCCGTGGTGAGCCGGGTGGATCCGCGCGACGCGGGCCTCACCCTCCCGGGCGAGGCGCCGCCGGTGGTCCTGGTCGACCAGCGCAACCGGGAGGATCTCGAGCTGCTCGAGTCGGTCGGCCGTGCCCGGCCGCGGGCCGCCGTCCTCGCGGTGATGGATCCGTGGGCCGCCCCCGCCCGCGCCTACGAGGTCGGCGCGCTGGCCGTCCTGCCGCCCGACGTCAAGGCCATCGCGACCTGCGTCCGGAGCCTGATCAAGGCCCGTGACTCGCTCACCGACCCGCGTTCCTCGGCGCCGGTGCGCTCCGGCTTCGCCAAGCTCCGGCGGGTGGTGGCGGATCTGCGCTCCGGTCTTCTCTCGGCTACCGTGGCCCTCAACCTCATGCAGGTGATCTCGGAGTCGGTGGAGCGGGCGATCCTCTTCCTCGTGCAGGAGGACCACCTGCTGGCCCTGGGAGCCTTCGGGGCCGGCCCGGACGGCGAGCCGCTCGCCCAGCGCACCAGCGGCATCGCCATCCCCCTGGGCGAGGGCGGAGCGCTGACCGAGGCCGTCGACCACGGCCAGACCCGCTCCCTGATGTTCGACGACGCCGATCTCCCGGGTCAGCTCACCGAGCGGGTCGGCCGGCCGCGCACCGGCCAGGTCGTGATCTTCCCGGTGCTGGGCAGCGCCAGCGTCTTCTCGGTCGTCTACGCCGACAACGGCACGGTGAGCCGCGAGATCGAGGAGATCGAGATCCTGGAGCTCGCCGCCGCCCAGGTCGGCGTGGCCTTCGAGAACGAGATCCTGCGACGCCGGATGGATCGCCTTCGGCAGCGCGAGGCCAGCGGCCTCAACTCCACTCGAGGGTGAGCGCCGCCGCCCGCCGCAGGAACGGGATCCTCGCAGCCCCCACGGCCGGCCGTGTGAGAGAGTGGGGGCGAAGCTCTTGACCCACCTCAACCTGATCTCGCTGTTGGGGCTGGTGGTCTTCGCTCTCCTCGCCTGGGTGGTGGGCGGCTGCCGCCGCCCGGTGCCGTGGCGGACGGTGGCCGGCTCGGCGATCCTCACCCTCGGTCTCGCCGCCGTGGTCTTTCTGTTGCCCGTCGCGCGGTCGGTGCTCCTGGTTCTCAACCAGGCGGTCCTGGCGATGCTCTCGGGCAGCTCGCGCGGAGCGGAGTTCCTGCTGGGTCCCCTGGCCGTCTCTCCCGGCGCGACGACGGCCGCCGGCGAGCCTTCCATCGGCTTCGTGCTCGCCGCCCAGGTGCTTCCGGCGGTGATCTTCTTCGCCGCCGTGATGGCCACGCTCCACCACTTCGGGGCGATCGAGCCGATCGTCCGCCTCCTGGGCCGCCTCTTCCACGCCACCCTGCGGCTCTCGGGAGCGGAGGCGCTGACCGGCTCGACCCACATCTTCTTCGGGGTCGAGACGGCGGCGGCCGTGCGCCCCTATCTGGGCGCCATGACCCGCTCCGAGCTGCTGGTGGTGCTGGCCACCAACCTGGCTACGGTGGCCTCCACCACCCTGGCCGTCTACGTGATCTTTCTGCGGGACGTCTTCCCCCGGATCGCCGGACATCTGATCTCGGCATCCCTGCTGTCGATCCCGTGCGCGATCCTGGTCGCCAAGCTGATCCTCCCGGAGAGGGAGAGCACCGCGACCGGCGGCGGGGTGCCGGCGATGGCGCGATCGGAGCGCCACGCCAGCGCCATGGGCGCCCTGGCCGCCGGCGCCTGGGACGGCCTCAAGGTGGCGGCCGGGATCTCGACCATCCTCATCGCGGTGCTCGGCGTCGTGGGGGTGCTCGACCTGCTGCTCGGGCGCGCCTCGACGCTGGCCCTCGGGCTCGACGAGCCGCTGAGCATCGCCGGCCTGCTGGGCTGGCTGTTCCGCCCGCTGGCGTGGCTGCTCGGCGTCGAGGCCGCCGACCTCGCCGCCTCGGGCCGGCTTCTCGGGCAGCGGCTGATCCTCACCGAGGTGGTCAGCTATCAGGAGCTCGGGGGGATGGCGTCCCGCGGCGAGCTCGCGCCGCGCACGATCCTGATCCTCTCCTACGGCCTGTGCGGCTTCGCCCACGTCGGCGGGATGGGGATCGCGGTCGGGGGCTTCGGGGCGCTGGCCCCGGACCGGCTCGAGGACCTGGCGTCCCTGTCGCTGCGCGCCCTGGCCGCGGCGACCCTGGCCACCCTGATGACCGGCGCCCTCGCCGGGCTCTTCTTCCACGGTCAGACCGGGATCCTGGGTCTCTGAGACCCCGGCCGACCTAGCGCGTCGCCCGCAGATCGGCGGCGATCGCGGCGTGCGCCCGCCCCGCCGCGCCGGAACCGCTCGGGAGCTCCAGACGCGCCACCGCGACCCGCTCCACCAGCTCCGCCAGCCGCTCGAAGCGCTGGCGAGCCAACCCCAGCGCCTCCGCCGGCCCGGCCGCCACCCCGTGCTCGAGAAGACGCACCAGGGCCCGCCGGGGACTCTCGGGGAAGATCGCGGCCGGGCCCTCCTCCCCGGGCCGCCGCTCGAGCAGGTAGATCGCCGCCAGCTCCACGCCTTCGAGAGGCTCGGCGATCGAATCGTCCCCCAGCGGAAGCAGGCGCT
>JAWWBN010000247.1:0-5589 GCA_033720955.1 Thermoanaerobaculia bacterium | reverse complement strand
TTCCTGCCCGTCGGCCTAGAGGTGGCGCCGGCGCCCATGGTGGCCAACACCTGCGGCGGCGCCGTCACCGCGCCAGCCGGCTCGGTCTCGATCAGCCTCTCCAACGGCAACCTGGCCGCCGGAGACAACTGCACCATCTCGGTGCGAGTGCGCGCCACGGGGGTCGGCGTCCTCGTGAACACCACGGAGGAGCTGACCTCGTCGTCCGGCAACAGCGGCACCGCCTCCGACGCCGTCACGGTCATCGGCTGCCTGGCGGCGAGCGGCGCCAACCTCACCCTCGACACCGACGTCGTCCTGGGACCGGAGACCTACGAGGTCTGCAACACCATCCAGGTCAAGCAGCACTACCTGGTGCTCGGGCCTTCCGGCGTCCTGCTGCTCCGCGCCGGCGTCGCGGTGACCATCTTCGACGGCGTCGAGTTCGGGGACGGCAGCGTGGTGACGATCGAGCTCGACCCGAGCCTGATTCCGTAGCCCGCCGGCCGCCGGGGGCGGCCGCACCGGGCCGCTCCCGCGCGGCCGCCTCGTCAGTCCACGTGGTCCGAGGGGCGCGCAGCCTCTGGAGGTCCTCGGGCGTCTCCTGGGTCTCCGGGAGCGTGTCTCGCCGGCCAGGGCGAGCCGAGTGGTATATTCACTCCCACCCCGACGGCAAACCACGGGAGGTCCGGATGGCGGCAGAAGATCGGCCCCGAAGCGAGGCGCGCAGAAAGCTGTTGAAGGCTTCGGCGGTCGCAGCGGGCGGTCTCGCCGCGGGGCACCTGCCTTGGAGCAGGCCGGAGATCAAGAGCTTCTTCGGCGTGCGCAGCGCCTACGCGGTGCCGACCTTCGCGCTGCAGCAGTCGGCCCAGGGCCAGCTCGGCGCCGGCAGCCCGGGGGACGCCGAGGACACTGGCCAGGATCGCTGGGACTTCCTGGTCTACAGCCCGAACACCCAGGTGACCATCACCGTCACCCCGGACGCCAATCTCGACGTCGAGCTCTTCCTCTACCGCTGCGCCGACGTGCCGGCCATGGGCAGCGCCGCGGGCATCGACAACCTGCTGCAGGGCCCGGGCAACCCCCTTGGCTTCAACCAGGCCGGCCCGGGCGTGGCGGAGAGCGTCACCGTGACCCTGGGGGTCGGGCCGTTCTTCCCCGAGTGCTACACCCTGGCGGTCGAGGACGAGCGCAGTCCGCCCAACGAGCTCGTCGGCCAGTACACGATCCAGCTCACGGCCGACAAGGAGATCGGCTGCCTGGAGCCCAGCGGCGACGACGCCCCCGAGTCGGACGCTCCGGCCGAGGGCGGCTCCTCCTAGCGGCCACCGCGACGCAGCGGGCCCGAGCCCAGCCCGCCCGACCGCCACCGGTCCAGGCCCCGGCGCAGGGTCCTGGCGACGTGCCCCGGGAGGTGACGCAGGGCGCCGGCGGCGGTGCGGGTGCCGTAGAGCGCCTGCAGCCGGCGCAGCGGCGGGAAGAGCCGCCGCAGCAGGTAGCGCCCGGTGGCGGCGGCGCTGCCCTTGGAGTGGGGCCCACCCAGCAGCGGCCGGCGCTCGGGCGCCCCGGGCGACGCCAGGCGGTCGAGCAGGGGGCCGGCGAAGCCGGCGAGGTCGCCGGATGGGGCGGCGAGGCGCGCGATGGGCGGCGGCAGAGGCCAGGCGAGGGTCTCCGCGAAGAGGGCCAGCAGCCGCGACAGCTCCCCCTCGAGACCGCCGCGGCGGACGGCGGCCGCCAGGCGGACGGGATCCGCCGGAGCCGCGGTCGAGGCCAGGCCCGCCGCCAGGTCCAGCAGCGAGCGCAGGGGCAGCCGGTAGTCGTGGTGCACCAGGTGAGCCAGGTCGAGGGTCAGGGCGATCTCGACCGGGGGAGCCGGCAGGGCCACGCCGTCGATCTCCACGGCGTCGGGCCGGCCGAGGATCTCCTCCAGCAGCGCCGGCCCTCCGGCCAGCCGGTCGTAGAGCTCGAAGTGCAGCTCCAGGCCCGCTCCCAGGTCGGGATGCGCGAAGCCCAGGTGGTAGTCGCCGGTCTGCGGCGCCGGCCGGAAGCCGTGACCGACCGCCAGCCCGGCGACGGTCCCGAGGTCGTCCTCCCGACAGAGCAGGTCCAGGTCGGCCATGATCCGTAGCTCGAGCGCGCCGTAGGAGCGGGCCGCGGTCACCGGACCTTTGAAGACGGCCAGCGGGACGCCCGCATCCCGCGCCTCCCGGACGAGGGCCGACCCCACCGCGAGGAGCTCGGCGTTGAAGATGTAGTTCCGGAAGAGGGTCTCACGCCACTGGCGCCGGACCCGCTCGGGCGCGCCTTCGAGGTCCAGTCTTCCCCGTCGCGCCGCGTCGTGGAGCACCGGTCCGAGCTGGTGCAGAAAGGCCATCCGCCCCACCTCCGCCGGCGGCGGCCCGGGCTTCGGCCCGCCCAGCCACGAGCGGCAGGCGGCGACCAGCCAGAGGGTGGCGTCGCGCGCGGCGTCGGTCATTCCGGGCCCCGGTCCAGGAGCTCGAGCAGCAGCCGCCGCGCCGAGCCCGCGTCCGGGTAGACGAGTTCGTGGATCGGCGTCGAGTGGGCCAGCGTCAGGATCCGGTCGAAGAGCGGCTCCTCGTCCGCCAGCGGCTCGAAGCAGTGGCCCAGAAGCTCCAGGATCGACTCCGCGGGCTCCCGGCGGGCGAGACGGGGCGGCTCCGACGGCCGGTAGCGGGGCAGCAGCAGCGCGGTCAGGGGCCGCGGCGCCCGCGCCCGCCTCGGCGGCCGGTACCGTAGGAGACGATCGGGGCCGGCGGTCAGCTCGCCGCGCGGCGGCCCATCCCGCCGCGCCTCTTCCACGAAGTCCGGCTCCAGCCGCAGGGCCTGCGGGAAGGGCAGCACCCGGTTCTCCGGGTCGAGGATCGCGATCTCCTCGCAGAGAAGCGGGCAGCCCAGCTCGGCGAGCTGAAAGGTGGTGCTCGTCTTGCCGCTCTCCGCCCGGCCCGCCAGAAGCCAGGCCCCGCCGTCCACCTCGACGCCCCCGGCGTGCAGCGCCGGGCGGTCGCCCCGGCGGGCGAGAACCAGGCGCTCGATCTCGAGCGCCAGGGCCAGGGCGGCGTCGGCGGCCGTCCGGAACCGCCGCGGCGGGCCCGGGGTCGTCTCCAGCCGGTAGCGCCCCTCGCCGGCCGTCACCGACAGGGTCGACTCCTCGGCCGGGAACCGCCGTTTCGTCGGGGCTCCCGGATAGAGGGCCTCCACCTCGGCGAGCACCTCCGGCGGCGCCACCAGCGAGATGGCCGCCGTCGGAAAGGAGAGGACGGCCCGGGTCACCCGAGCCGCTCGACGAGCCCGCGCCGCACGAAGTCGGGCAGCACCTCGAGCAGATCGCGCTCCACGACGCCGCGCTCGACGCCGGTCAGCTCGCTCAGACGCAGGGCGAGCGCCGCCAACGAAGTAGGCCGCTCGAGACAGTCGAAGACGAGCCGGGCGCTGGGGTTGAGCACGTGCAGCGCGCGGTCGTCGCGCAGGTACACCGCCGACGTGCCGCCCACCTCTTTGAGCCGGGCGGCCGGCGCGCGGACGTAGCGGACCGTTTCGGACATCGCGGGAGCTCGTCGATCTCGGATCGGGAGGATTATACGGAGCGCGCGCGGGCGCCGGCCGACCTAGAATCCTCGCCAAAGGAGAAGAAGACGATGACCATCGCGAGCTGGGTCCTCCGCATCGGAATCGCCGCCGTGCTCCTCCAGACCCTCTTCTTCAAGTTCAGCGGCGCGCCCGAGTCGGTCCACATCTTCGAGACGCTGGGCGCGGAGCCGTGGGGCCGCTGGGCCAGCGGGCTGGCCGAGCTGGCGGCCTCGGTCCTGGTGCTGCTGCCCCACACCCGGGCCTGGGGCGCGCTGCTCGCCCTGGGCATCATGGCCGGGGCCATCGGCAGCCATCTCGCCGTGCTGGGGATCGAGGTGCAGGGCGACGGCGGTCTGCTCTTCGGCCTGGCGGTGACGGTCTTCCTGGCCAGCGCCGCTCTCGTGACGATGCACCGCGGCGAGCTGCCGCGGCTGGGCCGCTAGCCGGCCAGGTGCAGCGTCCCCGTCTTGCGCTCCTCGCCGCGGATCACCTCGAAGTGGGTGCCGCGGAACTCCCCCTCCGCCACCGGGCCGCGGAAGGTGAAGAGACGCGATCCGTTCTCGTTCCTCGCCCGGCCGGAGAGCTCGCCGTCCGTCAGGCTGCCGGCGGCCACCCCCTCGTAGGTGTGATCGGCGCCGCCGAAGCGGAAGTAGAAGACCACCGACCACTCCGCCTCGCCGGTCGGCGTGAACACCGCCCGCAGCCGCTCGGGTCGGTCCTGGTAGCCCGAGCGGAAGCTGCCGTGCAGGGTGGTGGCGTCGCCGGCGGTCGCGGACGTCGCCAGAAGGGCGAGGAGCAGGGCGCCGAAGAATCTCGTGGGCATGGTGCGTCTCCCCCGGGGACAGAAGGACGGTGGCATCGCCCCTATCTACGCTCGGCGGGGGGTGGAGGTTCTCCCCCACCCGGCGCCGCCGGGCCGGGGTAGAGCCGCCCCAGCCGGGCGCCGTCGCGGGCGTCGAGCAGCACCAGCGAGTGGTGGTCCACGCACTCCTCGTCGAGCTCCACCGCGGCGGCGGCGACGCTCCTCCCGTCCGGAGACCAGGCGCCGTAGACGGCGTCCTCCAGGAGCCGGCCGCCGCCCGATCCGTCCACGGCCCGCCACTCGAGACCGTCGGCGGCGACCAGCAGCCGCGAGCCGTCCGGAGACCAGGTGGGGAAGACGCCGACTCCCACCTGCCGGAGAGCCGTGCCGTCCGCGTCCACCAGATAGATCTCGTCCCCCTCCACCTCGTCCCGGTCCGACTCGAAGACGATCTGCCCACCGGCGGGGGACCAGACCGGGTTGTAGTCGTCGGCCGGGTGGTCGGTGAGCCGCCGGGGCGTCGAGCCGGCTGCGAGGTCCATCACGTAGATCTCGTAGTCGCCGTCGCGGTCGGAGTGAAAGACGATCTGCGAGCCGTCGGGGGAGAAGGAGGGATACCCGTCGCTCGCCGGGTGGTGGGTGAGCCGGGAGATCTCTCCGGTCGCGAGGTCGAGCAGATGGAGGTCGCGGTTCTCGCCCCGGCTCATGTAGGCGAGACGCGAGCCGTCGGGCGAGAAGACCGGGTAGAGCGCCGGCCCGGTGGGCAGCCGCCTGAGGTTGGTGCCGTCGCGATCCACCAGAAAGAGCGCGTACCCCTCCTCCCAGCTCTCCGTCACCGCCGCGAAGGCCAACCGCGACCCGTCCGGCGACCAGGCCACCGACTGGAAGAAGGGCACCGGAAAGGTCCAGCCGCGCTCGCACTCCGCCGCCGGCGCGGCGGGGGCGGCGACCGGGAGCAGGAGGAGGGCGAGACCCCCGGCGAGGCTCCGCATCGTCCGCCAGTATACGACTCCGGAGGCGCCCGACGGGCCGGGGGACCGTCGCTCCACTCCGTCGGCAGAGGGGTGGCCTTGGCGGAAAGAAAAGGCGGCGGGGTTGCCGGCGGCGACGGGTCGGCGGTAGACTCCGTATACCTTAGCACTCACGGGGAGCGTCATTAGGTGAAGAGCGAACGGGAAGCCATCCCCCTGTTCAAGGGCACGCTGGAGCTGCTGTGCCTC
>JAWWBN010000246.1:0-5600 GCA_033720955.1 Thermoanaerobaculia bacterium | reverse complement strand
CTGACGGGGGCCCTGGAGTCGATGACCCGCGACGAGGCCCGCGAGCGGCTCGAGGCGGCCGGAGCCCGGGTGGTCTCCTCCGTGAGCTCCAAGACCGACTACGTCGTCGCCGGCGCGGAGCCGGGCTCCAAGCTGGAGAAGGCCCGCGGCCTGGGCGTCGAGGTCATCGGCCAGAGGGAGCTCGAGGAGCTTCTGGCCTCATCTTCCTAGCGAGCGGCTCGGCCTCACGACAGGGAGCCCCGATGGCAATCTGGAAGGATGGGGGTGGGTGCGGAGAGGATGGGGTGGTGGGATGTTGTGAAGGTGGGAAATGAGGCGGGATCAGGGCTGCCGGTCGTGAGGCCGGCCGTGTCGCTACCTGTTCCTTCGCCTCGATCGCGACGTCGGTTGCGGCGCCGGAGAAAGAATCAGCCGCGGCCGCCCCGACCCACGGTGCGCTCGAGGAAGGCGCGCATGGCGGCGCGGGAGGCGGGCGACTTCCAGACCGCGAGCACCCGCTCGTCGTGGGCCCTCTCCTCCGCCTCGGCGGCCCGAAAGAGACTCGCGGCGAGCTGGCCCTTGGTCAGCCGGAAGGCCTCTGCGGGGATCCGCCCCAGGGCCGCCGCGCACTCGACGGCGCGGGCCGCGAGCTCCTCGGGCGCCGTCAGCTCGTCCACCAGACCCAGCTCCAGGCCCCGCTCCGGAGTGTAGAGCGAGCCCAGCAGCACCATCTCCCGGCCCAGCCGCTCGCCCGCCACCCGGCGCACCGCCTCGAGCGCCATCCAGGGGAAGGGCACCCCCACCGGCAGCTCGGTGATCCCCAGCTTGCCGGCGCCCGCCGCCATGATCCGACGGTCGCAGCCGCAGGCGACCACGTAGCCGCCGGCGATGGCGTGGCCGTTGAGGGCGGCCACGACCGGGCCCGGATAGCCGATCAGACGACGCAGCAGCCCGCCGATCCGCGGCAGGAAGTCGTCGAGATAGCCCCCGCCCTCGTCGAGCACCCGGAAGAGGTCCACCCCGGCGGAGAAGCTGCGCCCGGCGCCGGTGAGAACCACCGGCGGCGGCTGCCGCCGGGCCGCCAGCGCGTCGATCGCCTCGCCGAGCTCGGTCAGCAGCTCGAGGTCGAGGGCGTTGACCTTGCCGCTGGCGAAGGTGAGCACCGCGACGCCGGAGCGCTCCTGTCGATCGACGGGC
This sequence comes from Thermoanaerobaculia bacterium, assembly GCA_033720955.1. Taxonomy (GTDB): domain Bacteria; phylum Acidobacteriota; class Thermoanaerobaculia; order Multivoradales; family JAHEKO01; genus JAWWBN01. The sequence goes on along the minus strand of JAWWBN010000246.1, from coordinate 4,424 downwards.
ATGCAGAGGGATTCTAGCTGCCGCCGGGGTAGGATCGGCGTCACTCTCGGATGGCGAATCACGAGGCCCGGCGCCCCCCGGACGAGCGCTCCGTCGACCCGCCCGGCCGTCCCCGCGCGGCGGCGGAGGAGGGTGGGCGGACCGGCCGCCGTCCCCTCGTCCTCACCCGCGGATGAGCCCTCCCGTGCAAGCCGCGAGCGGCGCGGGGCTCCGGCGGGCGGTGTCGCGCTGGCAGGTCGTGGCCCTGGCGCTCAACGACGTGGTCGGCAGCGGCGTCTACCTGCTGCCCGCGGCGGCCGCGGCGCTGCTGGGCTTCGCCAGCCTGTGGGCGGTGGCCCTGGCCGGCCTGGCGGTGCTGCTGATCGTCCTCTGCTTCGCCGAGGCCTCCAGCCGCTTCGACGAGCCCGGAGGCGCCTACCTCTACACCCGCACCGCCTTCGGGCCGCTGGCGGGCTTCGAGGTGGGGTGGATGACCTGGCTGGCGCGGGTCGCCTCGGTGGGCTCGCTCTCGGCCGGCTTCGCCGACGCGCTGAGCTTTCTCTGGCCCCAGGCCGCGACCCCCGGGGCCGCGCGCGCCGTGGCCATCACCCTGCCGCTGCTCGCCCTCACCCTCGTCAACCTGGTCGGGGTGCGCTCCGGCGCCCTGGCGTCGGTGGTCCTGGTGCTGGCGAAGCTCGCGCCGCTGGCCCTCTTCGTGGGCGTCGGGCTCTTCGTCGCCTCCCCCGAGCTGGCGGCGGCGCAGCCGGTCCTGCGCGAGGGCGGTCTGGGCGCCGCGGCGCTGCTGCTGCTGTACGCCTACGCCGGTTTCGAGAACACACCGGCGCCGGCGGGGGAGTACAAGAGCCCGCGCCGCGACGTCCCCTTCGCCCTGCTGGTGCACATCGGGCTGGTGACGGCGCTCTACGCCGCCGTCCAGTGGGTGGCGCTGGGCACGGTGCCCCAGCTCGGTACTTCGACCACGCCGCTGGCGGACGCGGCGCAGCGGTTCCTGGGCGGCTGGGGAGGCTGGGCCCTCGCGGTGGGGGGTGCGGTGTCGATCCTGGGCACCAACGGCAACACGGTCCTGGCCGGGCCCCGCTATCTCTACGCGCTGGCCTGCGACGGCTTCGGGCCCCGCTTCCTGGCCCGGGTGCACCCCCGCTTCCGGACCCCGGCGGCGGCCATCCTGCTGCAGACCGCCATCGCCCTGCCATTGGCCCTGACCGGCACCTTCGTCGGCCTGGCGGCTCTCTCCGTGGTGGCGCGGCTGGCCACCTACGTCGGCACGGCGGCGGCGGTGCCCGTCCTGCGCCGCCTCGGCCCGGGGGAGGCCGGCTTCCGCCTGCCCGGCGGGCCCCTCATCCCCGCCGCGGCGATCGCCCTGTCGCTGGGGCTCGCGGCGAGCGCCACCCCGCGCAACCTCGCGGCCGCGGGGGTGGCGCTGCTGGCCGGCCTCGGGGTCTACGCCCTGCGCCGCCGCGACGCGGCTACTCGGCGCCCGCCGTCAGACGCTTGATGAACGGGCTCATCAGCAGCGCCAGGATGCCGGCGCCGGCCACGAACCAGGCCACGGTGGTGAAGAGGTGCTGCGGATCCAGGGTCTCGAGCTGACCCGCGATGAGCCCCGCCACCAGGTTGCCCAGGGCGGTGGCGATGAACCACACCCCCATCATCTGACCGACCCGCCCCTTCGGCGCCAGCTTGGTGATCGAAGAGAGCCCCACCGGGGAGAGGCAGAGCTCGCCGGCGGTGTGGAAGAAGTAGGTGACGATCAGCCAGCCCGGCGAGACCGGGTCGGCGGCGGTGGCGTTGGCGGCGCCCCAGGCGACCACGAAGAAACCGGCCGCCAGCCCCAAGAGGCCGAAGGCGAACTTGAGCCCCATGGACGGGTTGAAGCGGCCCAGAGCCACCCAGAGCCAGCCGAAGATCGGCGCGAAGAGGATGATGAAGATCGGGTTGATGGACTGCAGCCAGGAGGCCGGGGCCTCCCACCCCATCACCACCCGGTCGGTCAGCCGCTCGGCGAAGAGGTTGAGCGACGAGCCCGCCTGCTCGAAGCCCCCCCAGAAGATGGCCGAGAGGATGAAGAGCCAGATGATCACCACCAGCCGCTTCTTCTCGACCCCCGTCAGACCGCCCTTCAGAAAGAGGAAGGCGAAGTAGAGAAGGGAGAGGATGACGATGGCGTAGCCGAGGCCCTTGGCGATGGCGGTCAGGTCGAGGGCGATCCAGCCCAGCCCGGCGGCGGCCGCCACGCCGAAGAAGGGAACCCCCACCGCTCCCAGGGTGAGGTAGAAGTTGCGCGCCCGGCGCGACATCTCGGAGGGGCCGTCGGTGGTCTGCAGCCTCCCGGCGGGGCCCAGGTGCTTCATCCCTATCCGGTACTGGATCAGACCCAGGACCATGCCGATGCCGGCGGCGGAGAAGCCCAGGTGCCAGTCGATGCTCTCCCCCAGGTAGCCGCAGACCAGCGGACCCAGGAAGGCGCCGATGTTGATCCCCATGTAGTAGATCGAGTAGCCGGCGTCGCGGCGTGCGCCGCCCTCCGGGTAGAGCTCGCCGACGATGGCGCTGACGTTGGGCTTGAGCAGCCCGGTGCCCACCACGATGAGGAAGAGGCCCAGGAAGAAGAAGGGCAGCATGGGCACCGCGAGGCTGAAGTGACCCAGGGCGATGATCACCCCGCCCACGAAGACCGCCTTCTGCTGGCCCCACAGCTTGTCCGCCACCCAGCCTCCCGGCAGGGCGAGCAGATAGACCATCGAGGTATAGAGCCCGTAGATGGCCGCCGAGGTGGAGTCCGAGAAGCCCAGGCCGCCCGTCTCGGCGGTCGCCACCATGAAGAGGATCAGGATCCCCCGCATGCCGTAGTAGCTGAACCTCTCCCACATCTCGGTGAAGAAGAGGGTGGCGAGGCCGCGCGGGTGGCCGAAGAAGCGCTTGGCTCCGGGGGCGGCCAGCTCGCCGCCGCCGTTCGCGAACTCGTGGGTGGGGTCTTCTGTCATGCCGGCTCCTCGAGTCGGTTGCTTGTGAGCGAACGGCCGACTCTACCCGCTGGGAGCCCGCCGCGCCACCGGGGAAGCACGAACCGGGCCGGGGGTCCCCCTCAGGCCCGGGCGACGCGCTCCCGCCGGCTGCCGCGCCAGTAGCCGTGGGCGGCGCAGATCGGCCCGAGGAAGGCGTACATCCAGCCCGACAGCACCCCGAAGCGGATGCCGATCCCGTGGCCGGCCAGGGCCACCGAAGCCAGCCCCATGCCCGCCAGGATCAGGTGGAACTGCGTCGCGGTGCGGGCGTCGTAGCGCTCGAGCGGGGTCAGCTCGAGAACGCCCGCCAGCCGTCGCTCGACGTTGAGGTAGAGCATGGCGAAGCAGAGGAAGACGGCGACGAAGCCGGCTCCGTAGACCACGAACAGGGTCTGGAGCTGGCTCTCCGTCTCGACCGAAGCGGCGCCGTCTCCGATCCCCAGGACCGCGTCCGCGAAGGAGATCGAGATGTACTTGAGCGGATAGACGAAGAAGAGCACCACGAAGAGCAGGAGCGCGTTGAGCGCCATGGTCATCCGGTCCGTCGGGGCGTACCGGCGGAAGAAGCTGTTGTGGGTGGTCCAGATCAGGATCAGGGCCAGGAAGCTCAGGCCGAAGGCCACGAAACCCTCGAGGCTCTGCAGCAGCTCCGGAAAGGTGCGGGGCACCTCCAGCGAGACCACCAGCAGCGTGGCCGAGAAGCCGAAGACCGCGTCGCTGAAAGCCTCCAGCCGGCTGGGGCTGATGCGCCGCGGCCGGTAGGGGCCGAACAGCGACTGCCGGATCTGGGGCGGGCCGCTCACCGGACGACGCGGGTCAGCCACTCCGCCCGGTAGCGGCGGGTCTCGGGCGTGTCGGGGAAGGCCTCGCCCTCGCCGTACGGGTAGCCGCTCATCGCGCGGAAGGGGAGCGGCTCCACCTGGTCGGCCTCCCAGGTGTTGCGGTCGGCGTCCTTGTCCCAGCCCACCGACTCGAGGAAGACCGTGCGCCGCCAGCCCGGGGGCGGCGGTGGCAGGGCGGTGGCGTCGAAGGTCAGGGCGAGCTCGTCGCCGGCGCCCAGGATCACCGAGAGGTCGTCCTCCGCGGCGAGTAGCTCGACGACGTCGCCGAAGCGGGTGTAGGAGCCGGGGAAGGGCAGCCAGGGCGAGCTCTCCGAGACGCGGGCGTAGTCGTAGACGTGGGGCGCGTTGGGGGCCTGGCGCACCAGCGCGGAGATGCCGCGCCAGCGCAGCTCGGCCGTGGGGGGCGCGTGGGCCGCCACCCGGCGGGGGGCGTCGTCGTCGGGCCGGGTGGACCAGGCGATCCGGTCCCAGGAGAGCCAGAGGCTGGAGACGATCCGCAGCCGCCGGGCGCCGGCGGGCAGCGGCGGCGTATCGACGACCATCGTCTTGGTCTTGCCGGCCGGGAAGCCGGTCTCGG
>JAWWBN010000245.1:0-5645 GCA_033720955.1 Thermoanaerobaculia bacterium | reverse complement strand
CCGACGATCTGCTGATCACCGACGACAACGTCTTCGGCACCCCGCGAGAGGACGCCTTCCGCCGCGACTTCACGATCAACGCGCTCTTCTACAACATCGCCGACTACTCGGTGATCGACTACGTCGGCGGCATCGAGGACCTCGAGCGCCGCCTCCTGCGGGTGATCGGCGAGCCCGAGGTGCGCTTCCGAGAGGATCCGATCCGGATGACCCGCGCCTGCGAGCTGGCGGGGCGACTGGGGCTGTCCATCGAGAGCGAGACGCAGCGCGCGATCTACGAGCAGCGGGAGGAGCTCCTGAAGGCCGCCCCGGCGCGGCTCACCGAGGAGCTGCTCGGCATCCTCCGGAGCGGCCGCGCCGGAGCCACGGTCCAGTGGATGCTGGAGCTGGGCCTGGTGGACGTGGCGCTGCCGGAGGTCCGCGCTCTCCTGGAGGTCGAGCGGCTCGGCCTCGGCCGCTACGGGGAGGTCCTCCCCGTGCTGGACGAGCGGGTGGCGGCCGGCAACGAGCCCTCCGAGATCGGGCTGCTGTCGGCTCTCCTCATCGGCAGCGTCGTCGCCCGGCGTCAGCGGGAGCAGGAGAGCCGCGGCAAGCGGCTGCGGGGCGAGCCGCTGCGCCAGGTGGTCCTGGACGAGATCACCCCCTTCTTCCAGCGCCTCACCCTGGCGCGGGCGAAGGCGGAGCAGGTCGCCCAGACCATGGTCACCCTGGACCGCATCCGCTCCGAGTCGTGGAGCGAGACGGAACGGCTCCGGCTGGCGCAACGAGCCTGGTTCCCGGACCTGCTGCTGCTGCTCGAGATCGTGGCGAGGGCGGAGGGGGACGAGCGGGGGGACCTCGAGGCCTGGCGCCGGGTGGCGGCCAACCGCCCGCCAGCGGAGGAGCGCAGGCGTCGCCGCCCGCGGGGGCGGGGACGGCCGCGCCGCCGCCGGGCGCGACCGGCGCGGCGCTGAGGGCCCGGCGGGTCAGCCGGAGCTGGCCGTTTCACGGAGTAGATGGTAGATAGGGGCAGGGTGACTGCACCCTCCTGTCGAGGGAGTGACGATGAGCAAGATTCTCGCGTTCTATCGGTCGCCGGTGGGCAAGAAGGCGGTGATGGCGGCTACCGGTTTCCTGCTCTTCGGCTTCGTCTTCGTCCACATGGCGGGCAACCTGAAGCTCTACCAGGGCGCCGAGGCGATGAACAAGTACGCCGAGTTCCTGCGCGACTTCGGCAAGCCGGTCCTGCCGCGGGAGGGGGTGCTCTGGGTCGCCCGGGTGGCGCTTCTGGCGGCGGCCGGTCTCCACATCCTCTCCGCCGCGCAGCTCACCCTCCTGGCACGGCGGGCGCGGCCACAGGACTACGAGCGGCGCGCCCGGATCAAGGCGACCTACGCTTCGCGCACCATGCGCTGGGGCGGGGTGATCGTGCTGGCGTTCATCCTCTACCACCTGGCCCACTTCACCTTCGGGCCGGCGTGGGCGCACCCCGACTTCGTGCACGGCGACGTCTACCACAACGTCGTCGCCGGCTTCAGCGTCTGGTGGGTGGCGGCCTTCTACGTCGTCGCCCAGGTGCTGCTGGGGCTGCACCTCTACCACGGGCTGTGGAGCATGTTCCAGTCGCTGGGCTGGTACGTGGCCGACGACCCGAACGACTGGCGGCGCCGGTTCGCGCAGGTGTTCGCCGTCGTCATCGCCGTGGTCAACATCTCGTTCCCGGTGGCTGTGCTGACCGGGATCGTCGGAGGCTGAGATGAGTCTCGAGAGCAAGATTCCCGAGGGAGACATCCGCGAGAAGTGGGACCACCACCGCTTCGACCTCGAGCTGGTCAACCCGGCGAACAAGCGCAAGTTCGAGATCATCGTGGTGGGGTCCGGTCTGGCGGGAGGCTCGGCGGCGGCGTCGCTGGGCGAGCTGGGCTACAACGTGAAGTGCTTCTGCTACCAGGACAGCGCCCGGCGGGCCCACTCCATCGCCGCTCAGGGGGGGATCAACGCGGCGAAGAACTACCAGAACGACGGGGACAGCATCTGGCGGCTCTTCTACGACACGGTGAAGGGCGGCGACTTCCGCTCCCGCGAGGCCAACGTCTACCGCCTGGCCCAGGTGAGCGTCGACATCATCGACCAGTGCGTGGCCCAGGGGGTGCCCTTCGCGCGCGAGTACGGCGGCCTCCTCGACAACCGCTCGTTCGGAGGCGCCCAGGTCTCGCGCACCTTCTACGCCCGCGGCCAGACCGGCCAGCAGCTCCAGCTCGGCGCCTACCAGGCGCTGGCGCGCCAGGTCCAGGCGGGGACCGTGCAGATGTACCCGCGCACCGAGATGCTCGACGTGGTGGTGGTGGACGGGCGGACCCGGGGCATCGTCACCAGGGACATGGTGAGCGGCGAGATCCGCTCGTGGGCCGCCGACGTGGTCATCCTGGCCACCGGCGGCTACAGCAACGTCTTCTACCTTTCCACCAACGCCAAGGGCTGCAACGCCACCGCCATCTGGCGCGCCCATCGGCGCGGCGCCTTCTTCGCCAATCCCTGCTTCACCCAGATCCACCCGACCTGCATCCCGCAACACGGCGACTACCAGTCCAAGCTCACCCTGATGAGCGAATCGCTGCGCAACGACGGCCGCATCTGGGTCCCGGAGAAGGGCGGCGACGACCGGCCGCCCAACGACATCCCCGAGGAGGAGCGCGACTACTACCTGGAGCGGCGCTACCCGGCCTTCGGCAACCTGGTGCCGCGCGACATCGCCTCGCGCGCCGCCAAGGCGGTCTGCGACGCCGGCCGCGGGGTGGGGAGGAGCGGATACGGGGTCTACCTGGACTTCGCCGACGCCATCCAGCGGCTGGGCCGCGGCGCGATCGAGGCCAAGTACGGCAACCTCTTCGAGATGTACGAGCGCATCACCGGCGAGGACCCGTACGAGGTTCCCATGCGCATCTACCCGGCGCCCCACTACACCATGGGCGGGCTCTGGGTGGACTACAACCTGATGTCGAACCTGGAGGGCCTCTTCGTCATCGGCGAGGCCAACTTCTCCGACCACGGCGCCAACCGGCTCGGCGCCAGCGCCCTCATGCAGGGTCTCGCCGACGGCTACTTCGTGGTGCCCTACACCGTGGGCGACTACCTGGCCCGCCACATGAAGGAGCCCCGGGTGGGCACCGATCACGCGCAGTTCGCCGCCGTGGAGCGCGAGATCGCCGACCGCACCCAGCGGCTGCTGTCGATCGACGGTCAGCGGACCGTGGACTCGTTCCACCGCGAGCTGGGCAAGATCTGCGAGACCCACTGCGGCATGTCGCGCTCCGAGGAGGGCCTGCGGAATGCCATCGCGCAGATCCGCGACCTGCGCGCGGCCTACTGGCGGGGGGTCAGGGTCCCGGGCTCCGGCGACGGGCTCAACCAGTCCCTGGAGAAGGCGGGACGGGTGGCCGACTACATGGAGCTCGCCGAGCTGATGTGCCAAGACGCCCTGGACCGCGACGAGTCGTGCGGCACCCACTTCCGGGAGGAGCATCAGAGCAAGGAGGGCGAGGCGTTGCGCCGCGACGACGAGTACACCTACGTCGCCGCCTGGGAGTGGCCCGGCGAGGGCAACGAGGCGCGGCTTCACAAGGAGCAGCTCGAGTTCGAGAACGTGCCGCCGAGCCAGAGGAGCTACAAGTGATGAAGCTGACCCTGCACGTCTGGCGGCAGCCCGACACCGAGACCGCCGGCGCCTTCGAGACCTACCGGGTCGATGCCGAGCCGGAGATGTCCTTCCTGGAGATGCTCGACGTGGTCAACGAGCGGCTGATCGAGGAGGGCGGCGAGCCCATCGCCTTCGAGCACGACTGTCGCGAGGGGATCTGCGGCTCCTGCGGCGTCATGATCAACGGCAAGGCGCACGGGCCGGAGGCGGCCACGGCGACCTGCCAGCTCCACATGCGCAAGTTCGAGGACGGCGACGAGATCCGGGTCGAGCCGTGGCGCTCCCGCGCCTTTCCCGTCCTCAAGGACCTGGTGGTCGATCGCTCGCCCTTCGACAGGATCATCCAGTCGGGCGGCTTCATCTCGGTCAACACCGGCAGCGCGCCGGAGGCCAACGAGATCCCCATCGACAAGGCGAGCGCCGACCGGGCCATGGACGCCGCCGCCTGCATCGGCTGCGGCGCCTGCGTGGCGCAGTGCCCCAACGGCGCCGCCCAGCTCTTCACCGCCGCCAAGGTGGCCCACCTGGCGGCGCTGCCCCAGGGGCAGGTGGAGCGGTACCGGCGGGTGCGGCACATGGTGGAGGAGATGGAGAGGCACTTCGGGTACTGCACCAACTTCCGCGAGTGCGAAGGGGTGTGCCCGAAGGAGATCCCGGTCGAGGTGATCGCCCGCATGAACCGGGACTACCTGAAGGCGAAGCTGCTCGACGGCTAGGGCGAGCCGGCCGGGGACGGGGCCTCGAGCCAGACCTCGGAGAGGTGGAGCCAGGCGAGCCCGCCGGGCGCCGCCGGATCGGCCGTCAGGACCGCGCTCGAGAGACGGCCGTTGCGGCCGCGCGGCAGGTGGTGCCACTCCTCGTAGCTGCACACCACCAGGTCGCCGGAGGCGGCGTGGAAGCGGTAGTTGCGGACCTCGATCCGGCCGCCCTCCGGCAGCCAGCGGCCGTGGGCCCTGCGGACCGCCGCCACGATCGCCTCGCGCTCGCTCATCTCGCCCGAGGGCGAGACGAGGGTGAAGCCGGGGGCGATGGCGCGGTCGAAGCGGGCGAACGCCTCGTCGTCGGCAGGGAGCTCGGCGTTGGACCAGCGCTCGAGAAAGCGGTGCAGCTCGACCACCTCGCGCCGGCAGGCGTCGTCGTCGGCCTCCTGGGTGGGGCCCTGGGCGGAGGCGGCGACGGCGACGGCCAGGGTCGCCGCGGCGAGGAGGGGGGCGTGTCGCATGCCCCCGAGCCTACCGCGTCGGCTCCGGGATCTCGGCGGTGGCCAGGAGCACCCGCCCGCCCAGCGGGTCGAAGAGCGACACGGCCAGGGTGTGGGCCGCCCGCGCGACGGTCACCCGCGTCTCGAACGGCAGCACCGCCCCCAGGGGGGGCAGCCTGGGAACTCTCAGGGTGACCGGGATCAGCGGCACCTCGGTGTGGCGGTCGGCGGCGGCGACGGCGGCGAGCCGCAGCTCGAGGCGGGCGACGAAGCCGCCCTCCTCGGGCAGGAAGACCACCCGGTCGGCGGGCACCTCGAGCCGAACCGGAAGCTCCACCTGACGCCAGCCGGCCCGGTACGGCGTCCCCAGGACGACCCGGACGTCGTCCGACGGGTCGCCGGTGTCCACCAACGCGGCCCCCAGCGTGGCGAGCCGGGCGTGGCTCTGACGCGACAGGTCGCGGAAGCCGCGCCGGCTGCGGACGCGGACGTCGCCGGCGACCTCGACCCGCAAGGTGTGGACGCGGTCGTCGAAGGCGCGGTCGGGGGAGAAGCTCAGCCAGTAGTAGGAGCCCGTGTCGTCCACGATCTCGGACAGCGCCCGGGTGCGGTCCGAGCCCAGCAGGGCGCGGCCGCCGGTGTCCCGGCCCATCACCCTCAGGGTGGACTGACGCAGGACCTCGCGGTGCTCGTTGGGGTCGGCGAAGAACGAGGCGCGGGGCTGGAAGATCCGGTCCTCGGGCTGGCCGAAGACGAAACTGCTGTTGG
>JAWWBN010000244.1:0-5690 GCA_033720955.1 Thermoanaerobaculia bacterium | reverse complement strand
TCGCCGGGGCGACCGCATCGTCCTGGTGGCGGTCTCCGAGCCCGAGGGACGCTACAGCACGAAGCGGGACTTCACCCGCGCCACCGCCGAGGGGGCCGCGCCGCGGCTGACCGCCTACTCCGAGCCCGGCTCCTACGAGGTCCGCTACATGGCCGGGGCCGACGGTCGCACCTTCGCGCGCGCGCCGATCACGGTCACCCCGTCCAAGGCGCGGGTCGAGGCGCCGGCGCGGGTGCCGGCCGGTGCGGAGTTCGAGGTCCGCTGGAGCGGACCGGCCAGCGAGGGCGACCGGCTCGTGCTGGTCGAGGCCTCGGCGCCGGACGGCGCCTACTACACCGGCTCCGCCCACTCCCCCTCGACGGCCGGCGGCAGCCCCCTGACCCTGCGAGCGCTGCCGAAGCCGGGGAGCTACGAGGTCCGGTACCTGGCGCAAGGCGACGGCAAGACCCTGGCGCGGGCGAAGCTGGAGATCGTAGCCCCCGACTGAGGCGCCGGTCGCCGCCTCAGCCGCGGGCGGGGTGCTCGAAGTCGACGGGCTGGAGGGGCAGGTGGGCCGCGAGCAGCTCGTCGAGGGCGGCGTCGGAGATCGCCAGCCGGCTGGGGCGGAGGGCGAAGGGGGGCATGCCCGCCAGCCGGCCGGCGTAGTGGTGGAGTCTGCCCACCGCCGAGAAGGTCGCCAGCAGCTCGGTGGGCCGACGCGGGACGAGCTGCAGATGCGGCTGGCTCCGCCAACGGCTCCACCGGTAGCCGGAGAACTCGTGCCAGGGGATCTCCGCCCGTCCCCACTCGCAGTAGCGCACCCCGGCGTCCGAGATGGCGAGCTTCACGCGCCGGTCGAGCGCGGCGAAGAGGCCCACCAGGGTGGCGACGCTCACCGCGAAGACGACGAGCGGGGTGCGCAGGAAGTCGAGGAGGGCCACGAGCAGAAGACCGCCCAGGCCCACGCCGAGCGTTAGCAAGGCCCCCCCGTGGTTGGCTCGGATCTCGACCGTCTTCACCGTTGCGTACCCGTCAAGGGTAGCGCCGGGGACGGGAAAGGGGAAGAAGAATCGGCCGGTCCGCCGTCTCCGGGCCCCACCCCGGGCCGTGGGAGGTGGCGTCGATTCCGAGCGGCGAGGCTGCCGCCGGGTCTTCACTCCCCGGCGAGGGGCGCGGTCGAGCGGATCGACCAGGGCGTCCAGCTCACCTGCCCAGGACGAGACCCCCACGCACCAGGAGGAAGTGGAGCCGGCTGGCCAGCGCCTCCAGGTCCTCGCCGGCCTCGTCCGCTCCGGAGGCGAGGGCGGCTCGGGCGTCCCCCAGCTTCTCGAGCGGCGCCTCCATCTCGCGCAGCAAAGTCTCCCCGCCGCCTCCGGCGACCCGGATCAGGATCTTCTCGATCTCGGCCAGCTCCCTCTCGGTCTCCCGCGTCCTTCCCATCCGGTAGTGACGGTAGGCGTCGTAGGCGCGGCCGCGCGCGTCGAGCAGCGGCAGGTAGTAGCCGAGCAGGCGGGTCAGCGCCTCCTCGGCCCCGGCGAGCTCGGCGGCCGCTCCCTCGGGGTCGGCGGGGAGCGCCGAGCGCGCCGACCGGACGTGCGCGGCTGCGGTCTCCACCTCCGAGTCGAGGAAGGTCGTCGAGCTCTCTTGCGGCACCGGGGTCCACGCCTCCGGTGCGGGGCTGCAGCCCGCCGCCGCGAGGAGCGCCAGGCCGCAGACGATCCAGTTGCTGGGACGGGGATGCTCTCTCATGTGAAGCCCTTTCTCCGACGGGTCATTCTCTCTCCGACGGCGGCTGACCGCGGTGGTCCTCTCGCCCCTCATAGCTCCACCTGGCTGCCCAGCTCCACCACGCGGTCGCGCGGGATGTGGAAGTAGGCCGTGGCACCCGAGGCGTTGCGGGAGAGGAAGGCGAAGAGGCGACGCTGCCAGCGGGGCATCTGCGGGCGGCGCTCGGACAAGATGCGCTCCCGACCCAGGAAGAAGCTCGTCTCCTCCAGCGGAAAGTCCAGCCCCCGCTCGCGCGCCAGCGCCAGGACGTGCGGGACGTTGGGGCTCTCCATGTAGCCGTAGCGCGCGACGATGCGGTGGAAGCCGCCGCCCAGGTCTTCGACGGAGACCTTGCGCTCGCGGGCGACCCGCGGGATCTCCTCGGTGAGCACGGTCAGCAGGCCGATCTCCTGGTGCAGGACCCGGTTGTGCTCGAGGTTGTTGACCAGGGCGGGCGGCGGCGTAGCGGTGCCGCTCGTCAGGAAGACCGCCTTGCCGGGCACTCTCGTGGGAGGATCCCTCTCCACCTCGGCCAGAAACGCCTGGAGAGACGGGCGGGCGGCGAGCCGCTCGGCGAGCAGGGCGCGGCCCCGCTGCCAGGTCCTCATCAGCAGGAAGGCGACGGCCCCGATCACCAGCGGGAACCACGCTCCGTGCAGGATCTTGCCGATGTTCGCGGCGAAGAACGTGGCGTCCACCACCAGGAAGACCGCCACGGGCAGGGCGGCCGCCCAGCGGGCCCAGCCCCACCGGCTCCGGGCGACGAAGTAGAAGAGGATCGTCGAGATCAGCATGGTGCTGGTCACCGCGACTCCGTAGGCCGCGGCGAGGCTGCTGGAGGAGCGGAAGCCGAGGACCAGGGTGATCGTACAGACCATGAGCAGCCAGTTGATCTCCGGGATGTAGATCTGGCCGATCCGCTGCCGCGACGTGTGGACGATCCGCAGGCGGGGCAGGAAGCCGAGCTGGACCGCCTGCCGGGTCAGCGAGAAGGCACCGGAGATCACCGCCTGGGAGGCGATGATGGTCGCCAGGGTGGCCAGCCCCACGAGGGGGATCAGAGACCACCTCGGGGCCAGGGCGTAGAAGGGGTGATGCGCCGCCTCGGGCCGGCCGAGGAGGAGCGCCCCCTGGCCGAAGTAGTTGAGCAGCAGTGCGGGGAGGACCAGAGTGAACCAGGCGAGCCGGATGGGCCGGGCGCCGAAGTGCCCCAGATCTGCGTAGAGGGCCTCGGCGCCCGTCACCACGAGGAAAACGGCGCCGAGGACGAGAAAGCCCGCGAGCTGGTTGCGCACCAGGAAGGCCGCGCCCTGACGCGGATCGACGGCCCACAGCACGCCCGGCTCGGCGAGCAGGCCACGGAGGCCCAGGGCCGCCAGCGTGGCCAGCCAGATCAGCATCACCGAGCCGAAGAGGGCCCCGATCCCGGCCGTGCCGCGGCGCTGGAGGAGGAAGAGGGCGAGGAGGATCGCGACGGTGGCGGGCAGCACGTAGGGCTCGAAGACGGGGGTCACCACCCGCAGCCCCTCGACGGCGCTCAGCACGGAGATGGCTGGTGTGATCATGCCGTCGCCGTAGAGCAGGGAGGCGGCGAAGAGGCCCAGTGCCACCAGCACGGCCCGCGACCGGGCGCCCAGTGGGGTCTGCCGGACGAGGGCGGTGAGGGCGATCACGCCCCCTTCGCCGCCGTTGTCGGCCCGCAGGACGAAGATGAGGTACTTGACCGAGACGATCACCACGAGGGCCCAGAACATGAGCGAGAGCACGCCGAGCACGTTCTCGGGGCTCGCGGCGATGCCGTACTCGCCGTGGAAGCACTCGCGGATGGCGTAGAGGGGGCTGGTGCCGATGTCGCCGTAGACGACGCCCAGGGCCGCGAGCCCGAGCGCGGCCAGGCGGCGGCCAGTGGGCTCCGGCTGCGCCCCCGGGCCTCGATCGTCCGCTTCCGGCATGGGTCCTCCCCCGGGGCCGGGCACGGCGGCTACCCCGCTGCCGCTTCGCCGCCGGCGGGCCGGTGGCCCACGGCGGCCAGCACCGACAGCCCCCAGAGCGACAGCGTGTCGCGGGCACGGATCTCGAATCCCGCCCGCTCGAGCCAGGCCGCCGCGTCGATGGGCTGGCAGTCGACGATGTGGGGAAAGTGGCGGTGGAGGAAGCGGTAGAAGTCCACCATCGCGGAGGGGCGGCCGTCGTCGAACATGGAGACGACTCCCAGACGACCTCCGGGCCGCAACACGCGGAGGAGCTCGGCGAGGACCACGGAGATCTCCTCGCGTGGGAAAAGCTCCAGCGTGAAGCTCGCGAACGCCGCGTCCATCGAGCCGCTTTCGCAGGGGAGCTCCTTGGCGTCCGCGAGCCGCAGCTCGACGCGTGTCTCGAGCCCCGCGTCGCGAATCCGCTGTCCGGCGACCCGGAGCATGCCCGGCGAGACGTCGATGCCGAGGACCTTTCCGCCGTCGGCGAGACGACCCGCGATCTCGACCAGCGCGACCCCGGTGCCGCAGCCGATCTCCAGCACCCGCTCGCTGCCGGACGGCGCCAGCAGCCGCAGCCCGAGCTCCCGTGCCTCGTGCTCGCTGCCGTCGGCGAGCGCGTCGTAGACGCCGCTGATCCGGTCGTAGAAGTGCCGGGCGGACTCGGCTTGGCTCATCTCGAGAGGGGACCCGTCCGGAGGCGCCCTCATCGAGAGTCTACCGGGGGGAGGGGGCGGCCTCGTTCCCGCCAGCTCGCGAGGGGTGGCCGCGAGTCCGGCTAGCCCACCCAGAGCGGAACGAGCTCGAAGCGATCCACGTCCACCAGGCCGCGGTCGGTGAGCTTCAGGCTGGGGATCACCTCCAGGGCCAGGAAGCTCATCGCCATGAAGGGGTCGTGCAGGTTCGAGCCCAGAGCCCGGGCGGCGGCGATGGCGGTGTCGAGCTGGTCGCGCACCTCCTCGATGGGCAGGTCGCTCATCAGCCCGGCGTGGGGGAGCGGCACCTGCGCCAGCACGTCGTCGCCGTCGGCCACCACCATGCCGCCCCCCAGCTCGGCGCAACGGCGGGCGGCGGTGAGCATGGAGCGGTCGTCGGCACCCACCACGACCAGGTTGTGGTGGTCGTGGGCGACCGAGGAGGCGAGCGCCCCCCGGGCCAGGCCGATGCCGCGGACGAACCCCTTGCCCACCGAGCCGGTGGAGCGGTGCCGCTCGATCACCGCCATCTTCAGCAGGTCGCGCTCCGGGTCGGGAAGCGCCTCGCCGTCGCGGGAGGGGATCTCCAGGGTCAGGGACTCGGTGACGAGCTGGTCGGGGACGGCGCCGATCACCCGGGCCCGGCGGCCCTCGGCCGGGATGCCGAGCTCGACCTTCTCCCACGCGACGTTCATGGTGCTGCGCAGCGGGTAGGGCTGGTGCGCCGGCGCCGGGGCGATCATGGCGCCGCCCTCCGCCACCAGCCGGCCGCCGCGGTACACCCGGTGGGGCTGCGGCGCCTGGAGGTCGTCGAAGACGATCAGGTCGGCGCGGCGCCCGGGGGTGACCGCGCCGCGGTCGTGCAGGCGGAAGTAGCTCGCCGGGTTCCAGGTGGCCATCCGCAGGGCGATCACCGGGTCGATCCCCTCGGCGATGGCGGTCCGGACCATGAAGTCGATGTGGCCCTCGTCCAGCAGGTCGGCCGGCTGGCGGTCGTCGGTGCAGAAGCAGATGCGGTGGTGGTTCTCCGGGGTCACCAGCGGCAGCAGCGTCTTGAGGTTGCGCGCGTTGGTGGCCTCGCGGATGAAGATCGTCATCCCCAGCCGGAGCTTCTCGCGCGCCTCCTCCACGGTGGTGCACTCGTGATCCGACTGGATGCCCGTGGCGGCGTAGGCGATGAGCGCCTTGCCGGTCAGCCCGGGGCAGTGGCCGTCGATCACCAGGCCGTCGAAGGCGTCCAGCTTCTCGAGCACCCCGCGCTCGCCGGAGACCACCC
>JAWWBN010000243.1:0-5740 GCA_033720955.1 Thermoanaerobaculia bacterium | reverse complement strand
GCCCACCGCCGACGCCACCGGCGACGGCCCGGAGGAGGACGGCATCGACCCGATCGTCACGACGGTCTGGGAGCCCGACGACAACGAGTGCTTCACCGTCACGAGCGTGTCGAACGCCTCCGGCGGCGCGGTGCTCGCCGCATGGTTCGACTGGAACAACGACGGCAACTTCGATGAGGCCGACGAGTACTACACCTGGACGGTGGACAACACCACCACCCAGGTCTGCCTGGGAGACAGCACCAGCGGCAACACCGCGGTAGGGGCGTCCTTCGACAAGACGAACCCCCTGGCCGCGCGCTTCCGCCTCTTCTCGAGCGGCGCCGCGGCGCCGGGGGGCAGCCTGGACCCGGGCGACTTCGGCGGGCTGGCGACGGACGGCGAGATCGAGGACTACCTGTATCCGGCGAACTCCCTGCCGGTCACTCTCAGCGCCTTCCAGAGCGAGGGCGCTCCCGGCGGCCCGGTCACGGTGCGGTGGCAGACCTCCTCCGAGACCGAGAACGTGGCCTTCGAGATCTGGGGCCGGGTCGACGGCGAGTGGCGGGCCCTGAGCGAGCTGGTGGCCAGCCACGGGGGGAGCTCGGCGCTGCCCCAGAGCTACGAGGTGGAGATCTCCGCTCCCGCGGGTCTCCAGGCCCTCCAGCTCGTGGACTACGACCTCCGCGGCCGCGCGGAGCGCTACGGCGGCTTCCGCGTGGGAGAGCTGTACGGCGACTTCCAGACCGTCGAGACGGTGGACTGGAGCGGGCCACGGGCGCAGCGCTCCCGGCGGCTCGCCGAGAGGGGCTTCGTGGATACCCGCCGGAGCCCGCGGGCGGCGGAGGCGTGGAAGAAGGTGGACGAGGCGCAGGGCCGCGGGAGGGGCCGCTCGAACGCAGCCTTCCGCGGGAACGCCGCGGCGCGCTCCAACGGCGCCGTGGTGCTCGCCGAGGGGCCCCAGACCCACGTGGCGGTAACCGAGACCGGGATCCAGCGAGTCACCTACGAGGCTCTCCGCGACGGCGGCCTCGACCTGGCCGGCGTGCATCCGCGGGAGATCGCGGTGACCTGGCGGGGCGAGCCCGTGGCGCGGTGGATCGACGGCGGCTCGAGCTTCGGTCCCGGCGGCGCCATCGAGTTTCTCGGCCGGGCCCCCGAGGGCGACGACGCTCTCTACATCGACGCGAGCCTCTACCAGGTCTCGGTGGACGCGAGCCGCGCCCGCCGGGCGGGGCAGATCGGCCAGGGCAGGGCGACCGCTCCGTCGCCGTTCTATCTGGCCGAGATCGGGGTGGACGAGCCGGTGCTCTACCACCACCAGTCGCCCACCGGTGATCCGTGGGTGAACCGCTCGATCCTGGCGATCGGCGGCGGCGCGCCCCGCGTGGCGAGCCTGAGCCTGCCGATCGACGGGCCCCTGGCCGACGGACCGGGCGAGCTGATCGTGAGCCTGGGCTCGGTCACCGACCTGCCGACGCTGGAGGACGCCGGCGGCCAGCCGATCCCCGAGCACAACGTCGAGGTCTGGCTGGTCCGCCCGGACGGGTCGCGCGAGCACCTGACGTCGGCCTCGACCTCCGGCCAGCAGGACTGGGAGATCACGGTCGGCCTGGCCCGGGGCGCCCTCCAGCCCGGCCTCCACCAGGTGGAGCTGCACTTCTCCACCGACTACCTCTTCTCGCTGGTGCTGGTGGACCGGTGGGGCGTGCGTCATGCGGCTCCCTACCTCGGACCGACCCTGGACTTCGCCCCCGATCCCTGGTCCTCCGGCTATCGGATCGAGGGCTTGGCCGGCGCCTCCGTCGCCGTCTATCGGGAGGAGGCGGACGGCGCCCTGACCCGGGTGCAGCCGCGGGTCCAGCGCTCCGGCGCCGGCTACGCGGCCGAGTTCCAGTCGATGGAGGCGGAGCGGTTCTGGGTGACCGAGCTGCCCCACCTCCCCGCCGTCTTCACCACCGCGGCGCCGCCCGATCTTCTCGCCGGACCCGCCGACCTGGTGGTGATCGCCGGCTCGAGCTTCATCGGCAGCCCGGCCCTGGACGACTACCTCGCCCAGCGGTCGGCGTGGAGCCCGGTGGTGGTGGACGTCGAGGACGTCTACAACGCGGTCGGTTTCGGCATGGCCCTGCCCTCCGCCATCACCGACTACCTGGCGCTGCGCGACAGCTTCCACCCCTTCCGCCACGTGCAGCTCGTGGGCACCGACTGCTACGACCGCAGGAACTACATCTCGAGCTGCTTGAGCTTCATCCCGCTGCCGACCGCGCGGGTGGGAGCGAGCTTCTACGCCCCGAGTCAGAACCGCCTGGTGGACCTGGACGGCGACGGCATCGGCGACAAGGCGGTGGCCCAGTTCTCGGTGCGGGAGCCCTCCGAGCTGGCGACGATCGTGGCCAAGGGAGAGGCGTGGAGGGAGAGCGGCCTCGCCGCCGGCGGGACGGCTCTCCTGGTGGCCGAGGAGACCGACGGCGTGCACGACTTCGGCGCCCAGATCGACCGCCTGCGCACCCGGCTCGCCTGGCCCGACGTGACGACTCTCGAGATGGAAGACCACGCGAACGTCGCGACCGCCCGGCAGGCGTTCCGGGCTTCGCTCGACAAGGGCCGCGCCATCACCACCTTCTCCGGCCACTCGTCGGCCAGCGTCTGGGCCTTCCGGAGCCTGCTGACGACGTCCAACGTGGCCGACCTCACCAACGACGGGCGGCCCACGCTGATGGTGCCCCTGGCCTGCGAGACGACCTACGACGTGAGCCCGAGCGCCAACGTGCTGGGGCACGAGCTGCTGTACGGCGGTGCCCACGGTGCGGTGGCCATCTCGGGCGCCGTCGCGCTCGCCAACCTGGCCGAGAACGAGCTGATGGCGGCCCACGTCCTCGACGGTCTGCGGGCGGGACTCACGCTGGGCGAGGCGATCCTCGCCGGCCGGCAGGCGCTCGGCGCCTCGTTCCAGGAGCTTCAGGACAACTGGATCACACAGGGGGACGTGACGATCGGACTGCAGCCCTGACGACGGACAGCTTCCAGGTCCGCCGCCGGGTGCCACCCGAAGAACGCTCATCATGAGTGCGATCGAACGCCCCAACCCCAGCCCGAGAGCGAAGGGCGCCTCTGCGCATCGCTCCAGCCGGCCGGGGGACCCGCTGCCCCCCCGCCAGCCGTACCGGTCGCCGCGGCTCACCTCCTACGGCCGTCTCGCGGAGGTCACCCGCTTCGGCGGCTCGCAGGTGGTGGACTCCGGCAGCGGTCTCGGGAACCAACCGTAGGCCGCCGGCGGTGGCCGGGGCCCTCCCGGGGGAGGCCGGCTGATGAGCTCGTTCGTCTGTGTCCTGGACCGGGGCGGGGGCGAGATCGGGCCGGGGCTCCTGGACTCCCTGGCCGCCTCTCTGCCGGCGGAGGGGGGCGAGCTCGCCGCCTTTCGCCGCGGTCCGGTGGGGATCGCCGTGCGAAGCCCTCGCGGCGGACGACCGGGCGTCCGGCTCGGAGGCGCGCTCGCGCCGCAGGCGGGGACCGTTCTCGCCGTCGTGGGGCGGCAGCTCCCGGATGGCACGGCGCTCGCGGCGGCCTCCGAAGGCGCGGAGGGCAGGCGCCGGGAGGAGCGGGGCGGGCCGCTGCTGCGAGACGAGGAGCTCGGGAGCCTGCGCGGCGGCTTCGTTCTCATCGCCGCCGACCCCGGCGAGGCGCGGATCGAGATCGCGCTCGATCATCTCGGCGGCATCCCGGTCTGCTACGCCCTCGACCGCAGCAGGCTGATCGCCGCCAGCGGCCCATCGCCGATCCTCCGCGGCGGGCTGTCGGCCGACCCCGACGAGGAGAGGGTGGCCCGCTTTCTCGGCTTCCGCTTCGGAGCCACGGAGCGGAGCTACTTCCGCGGCATTCGCGAGCTGCCTCCCGCGCACCGCCTGCGGGTGGGCTCGAGCCACTCCGCCGTGGAGCGCTACTGGCGCTTTCCGGAGGCGGGCGGCGAGAGCTTTTCCGGGCGGGAGGCCGCGGACGGTCTCCGGGGGCTTCTGGAGGAGGCCGTGGGGGAGGTCGAGACCGGTGGGCTCGAGGCCCGGGAGGTGGCGGTGTCGCTCAGCGGCGGCCTCGACTCCTCGTCGGTGGCCGCGGTGGCGCCCCGTGGCGTCACCGCCTTCTCGTGGACCTTCGAGGACGACCCGGAGGCCGATGAGCGCGACCGGATCCGGGCGACCGCTCGGAAGCTCGACCTCGAGGTGCGATGGCTCCCGGGCGACGGCCTCCACCCCCTCTGCGACGGCTTCGAGGAGCGCTTCGTCCGCGCCGACTCGCCCCACCTGAACCCCTTCGCGGCCCTGAAGGCGCGGCTCTACGCGGCGGCCCGGGAGGCCGGCTGCGCCCGGGTGCTGGTGGGGGACGGCGGAGATGCGCTGGGGGCGGTCTCCGATCTCTGGCTGCGCGATCTGCTGGCCGACGCCGGCCGCGGGGCGGCGCGCGGCCTCGCCGGCACGGTGGGGCGGGCGGCCCGCGGCGACCGGTTCGCGCGGCGCTCTCTTCGCCGGCTCCTGCCGGCGGCCCCGGCCCCGCTGCGGCGTCGGCGCGCCCCCTGGCTGACCCGCCGGGCCCGCGCGCTGCTGCCGGAGGAGCCGCCGTCGCCGAACCTGCCCGAGACGACCCGGCTGTGTGACCGGCTGGAGGCCGTCGCCGGGAGCCGGCACCGGGAGCTCGAGGCCGAGGAGCAGCGTCTCGCGGCGCTCTGCGGAGCGGAGCGGGGAGACCCCTACTGGTCGTGGCCGCTGCTGGCCTTCGCGGCCTCTCTGCCGGCCTACCGGCACCACCGGGACGGCCGGAGCAAGCTTCTGGTCCGCGAGGCCTTTCGGAGCCGGCTGCCGGAGGAGGTGGTCGAGGGGGGGCGAACCGGCCTCCTCGGCGGGTTTTTTCTCCGGGGCATCGAGGCCCGCCGGGCAGATCTGCGGAGGCTGCTCTTCGAGCGGGCCCGCTCCGACTGGCCGCGGTGGGTCCGGCGAGAGTGGCTCGAGCCCTACCTGTCGCCGAGCCGCTCGATCGCCTTCGGGCACACGATCCTCTGGCGGGTGATCGGCTACGAGCTCTGGTGCCGCCGCCTGGCGCGGGGTGGGTAGGAGGGGGCCGAGGGTGGCGAGTCGGCAGCGGGAGATCTCGGGGGCCGTCTGCGGAGTGGCCGTGCGGGGCCGCCTGCCGGAGGCGTTTCGCCCCTATCTGCGCCCGCTGCCGGACGACCACGGCGACCGCGGGACCTCGCTCGAGCTCGGCTACCGAACGGTGCGGGAGCTGCCCGAGGTGGACGAGCTCTGGGTGTCGGAGCCCCGGGGGCCGTGGGATGCGACCGAGGGGCGCTTCGCCCTCTTCCGTGAGCCGGAGGGCTTCGGACTGGCGGTCTCGGCGGCCGGCCACGGGATCTACCGCTGCCGGGAGACGTCCATCCGGATGGAATGGGCCTCGGAGCCCGCGGCCGCCGCGCACCACCTCTTCACCCACGCTCTGCCGCTCTGGCTCGAGACGCGGGGCGTTCCGGTGCTGCAC
This sequence comes from Thermoanaerobaculia bacterium, assembly GCA_033720955.1. Lineage (GTDB taxonomy): Bacteria > Acidobacteriota > Thermoanaerobaculia > Multivoradales > JAHEKO01 > JAWWBN01. Next base: position 238 of record JAWWBN010000243.1, on the reverse strand, counting down.
GGCAGCGCGGTGGCGGTGGAGGGCCTGGCGGTGGGTCTCCTGGGTCCGAGCGGCTGCGGCAAGTCGGTCCTGGCGGCCGAGCTGGCTCGCTCGGGAGGCGAGGCGAGCCTGCTGGCCGACGACGGGCTGGCCCTGTCCCGGTCGAGGGGAGGGGGATGGCGCTGTCTCCCCGGGCCGCCGATCGTGCGGCTCTGGCCGACCGGTCTCGACCGGCTGGGCGTCGCCGCGGACGGACTCG
>JAWWBN010000242.1:0-5754 GCA_033720955.1 Thermoanaerobaculia bacterium | reverse complement strand
GAGCTGCACCCACATCTGCAGCCAGGTGTTCTCCGACTGGAGAAAGTCCTCGTGGGCGTCACCGCCGTCGAACTTCCACCCGCTCGTGTTGCCGCTCGAGTAGACCTCCAGCGGGCGGGTCAGCGCCAGCGGCAGGAAGATCTCCTCGATCTTGTCGTACTGGAAGTTGGTGACGTCGTAGAACTTGGGGCTGGGCTTCCACGGCGCCAGCACGCCGGTCACCGTGAACTCGCGGTCCTCGATGCGCAGCTTGCGGCCGACGCTGTTCCCGCCGCCGAAGAGCCGCTCGTTGACGTCGTGCCGCAGGACCACCACCGCCTCGCCGCTCTCGTCGGCGCCGGCGCCCCAGCCGCCGCCGTAGAGAAAGGGCGCCTCGAACATCGGGAAGAAATCGCCGGTGCACATCCGGGTCATCGCCCGGAAGGGCCGGGCCTCCTCCCCCTCGGGGTGCACCGTGAGCTGGGCCTTGAACATGCCGCTCTTGTGCGTCGGGATGTCGGAGGCCGAGGCGGCCTCCATGTCGCGCCAGGTGAGCTGGTCGGGGGGCTCGGTCGGGTCGTCGTCGTCCCACGGCCGGTTGGGGTCCCAGGCGTCCATCTGCACGTGGAAGAGCCGGTCGCTCTTCTCCGGGATCGGATCCTGGGCGAGCATGTAGTAGGTGGTCACGAAGCCGGTCGAGACGGCGATCCCGAGCCCGATGCCGAGCACCAGCAGGGTGGAGAGGACCGGGTTGCGCTTGAGGCTCTTGAGCGCGATCTTGAGCTGATAGCCGATCATCTTGCTCCTCCTCAGGCCTCGGCCGCCTCCGCCTCGGCGGCGCGGGCCGCCTGGAAGAGCGGCGCCGGCTGGGAGGCGGAGTCGATGTCGATCATGCGGCCGTCGAGCAGGTGGATCTGACGCTGCGCGCGGGCCGCCAGCTCGGGGTCGTGGGTGACGATCACCACCGTGGTCCCCATGCGGTTGATCTTCTCCAGGAGGTCCATGATCTCGTTGGCCATGGCCGTGTCCAGGTTGCCCGTGGGCTCGTCGGCCAGGATCAGCCGCGGCGTCCCGACCAGGGCGCGCGCCACCGCCACCCGCTGCTGCTGACCACCGGAGAGCTGGGAGGGAAAGTGCTTGATGCGCGAGGTCAGCCCGACGATCTCCAGCGACTCCTCGATCGCCGGCCGCCGCGTCCGGGCGGACATTCCGCGGTAGCGCAGCGGCACGTCGACGTTGTCGTACACGTCGAGATCGGGGATCAGGTTGAACGACTGGAAGATGAAGCCGATCTTCTCGTTGCGGATCCGCGACATGGCGCGGTCGGAGAGCCGGCTGACGTCCTCGCCGTCCAGGTGGTAGCTCCCCTCGTCGAAGGTGTCGAGCAGGCCGGCGACGTTCAGGAAGGTGGTCTTGCCCGAGCCGGAGGGACCCATGACGGAGATGAACTCGCCCTCGGCGACCTCCAGGCTGAAGTCGCTCAGGGCGTGGGTCTCCACGTGCTCGGTGCGGTAGATCTTCTTGATGGCTTGCATGAGGATCATGGGCGGGTCCTTTCTTCTGGTGGGAGGTGGTGGCGCGCCGCGGACGGTCAGTCCCGCAGCAGGACGCGCTCGGCGTCGTCGAATCGGGTGATGTCGGAGACGATGATCTGGTCGCCCAGGTCCAGCCCGGAGACGACCTCGATCTCGGAGACGGAGAGGGCGCCCGCCTCGAAGGGGCTGCGCACCGCCACCCCGTCCTCGACGCGGTAGACGATGCGGCCGCCACCGCTCTCGAGGAAGGGCCCGCGGGCGACCTTCAGCACGTCGGGGCGGGTCTCGATCACCAGCCGGGTGGGGACCCGCTGGTTCTGCTTCAGGCCCTCGGGGGCGTCGCCGGCGAAGACCACGACGCCGCGCACGCGGCTGCCCTCGACCTCGGGCGAGACGCTCCGCACGGTGCCGGGGTACTCGCTGCCGTCGTAGGTGATCACGGCCTCGGTTCCGGGGGTGATCTCGTCGGAGTAGCTCTCGGGGATCATGACCTCGATCTCGAACTCGGAGAGGTCCACCACCATCAGCAGCGGCTGCCCCAGCGTCACCGAGTCGCGGTCGTTCACCATCACGCGCGAGACCAGGCCGTTCACCGGCGACCGGATGGTCAGCTCGTCCACCTGGCGCTCGACGTCGGCGGTCACCAGCCGCTGGCGCTCGAGCCGCGAGCGGCTCTCGCTGATCTCGAACTCGAGGGTCTCCTTCTCGAGCTCACCGCTCTCGCGAGCCAGGTCCAGCTTGAGCTGCGCCATCTCGAGATCGTCCTGGGCGCGCTCGTACTCGACATCGTTCAGGATGCCCTCGGCGCGGGTGCGCTCGGCGCGATCCATCGCCCGCTTCGCCGCCTCGAGCTCCAGGCCCAGCAGCCCGAGGTCCTGGCGCGCCTGGATCTCCGCCTGCTTGGCCAGGATCCGCTGCCGCTCGAGCTCGCTCTCGAGCGACCGCAGCGTGGAGCGCTCCTGCTCGAGCCGGCTCTCCACCTCGGGGCTCTCGACGGTCGCCAACGGGTCGCCGGTGGCCACCACCTGTCCCGGCTTGGCGGTCAACCGCACGATGCCCCGCGCCGGAGCGATCAGGGTGGGGCGGAAGGCGGCGACGATGTTGCCCTGCACCGCCACGTCGCGCACCAGGTCGCCGCGCTCGACCGTCGCCAGCCGAATGCGGGCCACGTCGATCGAGATCTCCGAGCTGGCCCAGCGACGGGCCGACGGGTAGAGGAGCGCGCCCGCGACGAGGGCCGCCGCCGCGACCAGCATCCAGAGCTTCTGCCGACGGCTGAAACGGCCGCTCTTCTCGATCGGCCGGTCCATGGCGGAGGTCCCTTGCACCATCTTCGAGCTCCTTCCTCGGCGGCAGGGGAAGCGAGGCGCGTGCCACCTTTCTACGACGTGGCAACTCGTTTGTTTTCAGTCCCTTGGGAGATCCCCTCGAGTGGGGCTGCGGGCCTGGGGTTGACAGGTGTCCGGGTCGGGCCGGACAGGTGTCCGCGGGCGCCAGCGCCCTATAATCCCGTCGCCACGGGTCTTTCGACCCCAACCGACCGCCGAACTCGATGCCCCTCTCCGCGTCCGCAGCCGACCCGCGGGAGCCCGGCGGGCGCAGCGGGCGGAGGGTGCGGCTCCTGCTCGGCCTGCTGCTCGTCGGCGCCTTCGCGGTGAGGATCTGGTTCGCCAGCGGCGGGCTCGACTACCGGCGCTTCTTCGACGAGCGCTACACCCTGGACAACGTGGCCCGCATCCTCGACGGCCGGCTCGAGCCGGCCTGGGGGTGGTATCCGAGCCTCTCGTATCTGCCCCAGGCGGCCCTGCTGGGCGCGGCGGAGGCGGTCCACCGGTGGACGGGCGACGACCTCTTCAAGATGCGCACGGGCGAGCGCTTCACCCCCGGCGCGATCCTGATCTGCCGCACTCTGGGCTCCCTCTACGGGGTGCTGGGCATCTGGCTCCTGTTCCTGGTCGGCCGCCGTCTCTTCGATCCGCCCACGGGCCTGCTGGCGGCCTTTCTGCTGTCGGTGGTGCCCGAGCACCTGCGGCTGTCGGCCTACATCAAGCCGGACAGCCTGCTGGTGGTCACGGTTCTCGTGGCCTTCTGGCTGACCCTCGACCTGCTCGAGCGGCCCGCCCGCCGGACCTATCTCCTGGCCGGAGCCGGGGTCGGGCTGATCGCCGCCACCAAGCCCTACGGCGTCCTCGCCGCCCTGCCGCTGGGAATGGTGACGGCGCTCCAGGCACGCGAGCGCCCCCGGCGGCTGCTCTGGCTGGCGGCGGCCGGAGGGGTGGCGGCGGCCGTCTTCGTGGCGCTCAACCCGCACCTGGGGATCCTCATGGAGGGAGCGCGGAGCAACCTGGAGATCTACGGCGGCCGGGGAGAGGGGCGGCTGTCGGTGCTGGTGCACAGCGCCACGGCGCCCTTCTCGCCCACCTTCCACGGTCCGCTGATCGGCGCCGCGGCGGCGGCGGGCCTCCTGCTCCTCTGTCGCGGGGTCGCCGACCGGAGCCGGACCGGCACCGAGCGACGCGCCCGGGGGATGGTGGTGGTGGCGGTGGCGGGGTACGCCCTGTCGAGCTCCGCTCTCTTCACCTGGGCCAAGGGCAACCTGCTGCTGCCGGCGATCCCGTTCACCTCGCTGGCGGCGGCCTACGCCCTGACCTTCGCCGGCCGGCGGCTCGGGCGTCTCCGGCCCGCCGCGGCGGGGGCGGCCGCGGCCCTCGTTCTCTGGCTCCAGGCGGCGCTCGTCGCCTGGGCCTATCCGCTCCGGGTGCCGACCACCTACGCGGTGGCGTCGGAGTATCTGGCCGCTCGGCTGCCGCGGCCGCTGGGCGGCCGTCTGATCTGGGTGGAGCGCGAGGGGGACCACTATCTGCCGCCGGTTCGGGCCTGGGGGCACGGCCAGGCGGCGGCCGAGCACACCGGCGATCTCGCGCAGGCGGGCCGTCGCCGGCTCGACCTGGCCGACGTCGAGATCTTTCCGCTGGCGCGCCTCGACGAGCCGGGAGCCGATTTCCACGCGCGCCGGCTGGCCCGCTTTCCCGAGAGCGAAGATCAGGTGGTCCGGCCGGGCGTGCTCTCCCGCCGCGGCCCGGCGCTGCAGATGCTGATCCACCCCTGGAACCGTCGGGCGCAGGTGCGGCTGCCGCTGGAGGCGGCGGCGCAGGCAGGGCTCCTGGCGGGCCGGGTGCCGGCCCTGCCCCAACGCCGGCGCAACGTCTACGGCTCGCTGGAGGTGCTGCTGGGCGCCCCCACCGCGGCTGGCGCGACCCTCGAGGTCGGCGGGCGCAGGCTGCCGCTCTACTGGGCCCGCGCCGAAGAGGGGGGCCACCGCTTCGTCTCCGAGCGCTTCCCCCTGCGTCCCGCTCCGCAGCCCGTGCGGCTGCGCCGCCGGGGCCGCCTCGACCCCGACGCCATCCTCGTCTCCTGGAGCTATGAGGTCCCCGGCCGACGGCGCCCCTGAGCCCGCCGGGGGCCGGAGCTCCCGGCCCCGGCGCGCGCTGCTGCTGGTGGTGCTCGCCGCCGCCCTGGGGCTCGAGCTCTGGGTGGCGCAGGCCGATCCAACCCACCGCAAGGCCTACGACGAGCGCTTCACCGTCCGCAACGCCGCCTGGATGCTGGACACCGGCCGCCTCTGGCCGGAGAACGGCTTCCACCCCAGCCTCTCCTACCTGCCGCACCTGATCCCCCTGGCGGCGAGCGAGGCCCTCTACCGCGGCACGGGGCGGGAGGCGCTCCGGGTGCTGGAGCGCCGGCCCCTCAACCGGATCACGCGGGAGGGCAAGGCCGACTCGCTGGCCTTCACCCCCACCGGCTACGTGCTGGCGCGGGGCGTCAACTGTCTTATCGGCGTCGCCTCCCTTCTCCTGACCTGCCTCGTCGCCCGCCGGGTCCTGGGGGAGCCGGTGGGGGTGCTGGCGGCCTTTCTCCTGGCGGCGGTGCCCTGGCACCTCCGACAGGCGGCCGTCCTGAAGCCCGACATCGTGCTGGTGGCGACCCTCATGCTCGCCGTCTGGGCCGCCCTGGTCGCCGTTGAGCGCCGCCGGCTCTCGAGCTACCTGCTGGCGGGCGCCGCGGTGGGCCTCTGTCTGAGCTCCAAGTTCAACGGTGCCCCGGCGGCGGTGCCGCTGGTCGCGGGGACCCTCCTGGTGCTACGACGCGACCGCTCGGTGGCCCTCAAGCTGATGGCCGCGGGGGGGGACCGCGGTGGCGGTCTTCCTCGCCCTCAACACGTGGCTGCTGCTCGACTTCG
>JAWWBN010000241.1:0-5859 GCA_033720955.1 Thermoanaerobaculia bacterium | reverse complement strand
CCCGGCCGCAAGAACTGGGACCCGCGCGAGGAGCCCGACGCCGGCGCCCCGCCGGTGGCGATGCGCGGCGACTGGCTGTACATGGTGGACATCGAGACCGGGCGGACGGTCTACAAGCGGCAGCTCCTGGTGGAGATCGACGACGAGCACCGCTCCGCGGGCCCCGCTCCCGGCGGCGCCGCCGCGGTGGACACCGACCAGGACGGGTACCTCGACCGGGTCTACCTCGGCACCGTCGGCGGGTACCTCTTCCGGGTCGACCTCCACCTGGAGTCGGACGGCGACGCCCACAGCCTGGTGGACCACACGGTGCAGAGCACCAAGGTGGACGACGACGGGAACCCGGTCACCTTCACGGTCCGGCGCTTCCCGCTCACGTCGGGCGGTCAGCCGGTGTGGGAGCCGCGCGCCATCTTCACCACCAACTTCGACGGCGGCTCGGCCACCACCCTGCCGCGGCCGATCTACCACGAGCCGGCGGTGATCTTCGCCGCCGAGCTCGGCCGCTACGCGCTCGCCTTCGGCACCGGGGACCGCGAGGACCTCTGGTCCGGCAACACCCAGTCGGGCCGCTTCTACGTCTTCGTCGACGAGACGGACCTCCTCCTGGACTCGGCGCTGCCCCAGACGGAGAACGACTTCGTGGGGCTCGCCGCCAACAGCCCCGACATCGGGCCCAACCTCCTGACCAGCCGGGGCGTGGGCCAGCGCGGGTGGTACCTGATCCTCGACGACGAGGAGCGGGTGATCTCGGACGCCTTCTCGCTGGCCGGAGTGACCTTCTTCTCCTCCTACCAGCCGGACGTCCTGGTCACCTCGGGCCAGAACCCCCTCTGCTCGAAGACCGGGGGCAGCCGGATCTTCATCGTCAACACCACCAACGGCAACTCCTTCGTCGAGGTCGCGGGCGTGCGCAGCCGCTTCCTGCTCGCCTCCTCGTTCGTCACGCAGCCGTACACCGAGCAGGGCGGCAACGCCAACCCGCCCACGGGCTCCGGCAACGAGCCGCCGACGCCCACGGCCGACGACCTCACCGACCAGCTCCGCCAGGTGATGGAGGAGATGAAGAGCCTCTTCCCGCCGGAGTGCAAGTTCGCCAACTACCGGATCGACATCAAGACCCTGAAGGCCGACACCGGTGTCGTCTTCATCGCCCCGGTGCCCGTCTGCCTGATCGAGAAGAACTGGCGAGAGTTCTGATGCGCCGCGCGCTGACCCTTCTCCTGGCCTGCGCCGCCGGCCTCGCCGCCGGCCCGCCGGCGGCCGCCGACTGGCTGGTGACCCGCGACGGGGAGAGCGTCGAGACCGAGGGGTCCTGGACGGTGCGCGACGGGCTGGTGATCTTCCGGCTGCCCGGCGGAGCGCTGGCCTCGATGCGAGCCGGCGACGTGGACCTCGCCGCCAGCCGCGCCGCCACGGAGAGCGCGGCCCGGGCGGAGGCGGCCCCGGAGCCCGAGCCCGAGCCGCCGGCCCTGCCGATCCGTCGCCCGACGGCCGCGACGGGAAAGAGAGGGCTGGTGATCACCGACGCCGACGTGCGGCACGTAGACCCGGCAACGGAGCAGCAGACCGCCGAGGGGGAGGAGCCGGAGCGCCCACGGCTCCAGGTCACGAGCTGGAGCGAGCAGCCGCCCGCCGAGGGCGCCGACGGGGTGCTCATCGTCGGCCGTCTCGCCAACACCAGCCCCCACGCGGTTCTCTCGACCACACTCGGCGTGCGGCTGCTGGACGCCGACGGCGAGGAGCTCGCGAGCGCCTTCGCCGAGCTCTCGGCGACGTCGCTGCCGCCCGGGACCAGCGCCAACTTCGTGGCGCGCTTCCCCGGCGTCTTCACCTACGCGGACGTAGCGTTCGAGCCCGACGGTTTCCTGGTCGCCTCGCAGTCGGGGCCGGAGCCGTCGGTCCCGGGCGCCGCCGCCCGGTCGGGCGGGCGCCGCTAGGCCGGCGCGGCGCACGCACCCGGCCCACCGACGGGCCGTCCCGCTCCGCGGCTCGTGCCGCGGGACGCGCCTATACTCCCCGCATGGCGCCGCGCTTCGACTTCGAGGAGCGGACCCTCGAGCTGGCGGTGGCCGACCTGCTGGACGCGCGGCTCCGCCGCAACCTGGGCTTCGTCAACCGCGGCGGCTACGAGCGGCTCTGGATGGGGCAGGCGATCCACAGCCGCTACCAGGAGGAGGCGCTGGCCGAGAGCCCCGCATACCAGCGCGAGGTGCCCGTCTCGGTAGAGCTCGACCACCGCGGCTGGCGGGTGACGGTGCAGGGGCGGATCGACGGCCTGCGCCAGGCGGCCGGCGGCGGCGCGGTGGTCGAGGAGATCAAGTCGGTGCGACGCGGCGGGCAGCTCTCCGCCGGAGCCCGCGAGATCTACGAGCGCCAGGCGCTCATCTACGGCTGGATGCTGTCGCGGCTCGGCCGGGAGGTGGCGGGGGTGGAGCTGGTGCTGATCGAGATCGGCAGCGGCCGCACAGAGCGCCAAGAGATCGACTTCGACCCGGACGAGGTGGAGACCGCCGTCCGCCTGCGGCTCAACCGGCTGATCCATGCGCTCCAGGAGGAGGCGGAGGCGGCCGAGCGGCGGCGGCGGGCAGGCGGGCGGCTGCGCTTCCCCTATCCCGAGATGCGCCCCGGCCAGCCGGAGATCGTCGCGGCGGTGGAGGAGGCGCTCTCCACCCGGTCGCACCTGCTGGTGGAGGCGCCCACCGGCATCGGCAAGACCGTCGCCGCCCTGCTGCCGGCGCTGCGCTTCGCCCTCGAGCGCCAGCAGCGGGTCTACGTGCTCACCGCCAAGACCCTGCAGCAGGAGATGGCCACCCGGGTGCTGGAGATCCTCAACGAGGAGCGCGCCTTCCACTCGCTGCGGCTGCGCGCCAAGGCCAAGATGTGCGCCAACGACGAGGTCATCTGCCACGAGGAGTTCTGCCCCTACGCGCGCGACTACTACCTCAAGGTGGAGCGCTCGGGGATCGTCCGGCGCCTGCTGGGAGACTTCCCCACCCTGCTCCCCGACGACGTCTACGCCGTGGCCTCGGCGACCGAGGTCTGTCCCTTCGAGGTGAGCCTGGAGCTCACCGGCAAGGCCCAGGTGGTGGTCTGCGACTACAACTACGCCTTCGACCCCTACGTCTCGCTGTCGCACTTCAGCCGCGACTCCGACCTGTCGAACGTCGTCGTCATCGTGGACGAGATCCACAACCTGGTCGAGCGCGGCCGCGGCTACTACAGCCCGTCGCTCTCCGCCCTCGAGGCGTGGCGGGCGGCCGAGGCGCTGCCGGTGGGGCGCTCGGCGGCCGAGGCCGACGCCGCCGCCTGCTGCCGGCGCCTGGCCAAGACCATCTCGCGCGCCGTAGACCACGGGCTGGAAGAGCTGGGGGGCGCCGTCCGGGCGGCGGAGGCGCTCCTCCCCGAGGACGAGCTGTGGGCGCTGCGTCCCGACTTCGACGAGGCCTTCGTGGCCTATCTCGAGCACCAGCGGGAGACGACCAGCTACCGGGCCGAAGACCCCTTCGTGGGTCTCTACTTCGACCTCCTGCGCTTCCTGGACGGCCTCGCCCTCTCCTCCGGCGACGCCTTCAGCCACTGCGTCGAGCGGGCGGACGGCGAGGACCGGATCCGGGTGCTCTGCAAGGACCCCAGCCGCTTCCTGGGCGGGGTGATCAACCGCACCCGGTCCACCATCGGGCTCTCGGCCACCCTGTCGCCGCCCGAGTTCTACCGCGACCTCATCGGCTTCGACGCCGACCGCACCGCCTCGATCTCGGTGCCCAGCCCCTTCCCGGCCGAGAACCGCCGGGTGGTGATCGACGACACCGTCGCCACCACCTACCGCGAGCGCGCCGGCAACTACGGACCGATCGCCGAGCGTCTGGCGGCGATGGTGCGCGAGGTGCCGGGCAACACCCTGGCTCTCTTCCCCAGCTACGAGTTCCTGCGCCAGGTGCACGCGCGGCTCGAGCTGGACGGCCGGCGGGTGCTGGTCCAGGAACGCGGCGACAGCGACCGCGAGCGCACCGAGATGCTGCATCTGCTGCGCTCCCCGCTGGCCGGTCCGGTGCTGCTCATGGCGGTGGCGGGGGGCGTCTTCGCCGAGGGGGTGGACTACCCCGGCGAGATGCTCCAGGCGGTCGTCGTCGTGGGGCCCTGTCTGCCCGCGGTGACCCTGGAGCAGGAGCTGCTGCGCGGGTACTACCAGGAGCGCTTCGAGCGCGGCTTCGAGTACTCCTTCGTGGTCCCCGGCATGACCCGGGTGGTGCAGGCCGCCGGCCGGTTGATCCGCTCGGCCGACGACGTCGGCATCATCGCCCTTCTCGACCGCCGCTTTCTCCAGCGGCCCTACCGCGCCCACCTGCCCGCCGAGTGGACCGCGGGCGACGAGCCGGAGAGCCTGGTGGGCGATCCCGGCGAAGCGGCGAGGCGCTTCTTCGCCGGGATCGAGCCCACCGCGGCCTCGCGTCAGAAAAACTGAACGATCGACCCCGTTTTTCCGTACTCAAGGGTGGAGGCCGAGCCGCGACGGCGCGACTCCCCTCCATCCCTCCTCCTCAGCCCCGCGAGAGCGGGGCCTTTTTTTGAGGTGACGGCCTCCTCCCGGGAGGGAGGCTCGCCGCACCCCGCTAGCGCTCGGTCCGGCGGCTGCGCTCCAGGTGCTCCTCCACCAGGCGGTGGACGCCCACCTTCTGCAGCTCGGCGGCCAGGCTCAGAAGCTGGTTGGCGGTCAGCGGGTGGTCGCGAAAGACGACCTTCAGGACGGCCTTCAGGGCGGCCTCGAGCTCCGGGTCGGCGGCGCCGTCCGGGCCGCTCACGAGCCGGCCGCCGCACGGGCCTCGGCGGCCTCGTGCATCTCCTCGGGGTCGTAGTCGTAGATCAGGGAGCGCACCGTCAGCGACGGCGCCACCTCGACCCCCTCCTCGTAGCCCCACATGTCGATGGTCTCCCAGGGGCAGTACCGGGCGCAGAGCTGGCAGCCGATGCACCGCTCCAGGTCCACCTCGACCAGCTTCATGAAGTCGGGGTGCTCGGGACCGGGGACGATCTCGATGCAGTCCACCGGACAGAAGGCGATGCACGCCTCGCAGCCGGTGCAGCCGGTCTGGTCGATGACCGCGAGCTGCTTCGGCTCGCGCGGCCTCTCCGCCTTGTCGATCTCGATCTTCTTGCGGTAGGGAAACTCCATCCTGCCTGCCACCTCCCGTTGCGTTGTGGAACCCTATCAGACGTCCCGGCGCCGGCCTCGCGGTAGTCTCTCCGGGATGGCCGAGAGCCGCCTCCCCGACCGCATCCAGCGCTTCGTCGAGGGCGACCGCAGCGAGACCTTCGACGAGCTGGCGCGGGCGGCCTTCGCCTTCCAGTACGAGCGGATCGAGCCCTTCCGCCGTCTCTGCGAGCGCCGCGGCGTCACCCCCGACGGAGCCTCCGGATGGCGCGACCTGCCGCTCGTGCCGGCGAGCGCCTTCCGCACCGTCGAGCTGGCCGCGGCGCCCGCTCGGGAGGTCTTCCGCTCCAGCGGCACCACCGGCGAGCGCCGCGGCGTCCACCACCACCCGTACCCGGAGCTCTACGAGGCGGTGATCGACGCCACCTTCCCCGACGCCCTGCTGACCCGCCTCGGCCGGGCGCCGGTGCTCTCGCTGATCCCGTCGCGCGAGCAGGTCCCCGACTCGAGTCTCGGCTTCCTGGCCGACCGGGTGCTGCGCCGGCACGCCGCCCCGGGCAGCGCCTGCGCCTTCGGCGGCGGCGGGGTCTCCTTCGGCAGGGCGCGCTCGTGGCTCTCGGCCCGCCAGCGCGACGGCCGGCCGGGGGTCGTCCTGGCCACCGCCTTCGCCCTCGACCAGCTCCTGGGCTCGCTCCTCCGCACCGGCT
>JAWWBN010000240.1:0-5894 GCA_033720955.1 Thermoanaerobaculia bacterium | reverse complement strand
CCGCCTCGGCCGTCTACGTGGGCAGCAAGGAGAAGGCCACCCGCGAGGCCGGGTTCGCCAGCCAGGCGGTCCGGCTGCCGGCCGACACCGACTTCGGCCGGTTGGGGGCCGAGCTCGACCGGCTCAACGCCGACGACGCGGTGGACGGCGTGATCGTGCAGCTTCCGCTGCCCCGGGGGCTCGACCCCGACCGCGCCCTCGACCGACTGGGGCCGGAGAAGGAGGTGGACGGCCTCCACCCGCTTCACGCCGGACGGCTCTGGAGCGGCGGGGAGGCCATGGTGCCCGCCACTCCCGCCGGCGTCGTGGAGCTGCTGCGCCGCTCGGGGATCCGGCGCGAGGGTCGGCACGCGGTGATCGTGGGTCGCAGCCGTCTGGTGGGCAAGCCTCTCGCCGCCCTTCTCCTGGCGGAGCAGTGCACGGTGACGGTCTGCCACTCGCGCACCCGCGACCTGGCCGCCGTCTGCCGGCAGGCCGACATCCTGGTCGCCGCGGTGGGGCGCCCGGCGCTGATCGGATCGGACCACGTGCGCCCCGGGGCGACGGTGATCGACGTCGGCACGAACCGGATCACCGACCCGGGGATGGTGGAGCGTCTCTTCCCCGGCGACGAGCGAAAGCTCCGCTCGTTCGAGCGTCGGGGCTCGCTGCTGGTGGGCGACGTGGACTTCACCGCGGTCTCGCGGGTGGCCGGGGCGATCACGCCGGTGCCAGGCGGCGTGGGTCCCCTGACCGTCGCCATGCTGCTGGTGAACACCCTCGCCAACCGCCGACGCCGGGGCCGCGCGGGATGACGCTGCTCAGGGTGGGCCTCACCGGCGGGCTGGCGTCGGGCAAGTCCACGGTGGCGCGCGGCCTGGCGGAGCGGGGCTTCCACGTCCTCGACGCCGACCGGCTGGTGGCCGACCTCTACCGCCCGGGCGCCGCCGGCGCGAGGGCCGTCCGCGAGCTCTTCGGCGACGGCTACCTCGACGCCGACGGCGCGGTGGACCACGCCGCCCTGGCACGGCGGGTCTTCCCCGATGCCGACGCCCGCCGCAGCCTGGAGCGGGAGATCCACCCGCTGGTCCGTCGCGAGCTCGAGCGCCGCACCGAGGGGCTCGACGGCGTCGCGGTCCTCGAGGCGACCCTGCTGGTGGAGGCCGGCTACGCCCCGGGCTTCGACCTGGTGGTGACGGTGGAGGCCGACCCCTCCGACCGGCTGGAGCGGGCCGTGCGCCGCGGCATGGAGCGGGCCGAGGCCGAGGCGCGGCTGGCCGCCCAGGGGGACGGGGCGGCGCGGCGGGCGGCGGCCGACCGCGTCCTGACCAACGACGGCGATCTGGGGGAGCTGGAGCGGGCCACCCGGGAGCTCGCCGCGGAGCTCGAGCGGCTCTGGCGCGAGAAGGCGGAGCGCGAGCGCGCGGCGACGGCCGCGGCGCTGGGCGGCGCCGCCCTGGTGACCGGCAACCCCGGCAAGCTGGCGGAGGCCCGCCGGCTCTGCGGCCCCCAGCTCGAGGGGGTCGAGGCCGACCTGCCCGAGATCCAGTCCCTCGACCTCCTCGAGGTGCTCTCGGCCAAGGCCGACGAGGCGTGGCGCCGGCTGGGGCGGCCGCTCGTGGTCGAGGAGACCGGGCTGGAGCTCGACGCGCTCGAGGGCTTTCCGGGGCCCCTGGTGAAGTGGATGCTGCGGGCCATCGGCCCGGGCGGGATCGCGCGGCTCGCCGACCGCCTGGGCGACCGCCGCGCCACCGCGCGCTGCGCCCTCCTCTACCGCGACGCGGAGCGCACGGTGGTCGCCGAGGGGAGGACCCGGGGCACCCTGACCCCGGAGCCCCGCGGCGACGGCGGCTTCGGCTGGGATCCGGTCTTCGTGCCGGAGGGGAGCGAGCTCACCTACGCCGAGCTGGGCGACGCGGTGAAGGACTCGATCGGCCACCGCGGCCGCGCCTGGCGCGCCCTTCTCGAGCGTCTGACGTCGTCGTAGCGCGCTCTCAGAGATCGTGGCCGCCCACGAGGACGGCGAGGAGCGCCTTCTGGAGGTGCAGGCGGTTCTCGGCCTGGTCCAGGATCCGGCTCTGCGGACCGTCGGCGACCTCGGCGGTCACCTCCTCGCCCCGGTGCGCGGGCAGACAGTGCAGGAAGACCGCCTCCGGCAGCGCCCCGCTCATCAGCTCGCCGTCCACGGTGTAGCCGGCGAAGGCCCGCCGGCGCTCCTCGGCCTCACCCTCCTGCCCCATCGACGCCCAGACGTCGGTGGTCACCGCCGAGGCCCCCGGCACCGCCTCGGCGGGCTCGGCGACCAGCTCGATCCGGCTCCCCGAGTCGGCGGCCAGGGCCCGGGCGCGTGCCAGGTAGCCCTCGTCGACGCGGTAGCCCTCGGGCGAGGCGATCGCGATGTCCATGCCGAGCTTGGCCGCGCCGAGCAGCAGCGAGTGGGCCATGTTGTTGCCGTCGCCGACGTAGGCGATCTTGCGCCCGAGGAGGTCGCCGAAGATCTCGTGCAGGGTGAAGTAGTCGGTCAGCCCCTGGCAGGGGTGCAGGTCGTCGGTGAGGCCGTTGATCACCGGCACCGTCGCCGCCGCCGCCAGGCGCACCACCGTGTCGTGGGCGAAGGTCCGCGCCATGATGCCGTCCACGTAGCGCGACAGCACGCGCGCGGTGTCCTCGATCGTCTCCCCACGCCCGAGCTGGATGTCGCGGCTGGAGAGAAAGAGGGCGTGGCCGCCGAGCTGGGCCATCCCCACCTCGAAGCTCACCCGGGTGCGGGTCGAGGACTTCTCGAAGATCATGGCGAGCGACTGGCCGGCGAGCGCCGACCCGAAGCGGTCCGGCTCGCTCTTCATCCGCCCCGCCAGGCGGAAGAGGCTCTCTATCTCGCCGCGCGAGAAGTCGTCGATCGAGATCAGGTCTCTCTTGGCCATCCCGGTCTCCCTCTCAGATTCTCCATTCGATCGCAGGCTACGGCACCACGGTGGTGCCCGCCTCGCCCTCGATCGCCCGCCGCAGCGAGGCGGCGTTGGTGATGATGGCGCGGCCGCCGGAGGCGTCCACGAAGTCGGCCGCCGACTCGATCTTGGGTCCCATGCTGCCCGGGGGGAAGTGGCCGGAGTCGAGGAGCCGGCGCGCCTGCTTGACCCGGATCCGGCGGATCGCCCGCTGGGAGCGCTTGCCGTAGTTGCGGTAGACCTCCGGCACGTCGGTGACGATCACCATCACCTCGGCCTTGAGCCGCGTGCCCAGGATCGCCGCGGTGCGGTCCTTGTCGATCACCGCCTCGACGCCCCGGTGCCCGCCGTCGGGCAGAGGCACCACGGGGATGCCGCCGCCGCCGCCGGCGATCACCACGTGGTTGCGAGCCAGCAGGTCGGCCACCGTGCCCAGGCCGAGCATCTCCAGGGGGCGCGGGCTGGCCACCACCTTCCGCCAGCCGCGCCCGGCGTCCTCCATCATCCGCCAGCCGTTCTGGCGCCGCATCCGCACCGCCTGGTACTCGGAGAAGAAGGGGCCCACCGGCTTGGTCGGCTCGGCGAAGCCGGGGTCGTCGGCGTCCACCACCATCAGGGAGATCACCGTGGCCACCTTGCGGTCCATCCCGGCGGCGGCCAGCCGGTTGCGCAGGGCCAGGTCGAGCAGGTAGCCGACGCTGCCCTGGGTCTCGGCGACCGCCAAGTCCATGGTGCCGGGCGGCACCATGGTGGCGCCCTTCTCCATCTGGATCAGGACCTGGCCGACCTGCGGGCCGTTGCCGTGAACGATCAGCAGGTCCTTCCCGGCGGCGCAGATCTCCACCAGCCAGCGCGCCGCCTCCTCGGCGCGGCGACTCTGCTCCTCCACCGTGCCCAGGTCGCGCGCCTGGATCAGCGCGTTGCCCCCGAAGGCCACCACCGCCAGCGGCCGCACCAGGGAGGTCTGCTCCGCGCCCTCGGGGTGCGGGGGTTCGGACGGCGTCATGGCGTTCTACGATACTCTCTCGCGGGAGATGCCAGAACCCTCCGAGACGCCCCAGAACCCGCTCTACGAGCGCTACGTCTCGGTGGCCATGGGGCGGATCTTCTCCCGCGACCACCGCTACGCCGCCTGGCGGCGCATCTGGATCGCCCTGGCCGAGTGCCAGGCCGAGCTCGGTCTGCCCATCCGCCCCGAGGAGCTCGCCGCCCTGCGCTCGGCGCCGCCCATCGACTTCGACCGCGTGGCCGAGATCGAGCGGGAGACCCGTCACGACGTGGTGGCGCACCTGCGCCACTTCGCCGAGCAGACCGGAGCGGCGGGCGGGCGGCTCCACCTGGGAGCCACCAGCGCCTTCGTCACCGACAACGCCGACCTGCTGCTCATCCGCGAGGCGCTGGAGCTGGTGGAGGGACGGCTGGCCGCGGCGCTGCGGCCGCTGGCCGACTTCGCCCGCCGCACCCGGCACGTCCCCTGCCTGGCCTACACCCACCTGCAGCCGGCGCAGCTCACCACGGTGGGCAAGCGCGCCTGTCTGTGGGCGCAGGACCTGCTCGAGGACCTGCGCGAGGTGCGGCGGCGACGCTCGGGTCTGAGGCTGCGCGGCGCCAAGGGGACCACCGGCACCCAGGCCAGCTTCCTCACCCTCTTCGGCGGCGACCACGCCAAGGTCGAGGCCCTCGACCGACGGCTGGCCGAGCGGCTCGGATTCTCCGAGAGCTGGCCGGTGACGGGTCAGACCTACCCCCGCAAGCAGGACAGCCAGGTGCTGGCGGCGCTGGCCGGGATCGCCGAGTCGACCCACAAGATGGCCACCGACCTGCGGCTCCTCCAGGGCCTGGGCGAGCTCTCCGAGACGTTCGGCAGCCGTCAGGTGGGCTCGTCGGCGATGCCCTACAAGCGCAACCCCATCCGATCGGAGCGAGTCTGCGCCCTGGCCCGGCGTCTGCTGACCACCACCTGGAACGGGCCGCTGACCGCGTCGGTCCAGTGGCTCGAGCGCAGCCTGGACGACTCGGCGAACCGGCGGCTGGTGCTCCCCGACGCCTTCCTCCTGACCGATGCGGTGCTGCTGCTCACGGCCGACGTGGCCGCCGGGCTCGAGGTCCGCGAGACGGCGGTGGCGGCCCGGGTGCGCGACCAGCTCCCCTTCATGGCCACGGAGACGCTGCTCATGGAGGCCTCGGCCGGGGGCGGCAGCCGGCAGGAGCTGCACGAGCGGATCCGGCGGCTGAGCCTCGACGCCCACGCCGCCGTGGAGCGCGGCGAGCCGAACCCCCTGCTCGACCGGCTGGCGGAGGACCCCGAGCTCGCCCCCTACCGCGAGCGGCTGGAGGAGGTGCGCGACCCGATCCGGCTCACCGGCCGCGCGGCGCAGCAGGTGGAGCGCTTCCTGGCCGAGGAGCTGGAGCCGGCCCTGGCCGAGGCCCCGGCGGCCGAGGGGGAGGAGATCCGCGTGTGAGAGCGGTCGCCGCCGCCCTGCTCGTGGCGCTCGTGCTCTCCGCCTGCTCCGGCGGGCGGACACGGGCCCCCGAAGCGCCCGGCAGGGGGTGGCAGGAGCGCGGGATCGCCTCCTGGTACGGCCCGGGCTTCCACGGCAGACGCACCGCCAGCGGCGAGGTTTACGACATGCACGGTATCTCGGCCGCCCACAAGAGCCTCCCCTTCGGCTCGGTGGTCGAGGTCGAGAATCTCGACAACGGGCGCTCGGTCAAGGTGCGGATCAACGACCGCGGACCCTTCGTGCGCGGCCGGGTGATCGACCTCTCCCGCGGCGCGGCGGAGAAGATCGGGCTCGTCGGGCCGGGGACCGCCCGGGTGCGGTTGACGCTGGTGGGGACGGCGCCGGCGGTGGTCGCCCGGGACGCCCGGGAGGGGCGGGAGTGGGTGGTGCAGGCCGGCGCCTTTCGGGAGGCGCGCCGCGCGCACGCCCTGGCCGAGCGGCTGCGCTCCGTCTACCCGCAGGT
>JAWWBN010000239.1:0-5901 GCA_033720955.1 Thermoanaerobaculia bacterium | reverse complement strand
GGTCGCCGCGAGGCCGGCGATGATCTCGCCCACGCCGTCCCGCCCGGTGACCATCGGCTGGTCCGGGGGCAGGAATCGGATCCCCTCCTCGGTGAAGGAGAGGAAGGCCTCGGCCTTGTCGGCCGCCGCCTCGTAGGCGGCCGCCCAGGCGCGGTCGGCTTCGAGCAGCTCGGCTCGGACCGCCTCCAGATCCACCGCCGGCTCGGCCTGCGGAGCGGGCGCGCATGCGAGAGCCCCGAGCAGGGCGAGCGAGAGCGACGCGCGGGTCAGCTTCAGGGGATACCTCCTCCTTGTGTTGACGGCCGATCCTCTCACAGCCCGCCCTGCCGCTGCACCGCGCGGGCAGCGGACCCTAGAAGCCGAAGCGGGCGATGAGGCTCAGGTTGCGGCCCGGCAGGGGGACGTCGTCCTTTACGAAGGAGGTGTGGACGCGGGCCTCGCGGTCCGTCAGGGTGGTCCCCTTGATGATCAGGTCGAGAAAGTAGGTGTCGAAGACGAAACGGTAGCTGAGGTTGGCGTTGACCAGGGTGTAGCCGGCGGTCGGGGTCTCGTCGGGAGCGACCCGGCGCTGGTCGTCCACCAGCTTGACGTCGGCTCCGGCGGCCAGCCGGTCGCCGCGGTAGTGGAGGCCGGCCCCGAAGCGCTGCGGCGGAATGCGGGGCAGGTCGCCGCCGTCATCGAGCTCCGCGCGCACCACGTCCCACAGCAGGTCCAGGTCCCAGGAGGCATGGTCGCTCTGCGCCAGCAGGATGGAGAGGTCGAGCTCGGCGCCGCGGAACGCGGCGTCGGCCTGCGACCAGAGGAGCACCGGGAGGCCGTCCTCCTCGGCACCGGTGAAGGCCTGGAAGATGAAGCCGGAGAGGTCGTTGGCGAAGAGGTTGAGGGCGCCGGTCACCCGGCCCTCCACCTTGCGCAGGGTCACGTCCACCCCCACGGAGGTCTCCTCTCGCAGCGCGGGGTCGCCGATCTCGAAGGCCGAGGTGGCGAAGTGCGGCCCGTTGGAGTAGAGCTCCTCGCCGTTGGGCATCTTGACGGAGCGCGCCAGGGAGGCGCCCAGCGAGTAGGCGGGGGCGGGCTGCCAGACGAGCCCCAGCGAGGCCGACAGGGCGTCGAAGTCGCGGTCGGGCAGGCCGGGGGCGCGGACGGCGGTCTCCTGCACCTCGTACCTCAGTCCGAGCTGGTAGCGCACCCGGCCCCGGTCCAGCTCCTGAAAGGTGAAGAGGCCGAGGTTGCGGCTCTGCGCCGGGGAGATGAAGGCTTCCTCCCCGACGGCCTCGAGCTCGCGGCTCCTGACCTGCAGGCCGAAGGAGCCGCTGTGCGGGCCGCGACGCCTCTGGAGCAGCGCCAGCCGGCCCTCCCAGGCATCGTTGAAGAAGCGGGTTCCCACCTCGCCGCCGCCCTCGATCTCGGCGTGCTCGTAGTCCACGACACCGAGCCGCAGCCGCGCCGTCTCGATTCCCTCGAAGGGTCGGTCGAAGCTTCCTTCGAAGTCCAGCCGCCGCTGCTCGAGGTCGATGCGCACTCCCTCCTCGACGCCGGGCTCCTCCTCGTCCTCACCGTGGCCGTGGCCACTGCCAGGCACTCCGTACTCCGTGTCGAGGCCGCGCACCGAGACCCCCAGGTAGCCCCGGTCGCCGAAGAAGTAGCTCGCCCCGACGCCACCGCTCCGCGACCGGAGGTCGCTGTTGGGCAGGACGCCCTCCGGCGAGCTCCCCTCGTCGCCGGGCTCGACGGAGGCGCGGCCCGGGATCTCGACGTCGCCGGTCTCGCGGGTGAGCAGATCGGCGTGCCAGGCCCAGTTTCCGCCGCCGCCGTCCAGCGAGACCGCGGCGGCGCGCTCGTCGGCCGCCGTGCCGACGCGCAGGTCCGCGGTGCCCGTGAGCCCGCCGGCCCGGGGCGCGTCGGGGATGCGTCCGTCGAGGACGTTGACCACCCCGCCGATGGCGTTGCTGCCGTAGAGCAGCGTCGCCGGCCCGCGCACCACCTCGACCCGCTCGGCCAGCAGGGGGTCGGTCGCCACGGCGTGATCGGGACTGGTGCTCGAGGCGTCCAGGGTGTCGAGACCATTCTCCATCATCTTGATGCGGTCGCCGCCGAGACCGCGGATCACCGGCCGGCTGGCCCCGGGGGCGAAGTAGCTCGAGCTCACCCCGGGCTCGCGGGCCAGCGACTCGCCCAGGGTGGCCTGCACCTCGAGCGCCAGCTCGCGTCCTTCGAGCACGCTGACCGGGGCCGCGAGGTCCAGCTCGCCCCGGGCGTCGGGCGACGCGGTGACCACGATCCTCTCGGCATGAACGCGCCTGAGCACCACGAGCTCGACCTGGACGGTGTCTCCCGCCGGGACCTGGACCCGCTCGACGCTGCGGCCGTGCAGGGTGCTGGTGATCTCGAGGAGCTGCTCGCCGGGCGGCACGGGCGCCAGGAGGAACCGGCCGTCGGCGTCGGTCTCGGCCCACGACTGCGATGCCGCCGCGGTGACCACGGCGTCGGTCACCGGCTCGCCGTCGGCGGTGATCACCCGGCCGGAGACGGCGCCGGCCTCCTCGCCGGTGCCGGGGGAGGGCAGGAGAAGGAGAAACAGCAGGGGAAGAAGCGGCGCAACGGTCCGAGGGGACCGGGGACGCGGGCGCCCACGGCGGCGGTCGAGGGGGGGAGAGAACGAGGACATCGGTCGAAGCCTTTCCCGGAGGTCGGATCGATTTCGAGGGGCCGGCTCGTGCCGGTCGCACCATGGATCGAGCGCCGCCGGCCCCGGCGGGGTGGCGGGCTCGCGCGAGGAGCCGGCGCCCCAGAGGGCGTCCGGGTCGCTCGCCTCGATCAGCTACCGGGCGGGGCGCGGGACGGCGGCAGACGACGGGCGCCGGCGACGGCCTCGGTGACGGTGGACCGCACCGGGGTCGCGAGGCCGGGCGAGAGACCGCCGAGGCGCGAGAGCGGGGCTTCCACGCCGCGCTGGCGCTCGCGCAGCAGACAGGCGAGACAGGCCGCGGGCTCGGTCTGGGCCGCCCCCTCCACGTGGAGCCGGTCGTCGGGGGCGGCGTGCCCAGCCTCGAAGTGGGGAAGGGCGGCGGGACCGCTCGCGCCGGCGAGAGCGTCGTGGGCGTGGCTCTGCTCCACCGCGCCGGTCGTGGCGAGGGTCGCGAGCAGGAGCGTCGCGAGAACGGCGGCCTTGCCCCGCAGCCTTCTCATCGTCTTTCAGTCTAGCGGCTGGCCCCGGGCCTCTCAAGCCGGCGCCGGTCTGCGGCGGGGAGGGAGGCGCGGACTCCGCTACCATCCCGGAGTGCGCTGCGGACTCCGGTCGGCCCTCCTGGCCACGCTGCTGCCCCTGCTCGCCGGAGCCGCGGCCGCGGCGGAGAAGGGCGCCGTAGAGCTGGTCGGGGAGGCCCGCATCGCGCCCGGCGCCACCGTGGAGGGCACGGTGGTCGGCGGCCTCTCCGGCCTGACACGGGATCCGCGGACCGGTCTCTTCTACGCCATCTGCGACGACCCGGGCCGGAACGGCCCGCCGCGCTTCTACACCCTCCGGATCGACGTGCGGGGGGCCGCGGAGGACGGGGGCGTCGAGGTTGAGGTCGTGGGGATGACGCCGCTGCGGGATGAGCGCGGCCGTCCCCTCCCGGAGAGGGTGATGGACGGCGAGGGGATCGCCCTCACCCCGAGGGGAACCCTGCTCGTCGCCTCCGAGGGGAGCGTGGAGAACCGGGTGGCGCCGTCGCTGCGCGAGTTCGGGCGGGACGGCCGCGAGCTCCGCAGGCTCCGGCTGCCCCGGGCCTGGCGCCCACGGGCGAGCTCGAGCCGGGGTCTGCGCCACAATCTCGCGCTCGAGGCGCTGACGGTGACCCCGGGGGGCGGCTCGCTCTTTCTGGGGGCGGAGAATGCGCTGGGGCAGGACGGTCCGGAAACCGACGTGGGCCGCGGCGCGCGGGCTCGCATCGTGCGCTACGCCCTGGGCTCGCGGCGGCCCCGCGCCCAGTTCGTCTACGAGATCGAGCCCGTGGTCGAGGCGCCGCGTCCACCCGACGGCTTTCGGACCAACGGCCTGGTGGACCTGCTGGCCCTCGACGAGCACCGTCTCCTGGCGCTGGAGCGCGCCTACTCCGAGGGAGTGGGCAACTCGGCCCGGCTCTACCTGGTCTCCACCGAGAGGGCCGACGACGTGCGCGGGCGGGGGAGCCTGGCCGTGGGGAGACCCCCGCGGCCGGTCGAGAAGCGGTTGCTCCTCGACCTCGGCGAGCTGGGTCTCGTCCTGGACAACCTGGAGGGGATGGCCTGGGGAGGCCCCCTTCCCGACGGCCGGCGCACACTGGTGCTCGTCAGCGACGACAACTTCAACGCCGCGCAGGTCACCCAGGTTCTCGCACTGGCGGTCCGGCCCGAGGCCCTCTAGCGCAGCCAGGCGTAGCCGATCTTGAAGAAGACGGTGCGGTCGGTCTGGGTCAGGTCGAGGGGGCCGCGCCCGGCGTGGTTGTCGGAGTACCCCACCAGCACGACGCTCTGGGCGTTGAGCTTGTAGGAGAAGAGGAGCTGAGTGAGGAGCTCCTCGTCGTCGGCCGCCACCGGGAAGGTGTAGAGGGCGGGATCCCGGTCGATCTGCCGGTACTGGAGAATCGTGCGCAGGAAGGTGCGCAGGTTGAAGTGGTAGACGAGCCGGGTCTGGGCGATGTCCAGGGTGAACAGCTCCCCTCCGGCGACGTCGAAGACCTGGCGGTCGAGCTCCAGCTCGCCCTCCACCCGCCGGCCGGCGAAGAACTCCAGCTCGAGCGAGGTCTCCACGAAGTCGGCGGCGCGGCGGTTGGCGAAGTCGATCGTCTCGCCCCAGCTCACGCCCAGCTCCGCCTCCAGCGAGCCGCTGGGCTGAAACCCCCCGCTCAAACCCTGCCGGAAGTTGTGGTAGGTGACGCCGTCGAAGAACTCCTGGTTGGGCGCCAGCCCGACCCGCACGAAGCTCTGGAGGGGCCCCTGGTAGAAGAAGACCAGGTCGGCGCCCCACTCGTTCCAGGCGCCGTCGTACTCGCGGGTGCCGTCCACCCCGAGGAAGAGGAAGAGGTTGGAGTACCACCGGTCGTCGCCGCCGCGGAAGCGCCGCTCGATCCCGGCCGAGCCCCGCTGGATCCCCACCCGCGGGATGAAGCCGGCGTCGGCGCGGAACTCGGGGTGCACCTCGGCGTAGTCGGCGGTCCAGGCCCAGTCGGCATCGACGTGCTGGTAGCTGGCCAGCAGGGTGTGTCCCGCGAAGTCGCCGGTGGGCTGTCCGAAGCGGAGGGCGAGCTCGTCGGGGTAGCGGGTCGTGGACCCGACGAGCTGGAAGCGGAGGGAGTCGCTGTCGCGGAACCGGTAGAGGCCGTCGATCCCCGCCAGGTGGTTGCGGTAGCCGCTCTCGCCCTCCCGGCCGGTGTAGAGCAGGCCGAAGGTGGAGGCCTCGCCCACGTCGCGACGCCATCGCAGCACTCCGGAGGAGACCTCCTCGTCGATCGTGGTGAGGCTCGAGCCCTGGGAGCCGGGGAGGACCAGGTTGTTGATCCGGTCCTGGGCGACGAAGGCGCCGAAGGCGTGCCGCCCCTGCTTGCCGGTCAGCTTGGCTCCCGCCAGCGGGTCGGCCACGGTGCGGGTGAAGACCAGGGCCAGCGGTGTCTCGAAGAAGTCGCGGCCCTCCAGGAAGAAGGGTCGCTGCTCGGGGAAGAAGAGCGCGAACCGGGTGTTCACGTCCAGCCGGGCGGCGTCGGCCTCCACCTGCGAGAAGTCGGGGTTGACGGCGGCGTTCAGGGAGACGTTCGGGGTGACCCCCCAGCGCACCGTGACACCCGCCTCGGCCCTCTCCTCCGTGGTCACGAAGGGCCCGGAGGGGCCTGCCGGGCGGGCCTCGGTCCGCCGCCCCGTGACGGTGGGGATGATCTCCAGATT
>JAWWBN010000238.1:0-5903 GCA_033720955.1 Thermoanaerobaculia bacterium | reverse complement strand
CAGCCCAGGATGATGGCGAAGGGCGTCTGCCCCTCCGGCGCACTGCCGCTGCGCGGCCGACGAAGAACGCTCTCCCGCGCCGGGGCCCCGGCGACGAACTCGCGGTTGCCGCGGCGCAGCCGCTCCAGCGCCTCCCGCGCGGGGATCATGGGCGCCGGCCCCGCGGTCCGGTCACCCGTCGGCCTCCTCGGCGAAGACCGGGTGGTACTCGACCCGGCCGCCGCCGGCCAGCGCCCCGGGTGCGAGCTCGAGCGCCAGGAAGGCCTCGTCCGGCACCCCCGGCAGCCAGGTCAGGCCGAAGCGGGAGGCAGGGACGAAGCCGAAGCGGGGATAGTACTCGGGGTGGCCCACCAGGACCACCGCTTCGCAGCCGAGCTCGCGGCAGGCCTCGAGCCCCTCCCGGACGAGCCGCGACCCGATCCCCCGCCGCTGCCGCGCGGGTGGGACGGCCATGGGCCCCAGCCCGAGAAAGCGGGCGCCCCGGCCGCGGCCGGCGATCGAGACCGGGCTAAAGAGGATGTGGCCCACCGGCGCTCCCCGCTCGACCGCCACCAGCGAGACCAGGGGGCGCGCCTCGCGGCGGAGCCGGCGCACGATCCGAGCCTCGGCGGGTCCGCCGAAGGCCTCGCGCAGAAGGCTCTCCACCGCCGCCCGGTCGGACGGCTCCTCGTTGCGGATCGACAGCGGCATGACGTCGGGGGCGCGCCCCCGGCCGGAGTCTAGACCGGGGAGGCGCCGCGCGCTCGAGGAGACGGCTCGAGACCGCCCCCGGGCCCGGAGCGGCCCCTGCGACAAGGGCCTCGTCCTCGTCCGGGAGGCGTCGGGCCCGGCGCATCGTGGAGGAGCGGGTCGAGTCGACGGGCGCGGCGGCGTCTTTCGTGACAGACTCGGCGCTCGCCGGCGATCCCGCCGGCGCTCCCCCCCTCCCCCGAGAGCCCCGAGATGAGCACCGAGACCCGAGACGACCTGCGCAACGTGGCCATCGTCGCCCACGTGGACCACGGCAAGACGACCCTCGTGGACGCCATGCTGTGGCAGAGCGGCATCTTCCGCTCCAACGAGAGCGTGGCCGAGAGGGTGCTCGACTCGATCGACCTGGAGCGCGAGAAGGGGATCACCATCCTGGCCAAGAACACGGCCGTGACCTTCCGCGACACCCGCATCAACATCGTGGACACTCCGGGGCACGCCGACTTCGGAGGCGAGGTGGAGCGCACCCTCAAGCTGGTGGACGGCGTGCTGCTCCTGGTGGACGCCAGCGAGGGGCCGCTGCCGCAGACCCGTTTCGTGCTGGGGAAGGCCCTCGAGGCCAAGCTGCCTCCCATCGTGGTGATCAACAAGATCGACCGCGCCGACGCGCGCCCCGCCGAGGTGCTCGACGAGATCTACGACCTCTTCATAGACCTCGACGCCGACGAGGAGCAGCTCGACTTCCCGGTGCTCTACGCCAACGCCAGGGCGGGCACCTGCCGCCGCTCCGCCGACGGACCCGACGAGACCCTCGAGACCCTCTTCCAACAGATCCTGACGACGGTTCCACCCCCCTCCTACGAGCCGGGGCACCCGCTGCAGGTGCTCGTCACCAGCCTCGACTACGACGACTACGTGGGCCGGCTGGCGGTGGGACGCGTGGTCAACGGGCGGCTGCGCCGCGGCCGCGAGCTGGTCTCCCTCAAGCGGGGGAGCGAGCCGGTCCCCCTCAAGGTCTCCACCCTCTTCGGGTTCGAGGGCCTGGAGCGGGTCGAGATCGAGGAGGCCGGCCCGGGTGACCTGGTGGCGGTGGCTGGCTTCGACCGCTTCGGCATCGGCGCCACCCTGTGCGACCCCGACGACCCGCGGCCGCTGCCGCCGCTGGCCGTGGGGGAGCCCACCCTGGCCATGGTCTTCGGGGTGAACACCTCGCCCATGGCGGGCCGCGACGGCGCCCACGTGACCTCCCGCAAGCTGAGGGAGCGGCTCGAGAGGGAGGCCCTTACCAACGTCACGCTCCGGGTTGAGCCCACCGAGACGGCCGCCGCCTTCCAGGTCTCGGGGCGCGTCGAGCTGCAGGTCGCCATCCTCGCCGAGATGATCCGGCGCGAGGGCTTCGAGCTGTCCATCGGCAAGCCGCAGGTGCTCACCCGCACCGTGGACGGAAAGCGGCACGAGCCGATGGAGCTGCTCTTCGTGGACTGCCCGGAGGAGTTCGTGGGGGCGGTCACCCGCAAGGTGGGCGAGCGCCGCGGTCGGCTGATGAAGATGAACAACCACGGCAGCGGCCGGGTGCGGATGGAGTTCCGCATCCCGTCGCGCGGGCTGATCGGCTTCCGCACCGAGTTCCTCACCGAGACCCGCGGCACCGGCATCCTGAACCAGCTCTTCGACGGCTTCGCCCCGTGGCAGGGGGAGATCACCCAGCGGGTCACCGGCGCCCTGGTGGCCGACCGGCCGGGCCGCGCCACCGCCTACGCCATCGACCACCTGCAGCCCCGGGGCACTCTCTTCGTGGGCCCCGGCGAGGAGGTCTACGAGGGGATGGTGGTGGGCGAGAGCGCCCGACCCGACGACCTCGACGTCAACATCACCAAGGAGAAGAAGCTCACCAACATGCGCGCCGCCTCGGCCGACGACCTGGTGCGGCTGGTGCCCCCCAGGCTGATGAACCTGGAGCAGGCGATCGAGTTCGTGCGCGAGGACGAGCTGGTGGAGGTGACGCCCCGGGCGATCCGCCTCCGCAAGACGACCCTGGCCGCCACCCGGCGCCGGGCGGCGGCCAAGTCGGCCTGAGCCCGCCCTCCCGGCCTACCGCCGGCCGCGGACCCGGCGCACCGAGTCGGCCAGCTCGCCCAGCCGCTCCGAGGCCCCGGGGAAGTCGGAGATCTCCACCGGGAAGAGCCGCCGGACCGGCGGGTCGTCCCCCGCCGACAGGGTGCCGAGGGTGGGGTCGGGGGCGCCGAAGAAGGCGCTCACGAAGACCTTGTCGCTGCCGCCCAGGGTGCAGAGGAAGAGGCCGCAGACCTCCCCGAAGGTGCCGCCGCTGATCTGCAGCCCGCCGTCGGTGACGGAGGTCCAGGCGCCGAAGGTGAACAGGTCGTCCTCGAGCAGACAGACCAGCTCGCCGATCACCTGCACGTTGCTCTTGTTCCAGGAGGCGACGAAGGTCGCGAAGTCGCCGGTCTCCGGCGTCGGGATCACCCCGACCCCGACCTCGTTGCCGCTTCCGCAGTTGCTCTTCGGCTTGACCCGCTCGCTCGCCCCGGCCGGCACGGCCACCAGGAGCGCTGCCACCAGAACCCGATGCCAGAACCTCATGCTCCTACTCCTTCCTGTCGAGCCCCCGCGAGAGTGCGGGGGCGCCTGCGCCAAGTCTAAGGCGAGACGAGGGGCGGCCGTCCGTGCCGGTCATCGCACCTACTCCAGCCGCACCGAGTGGGTCATGAAGCTCGCCACCCGGGAGAGCTCGTCGCGCACGGCCACGACGATCCGGTTCTCCCCCCGCTCGAGCGGCATCTGGACCACGATGGAGTGGCGCTCGACCCCGCCCGCCCGGAGCGGCACCACGTTCTGTCGAACGGGCAGCCAGCGCCCCGTCTCGTCACGGGAGGTCAGCACCACCCCCAGATAGCTGACCGGGCCGGCGGCCTCGGAGATCGACTCCAGGCCCTCGCTCGGCACGACGATCTCGACCGGCACCGACCGCGCTCGGCGCCCGTCCCGGGTGGCCCGGCCCACCGTCACCTGCACCGACAGGGGGTTCTCCACCACCCCCAGCACGCCGGCGGAAAGGGCGCGCTGCACCAGCTTCTCCGCCTCGGTGCGGTCCTGGTAGCTGGGCCGATAGCGCAGCCGGATGCCCCGGTTCCGTCCGGCCAGCTCCACCCGGATCCGGTGCATGGCCCCATCCGCCGGCCGGTCGGGCCGGAAGCCCAGGGAGTAGTACGAAGCGAAGTCGCGCGCCACCCGCTCGATCTCTCCGCCGGGGCGGTTGGTGTCCAGGATGGCCCGGCCGCCCGTCTGCTCCGCCAGCGCCCAGAGCGGGCTCTGGAGGTTGGAGAAGTGAGCGGCGTCGTTGACCACGGACGGCACGAAAACGCGGAGATCGTTCTCCACGCTGGAGGCGCTGTAGGTCCTAAGGCCGGCCGCGTCCAGCGTGTAGAGGGTCACCCGACCGGCGTTGGCGGCCCCGGTCACCTGCTCGACGGCCCCTGTGATGCTCTGCTCCATCGCGGCGAAAGCCATCTCGTTGAGGCGGTCCGCGCACAGCTCACCCAGGAAGAGGAAGATCCTCGCGCCCGGCTGGTGGGGCTCACCGTCGCCCACGAAGAGCACCCCCTTGCGCCCGGGCAGGCCGGCCATCGAGGCGACCACCTGGCCCAGCCGCGTCAGGCTCTGCTCGGCCTGTCCCCGGCGCTGCGCCGCGTACTGGGCGGCCTCCGCCACCATACGATCGAAGTCGCGGCAGCCTCGAAGCTCCCAGATCTCGCGGATCACCGCCATCGTGCGCCGGTAGTCCGCCTCCCGGCGCACACCTCCCGGCGTGGTCTCCAGCAGGGAGGCGAGCGCGGCACGGATCTGGCGGGCGTCGCGGGTGAAGGGGGTCAACTGCGCCACGGTGGGAGTGGCAGCGACGATCATCGCCTCGAGATCGGGCTGCGCGGCGAGCTGCCGCTCGAGCGAGTCGGCGAGATCCTCGGCCACTCGGCGCCGACCGGCGGGCATGAGGTTCTCGTTGTCGAGGAAGACCAGCAGCCGGAGGGGCTCGGCCGGCGGCCAGGGAGACTCCGGAGCCGGGCTCGGCGTCGGGGCGGCCGCGGTGGGGCCGGCCGGCGGGGCCGCGACGCGACCGACCTCCAGCGCCAGGAAGTTCGTGAGCTCTACGGGCTCGCCGTCCTCGAAGAGCCGGAACTCCTCCGCGGTGAGCCCGTGGACCGGCTCGCCCTCCGCGTCGACGACCTGCACGTCCACGTTGACGACGCGCACCTCGACCATCTCACGGAGCACCTCGGGGAGCTGCGCCCCCGTCGTGCCCGCTCCGAGAAGAGCGACGATCGCGGCAGCGGCGACGACCGTGTCGAGCTTCATGACCCTCCGGCGGTGCAATCGGGGTGCCGGCTCCGCCGCCGCACCCGACGCCGGCGACAGTCTACCCGCCGGGCGGCCGGGTGGGCCGCAGCTCCACCCGGCTGGGCAGCGCCCGGGCGGGATAGGCGAGCAGGTCCACGACGGCACGGGCCACGTCCTCGGCCTTGAGCATCCACTCCGTGGAGGTGTGGCCGCCCGGGGGGCGGAAGTCGGTGTCCACCGAGCCCGGGAGGATGGTGGCCACCCGGACGCCTTTCGGCCGCAGGTCGAGCATGGCCGCCTCGGAGAGACCCAGGAGACCGAACTTGCTTGCGTTGTAGGCGGCGCCGCCGGCGAAGGGGTTGACGGCGGCCAGCGAGGCGATGTTGAAGATCCATCCCCCGCCCCGCCCGACCATGCGGCGGGCGGCGGCGCGGAGGACGTAGAAGGCGCCCGTCAGATTGGTGTCGAGGACCTCCCGCCACTCCTCGAGCGGCAGCTCCTCCACCGACCCGAAGCGTCCCAGCCCGGCGTTGTTGACCAGACAGTCCAGCCGTCCGGATTCCGCCACCACCTCTTCCACCAGCCGCTCGACGGCCTCCGCGTCGCGCACGTCGCACTCCCTGCCGCGGACCCGCTCGCCATGCTCCCGCGCGAGCTCGCCGAGCGCCGCCCGGACCGAGTCGGGCGAGCGCGAGCAGAGGTGGACGGTCCAGCCCTCGCGCAGGAGGGCCTCGGCGACGGCGCGGCCGATCCCCCGGCTGCCGCCGGTGACCAGGGCGACCCGGGAGCGCTCGGTGGCCTTCATCGGGTGAACCTAGCACGGCCCGCCCCGACGCGACGCCGCCACCTCCCCCGGCCGT
>JAWWBN010000237.1:0-5907 GCA_033720955.1 Thermoanaerobaculia bacterium | reverse complement strand
TGCCAGGACGCCTACCTGCTGCTCCGTCCGTGGGCCTCGGCCAATCCCGAGGATCTCGACGCCCGCCGCGCGGCGGCCTTCTGCGCCGTGCAGCTCGAGCGGCCGGGCGACGCCGAGCAGCTCCTGTCCGACCTGCCCCAGGACCAGCCCCCGGTGCGGCTGCTCTGGGGCCGGCTGCTGCTGCTCAAGGCCGATCCGTGGGGGGCGCTGGCCACCCTTCGGCCGCTGCTGGACGACGCCCCGCCGGAGATGGCGCTCGACGTGCGTCGCACCATGGCCGAGGCCTACGCCTCCGTGGGCGAGGCGGCCAAGGCGGTCGAGCTGCTCCAGGGCCACGGCGAGGGCAGCTCGGCCGTGGCCCTCCAGCTCGGCCAGGCGCAGTACCAGAGCGGCGACCTGGACGCCGCCCTCGCCACCCTCCAGCCCTTCGCCGAGAGCCTCCTGGGGGGCGCGCGGGACGGCACCGACCCGCGACCCGGGCACGAGGTGAGCCTGATCGTCGAGTACGGGCGGCTGCTGGTCACCGCCGGTCGCCAGGAGCAGGCGGTCCCCTACCTGGAGCTGGCGACCCGGGTCGATCCCGGCCGCAAGCAGGGCTGGCACCAGCTCGGGCAGGCCCTGGCCGCCGTGGGCCGCCGGGAGGAGGCGCGCGAGGCGCTGGCCAGGTTCCAGGAGATCGTCCAGGGCGAGGTGCCCGCGCAACTCCAGGAGGTCCAGCTCGAGAAGAACCTCGAGGACCCCACGGGACGCGAGCTGCGCGAGGCCATGAAGGCCATGGCCGAGGGGCGCATCGAGGAGGCCCTGACCATCGCCCGGCGCGAGCAGGCCTTCTCGCCGGAGGACATCCGCCCGCACCTGGTGGAAGCCCGGATCCTGCAGTTCGCCGGCAGCACCGGCGAGGCGCTCGAGAAGGCCGACCAGCTCGTCCAGGCGGCCCCCGAGAGCGCCGACGCCGTCTACCTGCGCGGGGTGATCCTGATGGGCCTCGAGGAGACCGAGGCGGCGGAGCGCGACCTGCGGCAGGCCCTCGAGCTCGCCCCCGAGCACACCGCGGCGCTCAACGACCTCGCCGTGCTCCTCATGAACCGGGGCGACGACGAGGAGGCCCGCACCCTGCTCGAGCGGGCGCTCGAGATTCGCCCCGACGACCGGCTGGCGGCGGAGAACCTCGGGAAGCTGGGAGGATGAGGAGGCGGGGCCCCGCCCTCCTCCTTCTGCTCCTGCTGCCGGCCCCGGCCCTCGCCCAGATCCGCTTCACCGAGGTCGCGGCCGCCTGGGGCCTGGCCTTCCGCCACCACCACGGCGGCTCGGGGCAGTACTACCAGCCCGAGACCGACGGCTCGGGGGTGGCCCTGCTGGACTACGACGGCGACGGCGACCTGGACGTCCTCTTCGTGGACGGCGGCGCATTTCCCGGATGGCAGGGCGAGCCGCCCCGCACCCGTCTCTACCGCAACGAGGGGGGCGCGCGGTTCGTGGACGTCACCGCCGTCTCGGGGATCGAGGCGACGCCGGAATACGGCATGGGGGTGGCCGCCGGCGACGCCGACGGCGACGGCGACCTCGACCTCCTGCTGACCGGTCTGGGGCGCAACCGCTTCTACCTCAACCGGGGCGACGGCCGCTTCGACGACCACACCGCACCGGCCGGGGTGGGCGACGAGCTCTGGAGCGCTTCGGCGACCTTCGCCGACTTCGACCGCGACGGCGACCTCGACCTCTACGTGACCAACTACCTCCTCTGGACCGTGGAGGAGCACCGGGTCTGCGGCGACGCCGAGAGCGGGCTGCCGGCCTACTGCCACCCCGCCACCCTGGAGGGCGCGCCCGACCGGTACTGGGTCAACGCCGGGGACGCCACCTTCACCGACGGCACCGCCGCGGCCGGTCTCGGAGGGGCCGCTGGCAAGGGGCTGGGCGTGGTCGCTGCCGACTTCGACGGCGACCGCTGGCCCGACCTCTACGTGGCCAACGACACCACCGCCAACCTCCTCTTCGTCAACCGCCGCGACGGCACCTTCGAGGACTTCTCGCTCCTCTCCGGGACGGCCTTCGATCCCGCCGCCCGTCCGGAGGCGGGGATGGGGATCGCCCTCGGCGACCTCACCGGCGACGGCCTGCCCGATCTCTACGTGACGAACTACGCCCTCGAGACGAACGCCCTCTACCGCAACCAGGGGGGAGCTCTCTTCACCGACGTGCGCCACCTGGCCGGGGTGGCCGAGCCGTCCATCCCGGTGCTGGGCTTCGGCGCCGCCGCCGCCGACTTCGATCTGGACGGCGACCTCGACCTGGCCGTGGCCAACGGCCACGTGCTCGACCTGATCGAGAGGATCCGGCCCGGGCTCCGGTACGCCCAGCCCAACCAGCTCCTGGAGCAGGTCGCTCCCGGCCGGTTCCGGCCCGCCGAGGCCGGGCTGGACGCGGTCCGGGTCAGCCGCGGCCTCGCCGTGGGCGACCTGGACGGAGATGGCGACTCCGACCTGGTGATCAGCAACTCGAACGACGTCGCCGAGGTCTACGAGAACGTCTCCCCACCGCGGGGCGCGTGGCTGCGGATCGACCTGGCCGGGCCGCCCGGGGGCAACACGGCCGGTGTGGGGGCCCGGGTGACGGCCCGCGCCGGGGGCCTGGTCCGGGAAGCCGAGGTGGTCACCGCCTCCTCCTACCTCTCCCAGAACGAGCTCACCGTGGAGCTGGGCCTGGGCGTCGCCACCGAGGCCTCGGTGAGCGTGCTCTGGCCCGACGGGGGGAGCCAGCGGATCGAGGGGGTCCCCACCCGCCGCCGGCTGCGCATCGACCGCAATCGCGCCGCGGCTCAGCCGCCCCCGGCCGCCGGCGGCTCGGAGAGGGTGAGCCGCCGGTCGCCGGGCAGGTCGGCGAAGCGCTGCCGCGCGCCCGAGGGCCACGCCACCCCGAGCCCCTCGACGCGGTCGGCGCCGGCGAGGCCGAAGCGCGCGGTGAGCGAGCTCTGCGACTGGTACGACCCGCCGGTGCGCACCTGCCGCACCTGGAGGCCGCCCGGCCCCTCGAGCTCCAGGCGGGCGCCGATGCCGCGCGGGGCCGAGACCCGCGGCGCCAGATCGACGGCCAGCCACCCGCCAGCGGGCGCGGTGACGTTCTCGTAGACCTCGGCGGCGTCGTTCGAGTTGCCGATCACCAGGTCGGAGTCGCCGTCGCCGTCCAGGTCGCCGACCGCCAGCCCGCGGCTGGCCCGCACCACCTCCATGCCGGCCCCGGGCCGCGGCGCGAACCGCCCGCCGCCGAGGTTCTCCAGCACCCGGTTCACCTGCCGGTAGCGGCTGTTCTCGTTCAG
The DNA here is from genome assembly GCA_033720955.1 of Thermoanaerobaculia bacterium. GTDB lineage: Bacteria > Acidobacteriota > Thermoanaerobaculia > Multivoradales > JAHEKO01 > JAWWBN01. The sequence goes on along the minus strand of JAWWBN010000237.1, from coordinate 2,591 downwards.
CTCGGCGGCGTTGTCCAGGATGTGGCCGTTGGCGACCGCCAGATCCAGGTCGCCGTCCAGGTCCAGGTCCACCAGGGCGACGCCGAAGGCCAGGTCGAGCAGCGACGGCTCCGCGACGTTGGCGCTCCAGCGGCTGTCCACGAAGAGGCCGGCGCCGGCGTTCCTGTAGAGGGCGTTGGTCTCCAGCTCGAAGTGGGTCACCACCACGTCCAGCCGTCCGTCGCCGTCCACGTCCCCGGCGTCCACCCCCATGCCCGCCTCCGGCCGGCCCGCGTCGCCGTAGGCCACCCCGGCCAGCAGGCCCTGCTCCTCGAAGGTGCCGTCGCCGCGGTTGACGAACAGGAAGTTGGGGTCGGAGTCGTTGGCCACGAAGAGGTCGGGCCACAGGTCGCCGGTGAGATCCTCGAAGAGGACGCCCAGGCCGGCCATCGGCTCGGGCGTCGCCAGACCGGCCTCCGCCGTGACCTCGGCGAAGGTGCCGTCCCCGGCGTTCTCGAAGTAGCGGTCGGGCTCCCCCTCGTACCGGTCCGGGTGGCAGTAGACCTCGCGCCCGAGGGTGGTGCAGACGCGGTGGCGCTCGGGGGTGAAGTCCACGTAGTTCACCAGATAGAGGTCCAGGTCGCCGTCGCGGTCGGCGTCGGCGAAGGCGGCCGCGACGCCGAAGAGGCTGTCGCCGGCGCCGGAGCGGGCCGTGGCGTCGGCGAAGCTGCCGTCCCCCAGGTTCTCGAAGAGCTGGCTCGCCCCCAGCGCCGCCACGTAGAGGTCGTCGTCGCCGTCGCCGTCCACGTCGCCGGCGGCGGCGCCGCCGCCGTAGCCCGCGGGGACGATGCCGCTGCCGGCGGTGACGTCGCGGAAGCGGCCCGGCCCCTCGTTGCGGTAGAGACGGGTCACCGGGGCCTCGCCCTGGTAGCCGGGCAGGGGGGCGGCGTCCAGGAAGAGCACGTCCGGGTCGCCGTCGCCGTCGTAGTCGAAGACCACCACCCCGCCCACCACGGTCTCCGCCATGTACCGACGGCCGGAGCCCCCGTGGTGGTGGCGGAACTCGAGTCCCCACGCCGACGACACCTCGCGCAGGCGGATCTCGGCCGCCGCCGGCGCCGCGGCCAGCGTCAGGAGGGTCGCCACCGCGACGGCGCCTCTCACCGCGGCTCCACGATCTTCAGCCGCGCCGGAGCGGGCGGGCTCAGGACGCGCTGCCGGGCGCCCTCCGGCCACCGCACCTCGAGCCGCTCGAGCGGCGCGGCGCCGAGCCCGAAGTGGACGCCCATGCCGTTCTGCGACAGGTACGAGGAGCCGGTCTTGACCTCCCGCACCTGGTCGCGTCCGCCCGCCGTCGCGGTCAGCCGGGCGCCGACGCCGAAGCGGTTCACCCGGCCGGCGAGGTCCACCACGAGAGCGGCGCCCGAGGACGACCCTCCCAGGTTCTCGTAGGCCTCGGCGGTGTCGTTGGAGTTGACCACCACGAGATCGAGGTCCAGGTCGAGGTCCAGGTCCCCGGCGGCCATCCCACGGCTCACCGCCATCCGCTCGAAGCCCGCCGCGGTGAGCTCCACGAAGCGCCCGCCCCGGTTCTCGAAGAGCTGGTTGCGCTGCGGGTAGGTGCTCCACTCGTAGAACTTCTCGGCGTTGTCGCGCACGTGGCCGTTGGCGATGGCCAGGTCCAGGTCGCCGTCGTGGTCGTAGTCGCCGAAGACCACCCCGAAGGCGAGGTAGACCAGGCTCGGCTCGGCCACGTTGAGCGGGTAGCGCTGGTCGGCGAAGAGCCCGGAGCCCAGGTTCCGGTAGAGGGCGTTGGTCTCCATCTCGAAGTTGGTCACCACGATGTCCAGCCGGCCGTCGCCGTCCACGTCGCCCAGGTCCACCCCCATCCCCGCCTCCACCATGCCGCGCTCGCTCACCGCCACCCCGGCGAGGAAGGAGGTCTCCTCGTAGGTGCCGTCGCCCCGGTTGACGAAGAGAAAGTTGGGCTCGGTGTCGTTGGCCACGTAGAGGTCCGGGTCGCCGTCGTCGTCCAGGTCGCCGAAGACCACGCCCAGACCGGCCATGCTCTCCCCCGCCAGCAGCCCCGCCGCCACCGCCGCCTCGCGGAAGCGGCCGCCCCCCTCGTTGCGGAAGAAGCGATCGGGCTGACCGGGGTAGGTGGAGGGGTGGCAGTAGACCGGGAGATCCTTGGCGCCGTCGATGCACTCCCGGTGCCGCTCGAGGGTGAAGTCGATGTAGTTGGCCAGGTAGAGGTCCAGATCGCCGTCCCGATCCACGTCGGCGAAGGCGGCCGAGGCGCCCCAGAGCTCGTCGCCCACCCCCGCCTCCGCGGTCACGTCGGTGAACCGGCCGTCGCCCTCGTTGCGGAAGAGCTGGTTGGGGCCCAGGGCGGTGACGTAGAGGTCCAGGTCGCCGTCGCCGTCGGCGTCGCCGGCGGTGGCGCCGCTGCCGTATGCGGCGACCGCCAGCCCCGAGGTCTCGGTGACGTCCACGAAACGCCCCGGGCCGTCGTTGCGCAGCAGCCGCGACCGCGCCGGCTCGCCCTCGTATCCGGGCAGCTCGCCCCCATCCACGAAGAAGAGGTCGTCGTCGCCGTCCAGGTCGTAGTC
>JAWWBN010000236.1:0-5916 GCA_033720955.1 Thermoanaerobaculia bacterium | reverse complement strand
GCCAGCGCTTCGGCCTGGAGGTGTCGGTCGAGGCCGCCGAGTTGGTGCCCAGACCGGCAGCGGAGCTCGAGACGGTGCTCTTCCGCATCGCCCAGGAGGCCCTGACCAACGCCGCGAAGCACGCCGGCGCAGAGCGGGTGACGATCGAGCTCGTCGAGGAGGCCGACGGGCTGCGGCTGGCGGTCGACGACGACGGAGTCGGCTTCGATCCGGCCAGCGTGCCCTCCTCCGACGCCGGCGACGGGGTCGGTCTTCGCGGCATGCGGGACCGGGTCGATCTCTTCGGCGGCACCCTGGACCTGGATTCGGCGCCCGGGCGCGGCACCTCCATCCAGGTGATCATGCCCCTCTTCCCCGCAGAGGGGGATCGATGAGGCCTCCGGGCTCCATCCGCGTGCTGGTCGCCGACGACCACCGCATCGTGCGCGAGGGGCTGGTGCGGATCCTCGCCGAGACCGGCGAATGCGAGGTGGTGGGCGAGGCCGAGGACGGCGTCCGGGCGGTGGCGCTGGCCGAGGAGCTCCGACCGCAGGTGGCGGTGGTCGACGTCAGCATGCCGCGCCTCCCGGGCATCGAGGCGGTGCGGAGGATCAAGGAGAAGCTCCCCCGGACGGCGGTGCTCGTCCTCACCGTCCACGACGAGGAGGAGTACGTGGTGCAGATGATCAAGGCCGGCGCCTCGGGCTACCTGGTGAAGGACAGCGCCGGCGAGGAGCTGCTCGACGCGGTGCGGGCGCTGGCGGCGGGCGAGACCTATTTCGGGCCCCAGGCCTCGCAGGTGCTCGCCGAGCAGTACCGGCGGCCCAAGGACTTCTCGGACCCCTACGGCGAGCTCACGAACCGCGAGCGCGAGGTGTTCCACCTGGTGGTCGCCGGCAGCACCACCAAGGAGGTCGCCCGCGAGCTCGGGGTGTCGTTCAAGACCGCCGACAACCACCGCAACCGGGTGATGCGCAAGCTCGGGGTCCGCAACACCGCCGAGCTGGTGCGGTACGCGGCCAAGAAGGGTCTCCTCTAGAGCAGGCCGGGGCTCACGGCGGAGCGTCGCCGATCCGCTCGAGCTTCTCGAGCCGCGTCTCCACCTGCTCCAGGAACTGGCGCAGGGTCGGGTCGCCGGGGGCCAGCGAGAGCACGGCGGTCCACACGGCGCGGGCGTCCACCAGACTCCCGGCGGCGAAGAGCTTCTGCCCCAGCCGCAGGCCGAACTCCACCACCCGGTCGCGGGCCGCTCCGTCGGGACCGGCGGCCACCGCCTTGCGCACCTCCTCCACCGCCGCCTCCAGCCGGCCGTTGCGCTGCGCCTCGTAGGCGGCGCTCAGGCGGGCCTCGACGAGGGCCTCTCGCGCTGCGACGAGCTCGGCGGAGACCCGCGCCGCTCCGCCGGGCAGCGCCGACGCCCGCTCCAGGGCAGCCACGGCCTCTTCGGCCCGCCCGGCGGCCCGCTCCGCCGCCGCCCGCTCGCGCAGCGCCTCGACCTCGCGGTCGGCCGTCTGGCCGAGCTCGCTCTCCAGCTTCTGCACCCAGTAGTAGCGGGGGTAGATCTCGAGCGCCTCCCCCAGCCGGCGGCGGGCAGCGGCCAGGTCCCCGGCGTCGCGCGCCGCCAGCGCCGCGCGCACCTGGTCGTCGGCGCGGCCCAGGAGCTCGCGGGAGCCGGCCGCGGCCTGCGCCACGGGCGCCGGACACCCGCCGCCCGCGGCTCGCAGCTCGTCGAACAGGTCGACCGCCGGCTTGTGCTCCCCGGCCGCGGCCAGGCTCGCGACCCGCGCGCACTCCGAGCCGGCGATCGCCTGGTCGCGGCCCCCCTCCGGACCGCTGGTGGCGCAGCCGGCCGAGAGGGCGGCCAGCGCCAGCGACGCGGCTCGTCGCCTCACGCCGCGAGACCGCCGTCCACCTCGCGGCGGATCGCCTGCAGGGCGCCCTCGGCGGCGAGCTCGACGGCGACGTCGACCACCCGCGGGTCGAACTGACGGCCCCGGTCGGCGACGATCCGGCGCATGGCCTCCTCATGGGCGAGGGCGCGGCGGTAGGGGCGGCTCGAGGTCATGGCGTCGTAGGCGTCGACCACGTGGATGATCCGGGCGGCGAGCGGGATGGCCTCCCCCGCCAAGCCCTCCGGGTAGCCGCTGCCGTCCCAGTCCTCGTGATGGTAGCGGACGTACCGCGCCACCGGCTCCAGGAACGAGACCGATTCGAGGATGCGGGCGCCCAGCTCCGCGTGCTGCCGCATCTCCGCGGCCTCGCTCTCGGTGAGCCGGCTCCGCTTGGTGAGCACCTCCGTCCGCACCCCGACCTTGCCGATGTCGTGCAGCACCGCAGCGAGCTCGGCGTCGCGCAGACGATCGCCGGCGACGCCGAGACGCTCGGCGACCGCTCGGGTGGCCCGCGCCACCCGCTCGCAGTGACCCCTGGTGTACGGGTCGTTGACCTCCAGGGTGCAGGCGAGGGCGCTCACGGTCTCGGTGACGCCGCGCTCGATCTCCCGCCGGGCCGCCCGCAGCTCGGCGACCATGCCGTTGAAGCCGCCGGCGAGCCGCGCCAGCTCGTCGCGCCCGCGCACCTCGGCCGCCGCCCCCAGGTCGCCGCGGGCGAGCTGATCCACCGCCCCCTCCAGGCGCTCGATCCGCCGCACGTGGAGCTCCGTCAGCAGCAGCACACCGGCGAGCCCGAGGAGGGTCCCCAGCCCGAGCCGCACCAGCAGACCGCGTGCCGTGGCTCGCGCCGCGCGATCCACGAAGGCGGCCGAGAGACCCACCCGCGCCGTGCCGACCAGCGTTCCCTCGACGATCACCGGCGCCTGCGCCTCGAGCAGGCGCAGCCCCTCCGGGTTGTCGTCGGCCGGCGCCGGCTCGCCGATCCGCTGGGTGTCGGGGTGGTAGGCCACCCGGCCCTCGTGGTCGAGGACGTAGACGTAGGCCGCGTCCGGGTCCTCCATGATCGACTCCACCAGGGGGCCCAGGGCCAGCTCGTCGCCGGCCAGCAGGGGGTCGCGGGCGCTCACCGCCAGCGCCTGCACCAGGGCCCGCACCCGGTTCTCGCCCTCCTGCAGGAGAAAGCCCCGCTCGTAGCGCACCAGGGCCAGGGCGATCACCACCGCCATGCCCCCGAGGAGCACCGTCACGGCGGCCGCCACCTTCCACCGCAGGGAGATGCGGAGCCCTCGGCGCAGGGAGGGCGGCCGGTCGCTGGTGCTCGACGGTGTGTCCATGGCCTCGCCCGCCGATCAACGTACCGCAGCCGGCCCGGCTTGTCCACGCGAGCCGCCGGCGCCGGGCCGGGGGCGCGCGCCCCTACCGATCGGCCCGCAGGTCGGCGTACTCCGGATGCTCGTCGATGTAGCGCGCCACGAAGGGACACGAGGGCACGACGGCCAGGCCCTCGGCCCGCGCGTGCTCGAGGGCGAACCGGACGAGCCGCGAGGCGATGCCGGCGCCGCGGTGCTCGGGCGGCACGTAGGTGTGCTGGTAGGCCAGCTTCCCCTCTCCGACCCGGGCGTAGTCGAGCACCCCGCGGGCGCCCTCCCCCTCGGCGACGAAACGACGATTCTCGGGCTCGTGACGAAACTCCATACCCTTCCCCCTCCTCGGAGCGAGGCTATCCGAACCGGCGCCGCGAAGCTGCACCAGGACGACCCCGAGGGCCGCCAGAGCAACCCCCGCGAGCTGCCGTGCGGTGAGCGGCTCGCCGAGGAAGACCCAGGCCAGGACGGCGATCTGGATCAGCATGGTGTTGTTGATCAGGCTCGACTCGATCGCCGTGAGCCGTCCCAGGGTGTGGTTCCACAGGGTGAAGGCGAACGCGGTGTTCACCAGGGCCAGCCAGAGGACGATGACCCAGCCCGAGAGGCTGAACGCCGGCGCTCCCTCCGCGGCCAGCCCCGCCGCCAGGAGCAGAATCGATCCGACGCCCATCGACACCGTCGTCACGGGCAGCGGGTGCAGCCGCCCTCCCCGGTTGACCGACCGGCCCAGAATGGTGCCCCAGGAGTTGGCGGTCAGCCCGAGGACCACGACTGTCAGCCCCAGGGCGTCCGGAGGAACCACGACCGGCAGGAAGTAGACCAGGACCCCGGCCAGGAAGAGCGCCACGCCCACCCACTGCCGGCGGCTGGGGATCTCACCCAGCAGGGGGATCCCCATCAGCGAGACGAGGGCCGGGGAGAAGCTCAGCACGAGGCTGACCGTGACCGCGGGCAGACGCTCGAGGCCGACGAACTGGGAGCCCTGGGTGACGGCGTAGAAGACCACCCCGAGGAGAGCCAGGCCCGCCCACTCCCGGGCGGAGAGGCGCCGCAGCGCTCGCCGGTGCCTCGCGTCGAGCGCCACCAGCGGCAGCAGGAGCAGAAAGGAGAGGGTGTAGCGCACACCGGCGAACGTGAGCGCGGGGATCTCCTCGAGCCCGATCTTGATCAGCACCCACGAGGTGGACCACAGAAAGGTGACGAAGAGCGCCTGGAAGACGGCGAGAAGGTGCGACCTGCGACTGGACATCGACCCGCTACCCGGCGTCTCCCCGGACGCACTGTAGCAGGGGCGCGGCGGGCGGACGGAGGCGGTCGGGGTAGAGTCGCCGGCCAGTCCCCCCGACCCACCGAAAACGCGTGTGACCGCGGAGGCCGTCCATGTCCGCCATCTCTCGAACCGTGCTCCTGCTGGTGGTCTCGAACCTCTTCATGCTGACCGCCTGGTACCTGCATCTCAAGACGCTCAACCATCGCCCCTGGTACGTCGCCTCGCTGGCGAGCTGGGGGATCGCCTTCTTCGAGTACACGGTCCACATCCCCGCCAACCGGATCGGCCACACGGCGCTCACCCTGCCGCAACTGCAGGTGCTCCAGGTCGGACTGTCGCTGGTGCTCTTCATCCCCTTCGCCGTCGTGGTGATGGAGCACCCCGTCCGCATGGACTACGTCTGGGCCTCGCTCTGCCTGATCGGCGCGGCCTACTTCATCTTTCGGGGCGTCCTCTAGAGCCGCCCGAGGCGGTATGATGCCGGCTCTACGCGATCCCGAGCCGGCGGCGCCCGGCCGTCCGCGCCGTCCGGCGAGACGACCCGGAAGGAGGTCCACCATGCGCAGGCTCATGCCGCAGCTCCTGGCTCTCGCGCTCGTCCTCTGCGCCGCTCCGGCGGCCGGAGGCGAGGTCACCGCCCAGTCCGCCTTCGAGCGGCTCAAGGGGCTCGAAGGCACATGGAGAGGGGCCGCCGATGGCCGCGGCGAGGAGGCGGAGGCCGAAGCCGAGGCGGCGGGCGAGATGGTCCACGAGATCAAGCTGTCGGCCAACGGCAGCGTCGTCATGGAGACGATGTCTCCGGGGACGCCGCACGAGATGATCAACCTCTACCACCTCGACGGCGACGACGTGGTGCTCACCCACTACTGCTCGAGCGGCAACCAGCCGCGGATGCGCCTGGACCGGGAGCGCAGCGGCGCGGACCGGCTGGTCTTCGACTACGACGGCGGCACCAACCACGACCCCGCGGTGGACCACCACATCCACTCCGCCGAGATCCGCTGGGTGGGCGAGAACCGGATCGAGAGCGATTGGACGGCGTGGGGCCAGGGCCGCGAGATGGGCGGCATGACCTTCCACCTCGCCCGCGAAGGGGAGTGATCGACGGTAGCCCGGCGGGACCCGACAGGGACCCACCGGGGCTCGGCACGGCCCGCGGGCGCGGGTAGCTCCGCCGCGCGGCGCGGCCCTCGGCCTACTCCGCCGCCCAGGGGTTGGTGGCGAAGACCGCGAGCTCGGGCCAGAGGGCCCGGCCGTTCGCGTCGAGGGCCGCCATCACCGCATGGGCGATGTCCTCGGCGAAGAGCTTGTGGGGATTGTCGCGGCCCGAGCGGCCGCCGAAGTCGGTCTGGACCTCCGAGGGGCAGATGGAGAGAACCCGGATGTCGTGCGGCCGCAGCTCGGCCTG
>JAWWBN010000235.1:0-5918 GCA_033720955.1 Thermoanaerobaculia bacterium | reverse complement strand
GCCGCGCGCCGCAGGGTCGGCCAGCAGCTTGGCGGGATTGAACCGGTGGCCCCTCCGCGGGGCAAAGGGCCCGTGGACACGGTAGCCGTAGGCCTGGCCCGGACCGACCGCGAGCTCGGCGGTCCACCCTCCGGTCCCGTCGCCGGTGGCGGCGAGCGGGTGACGCGCCTCTTCGCTCCACCCGTCCTCCTCGCGCCGGTAGAGACAGAGCTCCACCCCGTCGGCGTGAACCGAGAAGAGGGAGAAGCGGGTGCGCTGGCCGTCCCAGACGGCGCCGGGTCTCACTCGGCTAGCCCGCGCCGGGCGACCCCTCCGGGCCCCCGGGATCCTCCACCGACTCCGGGGGCAGCCGCTCGGCGACCTCGGTCAGACGCCGCAGGCGGGCGGCGCGGCCCTCGTCGAGGGCGGCCTCGTCGGCCAGGCGCCAGCTCCAGTTGCCGGCGGGCTCCCCCGGGGTGTTCATCCGCGCCTCGGGGCCCAGGCCGAGGACGTCCTGGAGCGGCGCGACCGCCAGCTCGGAGGGCGCCACCCAGGCGGCCCGCAGGAGCGCCCGGTGGATCGTGTCCGGGGTGGCGTCCAGATAGTCGAGCGCCCGCGCCCGGGTGGCCGCGTCGGCCGTCGCGAGCCAGCCCCGCGTGGTGTCGTTGTCGTGAGTGCCGGTGTAGACGACCGTGTCGGCGGTGAGCCGATGGGGGGCGTGGGGGCTGCCGGCGTCGAACCCGAACTGGAGCACCCGCATGCCGGGCAGGCCCAGCTCGACCCGGAGCTCCTCCACGTCGGGAGTGATCTCGCCCAGATCCTCGGCCACCAGGGCCAGCTCGCCGAGCGCGTCGGCCAGGGCGTCGAAGAGCTCGATCCCGGGCCCGGGGCTCCACTCGCCGCGGACCGCGGTCTCCTCGTCGGCGGGGACCCGCCAGAAGGCGACCAGGCCGCGAAAGTGGTCGATCCGCACCCGGTGGGCGAGGCGGAAGTTGGCTCTCATGCGGTCGATCCACCAGGCGTAGCCGCTGTCGCGGATCCTCCCCCAGCGGTAGATCGGGTTGCCCCACCGCTGACCGGTCTCGCTGAAGTAGTCCGGGGGAACGCCGGCGACGGTGCGGGGACGGCCCCGCTCGTCGAGGTCGAAGAGGTCGCGGTGGGCCCAGACGTCGGCGCTGTCCAGGGCCACGTAGATCGGCAGGTCGCCCAGGATCTCGACACCGCGCGCCTCGGCGCCGGCCCGGACCGCGGCCCACTGGCGGAAGAAGAGGAACTGCACGAAGCGGCGGTAGGCGAGCTCGCCGGCGAGCTCCGCGCGGGCCGCCCGCAGCGCCTCCGGGCGCCGATCGCGCAGCTCGGGGGGCCAGTCGAGCCAGCTACTCCCGCCCAGGTGGCTCTTGAGCGCCGCGAAGAGCGCCCAGTCGTCCAGCCAGGGCGCCTGCTCGGGGTGCGTCTCGAAGGTCGCCATCTCCTGGGCCAGCCGGCCGTCGGACGGCTGGCGGCGAAATCGCTCCCAGGTCGCTCGCAGCAGGCCGCGCTTCCAGCTCTCGACCCCGTCGAGGTGCACCCGGCCCGCCTCGCCGCCGGGCGCCGTGGCCAGTTCGCCCTCGGTCACCAGGCCGTCGTCGCGCAGCCGCTCCGGCGACAGCAGCGTGGGGTTGCCGGCGAAGGCGGAGGCGGGGGTGTAGGGAGAGCCGCCCAGGCCGGTCACGTTGAGCGGCAGGGTCTGCCAGACGCTCACTCCGGCGGTGGCGAGCCAGGCCAGAAAGCGGTCGGCGGCGGGCCCCAGGTCGCCCACCCCGAACGGTCCGGGGAGGCTGGTCGGGTGGAGGAGAATGCCGGCGCGTCGCTTGCCCACGCGGCGGATGATAGCCTTCGCGGTCGCCGCCGGAGCCCGGCGCCGGCGTCCCGCGCCCCCGGTCCCGAAGCAGAAGAAAGGCAGGTAGTCGTGAGCGAGCCCTCCATGGATCTGCGCATCGCCGGCATGCAGGTGGCGGAGATCGAGCTGCCCGACGAGGTGGACCGCCTGTACGACCTGGCCTACAACCTCTGGTGGACCTGGAACCCCGCGGCGCGGCAGCTCTTCTCGACGATCGACGCCCCCTCCTGGGCGCGGTACCGCAACCCGGTGGAGCTGCTGCTCAACGTCGATCGCTCCCAGTGGGAGGCCCTGGTCGAGGACGAGTCCTTCATGAGCTCGTACGGGCGGGTGATCAGGGCCTTCGACGCCTACATGGACCGCGAGGCGGACACCTGGTTCCGCCGCACCTACCCGGAGTACGCCGCCGGGCCTATCGCCTACTTCTCCATGGAGTACGGCATCCACCACACCCTGGCCATCTACGGCGGCGGCCTGGGAGTGCTCTCCGGCGACCACTGCAAGAGCGCCAGCGACCTGGGGCTGCCGTTCGTGGCGGTGGGCCTGCTCTACCGCACGGGCTACTTCCAGCAGACTGTCGACGCCGACGGCTTTCAGCAGCACACCTACCCCGAGTACGACTTCCAGCGGCTCCCGCTGCGTCCCGCCCTGGATCCGCAGGGGCGGGCGGTGACTGTGAGGGTGCCCTTCCCGGGGGGGCGCGAGGTGGCGGCACGCGTCTGGGTGGCCCAGGTGGGCCGGGTGCCTCTGCTCCTGTTGGACACCGACCGGCCGGAGAACGATCCGGCCGACCGCCCGATCACCAACGCCCTCTACGTGCGCGGCCGGGAGGTGCGGCTGGCCCAGGAGATCGTTCTCGGTTGCGGCGGCGTCAAGGCGCTCGCCGCCCTGGGGGTCGAGCCGGCGGTCTGGCACATCAACGAGGGCCACAGCGCCCTCCTGCAGCTCGAGCGGGCTCGGCGCGTCCTTGCCGACCGGCAGGTCGGCTTCGAGGAGGCGCTGGCGGCGGTGAAGGGCGACGTCGCCTTCACCACCCACACGCCCGTGCCGGCCGGCAACGAGCAGTTCGAGCGCGACGTCGCCCGGCGGTACCTCGAGCCGTGGGCGGGGCTACTGGGCACCGACACGGAGCGGCTGCTGGCGATCGGCCACGGGGATCACGGGGAGCCGGGACAGGCCTTCAACCTGACCGCTTTCGCCCTCAGGACCAGCCGCACCACCAACGGGGTGAGCCGGCTGCACGCCGAGGTCTCCGACCGCATGTGGCGGCACCTCTTCCCGGACCTCCCGGCCGAGCAGCCGGTGGTGGAGGCGATCACCAACGGCATCCACGTGCCGACCTGGATCGGTCCGGAGATCCGTGACCTGCTGATCGAGCGGGTGGGTCCGGAGTGGCTGACCGCCCTGCTCGACCCGGAGGGCTGGAACGCCATCCTCGAGAGCCGCGACGAGGAGCTCTGGTCGGCCCATCTCGCCCAGAAGGAGCGCCTGATGCGCTTCACCCGCTCGCGGCTGCGCGACCAGTACGCGCGGCACGGGCGCTCCTACGACCGCTTGCGCGAGCTCGAGCGGATGTTCGATCCGCGGCCCCTGACCATCGGCTTCGCGCGCCGGTTCGCCACCTACAAGCGGGCGGGGCTCATCTTCAGCGACCTCTACCGCCTGCGCCACCTGCTGCTGAACCGCGAGCGGCCCGTCCGGATCTTCCTCGCCGGAAAGGCCCACCCCGCCGACCGGCCGGGGCAGGACCTGGTGCGGCACATCTTCAAGCTCAGCCAGGAGCCCGATCTGAAGGAGCAGGTCGTCTTCCTGGAGAACTACGACATGCGGGTGGCTCGCATGCTGGTGCAGGGAGTGGACCTCTGGCTCAACACGCCCCGGCGGCCGCAGGAGGCCAGCGGCACCAGCGGACAGAAGGCGGCGGCCAACGGGGTGCTCAACCTGAGCATCCTGGACGGGTGGTGGCCCGAGGCCTACGACGGGACCAACGGCTGGGCCATCGGCGGCGCCGAGGCCGCCGGCAGCGAGGAGGAGCAGGACGAGGCCGACGCCTTCTCGCTCTACCAGGTGCTCGAGGAGGAGGTGGTGCCCACCTACTACGACCGCGGGGAGGACGATCTTCCGCGCCGCTGGATCGAGCGGATGAAGCGGGCCATCGCCACCGTGGGGCCGCGCTTCTCCTCCAGCCGCATGGTGCGCGACTACACCGAGACCGCCTACCTGCGTCTGGTCCGCGCCGATCGGGAAGGGGAGCCGCACACCCAGGAGGTCTGAGGCCTCCCCCCGGCGGCCCGGCGGCGGCGGCCGTGTATACTGGCCGCCAGAACAGACTGCGGAGCCCAGGCGATCTCAGCGGTCGCAAAGACCCCGGGAGGGCTGGGAGGCGCTCCCGCGATCGCTCGTTTCCGCAGGAAGGGAGGCTTCCATGAGCCCTGAGAACGAGCGAGAGCGAGCCCGACTCCGCTGGAGGGTGGCCCTCGCCCTCTGCACGCTGTTGATTCCGGCCGCCGCCGCCGCCCAGGAGGGCACCGTGAGCGGAACGGTGACGGTCGCCGCGACCGGCGCCCCGGTCGCCGGCGCCTTCGTCCTTCTCATCGGCGGCGACCGGGACACGGAGACCGGCGCCGACGGCCGCTACACCTTGAGCGCAGCGGCGGGCGACTACGTGGTGCTGGTGGTCGCCGCGGGCTTCCGCGCCAGCGAGAAAACGATCACCGTGACCGCCGGCGGGACCGTCACCGCGGACTTCGCGCTCCAGGCGGCGCGGGCGCAGTTCGGTGAGCAGGTCGTGGTGCTCGGCTCGCGCTCCTCCCGCACGGCGCTCGAGACGCCGGTGCCCGTGGACGTGCTCACCGAGACCGACCTCGAGGACACGGGCCAGACCGAGACCAGCCGGATCATCCAGTTCCTGGCGCCCTCGTTCAACTTCTCGACCTCGACCATCAGCGACGGCACCGACATCGTGCGGCCGTCCACCCTGCGCGGGCTGGGCCCGGACCAGACCCTGGTGCTGGTCAACGGCAAGCGCCGGCACAACAGCGCCCTGGTGCACGTGAACGGCTCGATCGGCCGCGGCACGGCCGGCGTGGATCTCAACGCGATCCCGTCGAGCGCCATCGAGCGGATCGAGATCCTCCGCGACGGCGCCGCCGCCCAGTACGGCTCCGACGCCATCGCCGGGGTGATCAACATCGTCCTCAAGAGCGGCACCGGCACCACCAAGCTCGACGTCTCGGCCGGCGAGCACTTCGAGGGCGACGGGGAGACGGTCCAGGCGAGCGTCAATCGGGGCTGGAAGATCGCCAACGGCGGCTTCGTCAACCTGACCGCCGAGCTCCGCGACCGCGGCTTCACCAACCGCGCCGGGCCCGACCCCCGGCGGATCTACGCCCCGCTGGCCGACGGCTCGCCCGATCCGCGGGAGGCCACCTACGACCGTCTCAACCACCGCTACGGCGACGCCGAGTCGGAGAACGGCTACCTCTTCCTGAACGGCGCCCTCCCCACCGGCGGCGACGGCGAGCTCTACTTCTTCGGCGGCGTGGCCGACCGCGATGGAGAGTCGGCGGGCTTCAACCGACTGCCGGGCCAGGACCGCACCAACACCCTGCTGTGGCCGGACGGCCACCTGCCGCTGATCAACACCTCGGTGGACGACTTCTCCTTCTCGGTGGGGCACCGCGGAACCGTCGGCGGCGGCTGGTCCTACGACGCCGCCGTGGTGACGGGGAACAACGAGTTCAACTTCTTCATCTCCAACTCGGCCAACACCTCGCTCTGGGAGAACAGCCCCACCTCGGCCGACGCCGGGACGCTGAAGTTCGACCAGACCACCTTCACCCTGGACTTCTTCGGCACCGCCGACTGGGGTCTGGCGGCGCCGGTGAGCGTGGCCCTGGGGGTGGAATACCGCGAGGACGGCTACGAGATCGAGGCGGGCGAGCCGGCGTCCTACATCGACGGCGGCGAGCCCAACCAGTTCTGCCGGCCGCCCTGGCCCCAGCCCGATCCGCGCTGCCGCCCGGCGCCGGCCGGCATCCAGGTCTTCCCCGGGTTCCAG
>JAWWBN010000234.1:0-5962 GCA_033720955.1 Thermoanaerobaculia bacterium | reverse complement strand
GCGGCGGCGACCTGACCCCGGAGGGCAATCTGGCCGCCTGGCTCGACCGGCTGCTGCTGCCGGGCAGCATGTGGCAGGGCGCCTGGGACCCCGAGGGCCTGCTGAGCACCCTGCCGGCGGTGGCCACCACCCTTCTGGGGCTCTTCGCCGGCGAGTGGATCCGATCGGACCGCGGGCGGCCACGGATCGCGGCCGGGCTCTTCGCCGCGGGATGGGGGGCGCTCCTCGCCGGCCTGGCGTGGGATCTCCTCTTCCCGATCAACAAGAATCTCTGGACCAGCTCCTACGTCCTGTTCACCGCCGGCGCGGCTCTCGAGACGCTGGCCCTCTGCTACTGGCTCATCGACGTCCACGGCCGGCGCGCCTGGGCGCGGCCGGCGATCCTGCTGGGGTGGAACCCCCTCGCCCTCTACGTCGCCTCCAGCCTGACCGCCTCGCTGATGGGGGCGATCCCCGTCGCCGGCACCCCGCTCAAGGGCTGGCTCCACCAGACCCTCTTCGCCTCCTGGCTGGCTCCGCGAGCGGCGTCGCTCGCCTTCGCCCTGGTCTACGTGGCGCTCTGGACGGGAGTCGCCTGGGCGCTCGCCCGCCGCCGGATCTACCTCAAGGTGTGAGGGGGCGGCGGCGCGGCGGCGCCCGACGGCCGGGCCCGCAGCCGCGCGGACGCTAGCGGCTCACCGGCGACGGCGGCTGGATCTCGAGCCCGGTGGAGACGACCGAGGTCTCGTTCGACGTCAGGTCGCGCAACGCCACCGCCAGGAGGACGGGGCCGCGCGCCAGCTCGAGGGGGACCACCAGATCCAGAAGCGCGTCGTCGCTGGGCGGCCGCGGCACCGGCAGATCGCGCCGGACGGTCTCGACACCGGGCCGCCCCGGCGTGCGCACCGCCACCGTGGCCGCCAGACGCGCCAGGCCGGAGTCCTCGTGCGGCAGAAAGACCACCTCGCTCGCCGGCACCAGCAGGTGGAGACGCAGCGAGTAGAGGCCCTCGCCCATGTCGGTCAGGTCCCCGGCGCCCAGCCGCATCCCCAGCGGGTTCTCCGTGACTCCCAGGTAGAGGGCGCTCTCCAGGCGGTCCGTCAGACGCTCCGCCGGGGGCTTGGCGCGGTAGTTCAGGCGGTGCCGGGTCACCAGGTCGCGGCCCTTCACCCGCACCTCGATCCGGTGCTCCCTGCCGTCGCCTCCGGAGGGCGGCTCGTAGGCCAGGGAGTAGTAGGCCGACATCTCGCGGGCGATCTCTTCCAGCGCCTCCTCGAGGCGGTTGCGGTTCAGGATCGCCCGCCCTCCCGTCTCCGTCGCCAGCACCTGGAGACCGCTGCGCTCGCTGTCGCGCGCCGCCGGGCCCAGGACGTTGCGCGCGGTGGCCAGGGTGTCGAGGGCCCGCTGCTGGGCGCCGCCCACGGGGTCGGGCCGCAGGCCGCCGGTCTGAAGGGTGTAGATGGTGACCCGGTTGGCGTTGGCGCTGCGAGTCAGCTCGCGCAGCTCCGGCCCGAGCCCCTCGGGGAGCTGGAAGCGGCCGGCGTCGGTGTGGGCCGGGCAGAGCTCGCGCACGAACCGCATCAGGTCGCGCCCGGGATGGGTCTCCAGGGCGTCGCCGGCGTAGATCACCGTCTTGACCCCGGGCACGGCCGCCAGGAAGCTGGCGGCGCGCTTCAGGTTGGCCACGCTCAGGGCGACGCGCTCGCGCGCCTGCCGCGCGTACCGGTTGATCTCGGGCACCGCCCGCGCCGGGACGAAGTTGCAGGGCGCCGGGACGTTCTGGGTTCTCAGAACCTCCCACATCTCCTGCAGCCGGTCGAGAGCCAGACGCTTCGCCTGCGCGGTGAGCTGCCCGGCGGCCGGCTCCCCTTCGGCGATCCTCGACAGCGCCTGCGAGATCTCCGCACGGGTCGAGCCGAAGTTGGCCTCGGTCACCAGGTCCCGCCTCTGCCGGAGCACCAGGACCCGCTCCGGCGGAATGCCCGAGAGGGGCAGGAACCGATCGAGGTCCCGCAGCAGCCGCCGCTGCCGGACCGCGGAGAGATGGAGCTGGTCCACGTAGATCACCCAGTGTCCCGGCGCCTCGACGGTGGGCAGCTCCGGCTGCTCCGCCGTGCCCGCCGGCGGCGCGGTCACCGAGTGCGCCAGGCCCGCGGACCCCACCTCGGCGAAGAAGGTGATCGGGACCGGCCGGCCGTCCTCGCGGACCTCGAAGTCCTCCGCGGTGAGGCCGAGCACGGGCCGCCCGTCGTCGTCGGTCACCCAGACCTCCACGTTGACCAGGGCCACATCGACCACCTCGCCGAAGGCTCCGGCGGTCTCCTGCGCCGCCGCCGCCGGACCGAAGGAAGGAGCGAGCAGGGCCAGCAGGAGGGCGGTCGCAAGCGGACAGGGGCGGGGGATCCGTCGGAATCGCATCATCAGGCCCTCGGGGCAGGCGCATCCTACCTGTTGAGAGCCCTCGGAGCGCCGCTCGAGGACCCCTGCCCACCGGCGGCGCCCTGCGGGACGTCACCGGCAGCCTCGACCGCGACGACGGCCCGTCGAGCCGGCGGGCCTACGCCGGCGCCGACTCCCGCACCGCCGCCAGGAGCTCGCCGCAGGCGTGGTAGAAGGCCTCTGTCCACTCGTGGCCGCCGTCGAAGCGGCAGACCGTGACCTCGAGCCCCAGTCCCTCGAGCCGCCGGACGTCGGCCGCGAGCTTGGCCTCGTCGTACCACTCGTCGTCGCGGCCCCGGCCGACCAGCACCCGCGGCCGCGAGCGCCACTCGATCCCGGCCAGCTCCGGGGGCAGATCGCCGCCCAGGGCGATCAGACCGAGGCAGCGACCGGTCGAGAGGGCGGCGGCGCGGTAGGTCATGGCGGTCCCCTGGGAGAAGCCGGCGAGCACCGTGGGACCCTCGACCCGCACCCGCTCGCCCACGGCGTCCAGGGCGGCGGCCACGTAGCGGGCATTGTCCACGATGGCCTGCTCGCGGTCCAGGCTCGTCATCCAGCTCGCCACGACCTGCCGGGAGCGGGTGTTGTAGAAGGGGTGGAGGGCCTGGATGGCGGCCCGGTGCCAGCCCCCGACGCCCGGGATGGGCGCCAGGGCGCGCAGGCTGGCCTCCGCCGACTCGCCGTAGCCGTGAAAGCCCACCACCAGGGGGGCCGGGCCGCCTCCGGCGGCCGGCACCAGCAGATACCGCCCCTCGACCTCGGCGCGCACTCCGCCGACGATCGGCTCGCCGCTCACCGCCGCGCCAGGGGCGCCGCGATCCGCCGCGCCTCCGCCTCCACCGCCGCGGCCAGGGTGGCGCGGTCGGCGTGCTCCTCGACGACCCGCACCAGGGCGCTGCCCACCACCACCCCGTCGGCCACCTCGGCCACCGCCGCGGCCTGCTCGGGCGAGGAGATGCCGAAGCCCACCGCAAGCGGCAGCTTCAGCTTCCGGCGCAGCCTCTTCGCCTGGGAGAGGAGACCCTCGGCCAGCCGCTCGCGCTCGCCCGTCACCCCGGTTCGCGAGACGTAGTAGACGAAGCCGCGCGCGGCCCGCGCCACCGTCTTGACCCGCCGGCTTCCGCTGGTCGGCGCCAGCAGGAAGATCGGATCGATGCCGTGCTCGAGAAGGGCCGGGCGGTACTCCTCCTCGGCCTCTTCGGGCGGCAGGTCCACGCAGAGCACGCCATCCACCCCGGACTCGGCCGCCTGCTCGGCGAACGCCGGGAGGCCCCGGGCGAGGAGGGGGTTGAAGTAGGTGAACAGGACCACGGGGACGCCCAGCGCGTCGCGCCGCGAGGCCACCAGCCGCAGAACGCCCGACAGGGTGGCGCCCGCGGCCAGCGCGCGGCCGGCGGCGCGCTGGTTCACGGGTCCGTCGGCAATGGGGTCGGAGAAGGGCACCCCCAGCTCGACGAGGTCGGCCCCGGCGTCCACCAGGGCCCGGAGCAGGTCGCCCGTGGTGGCCAGGTCGGGGTCGCCCGCCGTCAGGTAGGGGATGAAGGCGGCTCGCCGCTCGGCCCTGGCGCGGCGGAAGGCCGCGTCGATGGCGCTCACCCCGCCCCCTCCGCGCCGCCGCCGTGCTCGCGGTCCCAGGCCAGCACCGACTCCAGGTCCTTGTCGCCGCGGCCGGAGAGGTTGATCAGCACGATCTTCCTCTCCGACAGCAGGGGCGCGCGGCGGATGGCCTCGGCCAGGGCGTGGGCGGTCTCGAGCGCCGGCAGGATGCCCTCGCTCCGCGCCAGTCGATGGAACGCGGCGACGGCCTCCGCGTCGCCGGCGGTGGTGTACTCGACCCGGCCCCTGTCGTGGAGATCGGCGTGCTCGGGGCCCACCGCCGGGTAGTCCAGGCCGGCCGAGACCGAGTGGGTCGGCTGCACCTGGCCGTCGGCGTTCTGCAGCAGCCAGGTGCGGGTGCCGTGCAGCACCCCCAGCGAGCCGCCCCGGAAGCGGGCGGCGTGCTCTCCCGGTCCGTCGCCCCGGCCTCCGGCCTCGACCCCGATCATCCGCACCCGCGGGTCGGCCAGGAAGGCGGTGAAGAGCCCCAGGGCGTTGCTGCCGCCCCCCACGCAGGCGATGGCCAGGTCGGGCCAGTCGCGGCCGGCCTGGCTCTTGAGCTGCCGCTTCGCCTCGTCGCCGATCACCCGGTGAAAGTCGCGCACCATCCGCGGGTAGGGGTCGGGGCCCAGCACCGAGCCCAGGATGTAGTGGGTGGTCTCGACGTTGGTCACCCAGTCGCGCAGCGCCTCGTTGATCGCCTCCTTGAGGGTGCGGCTGCCCTCCTCCACCGGTTCCACCCGGCAGCCGAGGAGCCGCATCCGCTCGACGTTGGGCCGCTGTCGCCGGATGTCCTCCGCCCCCATGTAGACCACGCAGTCGAGCTCCAGGAGGGCCGCTGCGGTCGCGGTCGCCACGCCATGCTGGCCGGCGCCGGTCTCGGCGATGACCCGGCGCTTCCCCATCCGCCGGGCCAGGAGCGCCTGGCCGATGGCGTTGTTGAGCTTGTGGGCGCCGGTGTGCAGCAGGTCTTCGCGCTTCAGGTAGATCTGCGCGCCCCCCAGCTCGCGGCTCAGCCGCTCGGCGTGGGTCAGCGGCGTGGGCCGGCCGGCGTACTCGGCGAGCAGGCGGCGTAGACGCCTCTGGAACTTCCGGTCGCGGCGGGTGCGGTCGTAGGCCGTGGCCAGCTCCTCCACCGGCGCCACCAGCGTCTCCGGGATGTAGCGACCGCCGTACGGGCCGAAGGCGCCGTCCCTCTTCGCGCTCTTGGGCGTCACTCGCTCTGGCTCCTCGTCGCTTCCGGATCGCCGGGCCGGGCGCGGCCGAGCGCCGCGAAGAGCGCCGCCATCCGCGCGGGGTCCTTGATCCCCGGGGCGGACTCTACCCCGGAGCAGACGTCCACGCCGTGGGCGCCCGACGCCTCCAGGGCGGCGGCGGCGGTCTCGGGCCGGATGCCGCCCGCCACGAGGACCGGCCGCCCGTCCGAGAGACCGGCGATCCGGGCGTACTCCCAGGCGGCGCCGGTGCCGCCGTACTCGCCGGGCCGGCGGCTCTCCACCAGGAAGCCCCAGGCGTGCGGATAGAGGCTCAGGTCGGGGGCCGGGGCGCCGGCCGTCAGACGCAGGGCGGGCAGCGCCAGCGAGCCATGGCGGGCCACCTCCTCGGGCGGCTCGTCGCCGTGGAGCTGCACCAGAGCCAGCGGCGCCGCGGCGCGGGCGCGGTCGATCTCCTCCGCGGTGGCGTTGACGAAGATGCCCACCAGCGCGGCCCGGCCGGCCACCACACGGGCGATCCGTGCCGCCCGCTCCGGCCCGACCCGCCGCGGGCTCCCCGGCCAGAAGTTGAGGCCCAGAAAGTCGGCCCCCAGCTCGACCGCCCGCTCGGCGTCGGCCTCGCGGGTGACGCCGCAGATCTTGACCCAGGGCCGGCGCGCCGGCGGCCTCATCGGACCAGCTCCCGCAGCCTGGCCGCGGGGTCGTCGGCCAGCAGCAGCGACTCTCCCACCAGG
>JAWWBN010000233.1:0-5975 GCA_033720955.1 Thermoanaerobaculia bacterium | reverse complement strand
AGGGCGCCACGCGGACCACGACCAGCGTGCGGTCGTCCTCGGCGGCTTTGGCGGCGAAGCGCGCGCTGGCGTCCACGATGCCCCGGGCGATGGCCTGTGCGGGGCTCCCGGCGAGATCGAGCAGGACTTCGGCCAGCCGGCGCTCGCCGAAGGTCTCGCCGCCGGCGCCGCGGCACTCCTCGATACCGTCGGAGAAGAAGACCAGCACGTCGCCGGGCATCAGCCTCAGCCGCCGCTCCTCGTAGCGGCTGCGCTCGAGGCCGCCCAGCGGGAGACCGGGCTGCTCCAGCCGGCGGATCTCGCCGTCGCGCAGCAGACAGGGCGCCGAGACCCCGGCGTTGGCGTAGCGCAGCTCGCGGTCGGCGCCGTCGAGAAAGGCGAGGGCCATCGCCACGAAGCTGCGCTCGACGTGGAGCCGCCAAAGCTGCTCGTTGAGCTGGTCCAGCATGGCGGCGGGACCGAAGCGACGCTCCAGGGCGCGCCCCCGCAGGATCCCCACCGCCAGCGAGGCGTAGACCGCCGCCGGAGTGGACTTGCCGGCCACGTCGCCCAGCGCAACCGCGACCCGGCCGCCGTCCAGGGGCAGGAAGTCGTAGAAGTCACCCGAGAGCTCCCGCGCCGGCTCGAGAACGGCGCCGATCTCGAGCCCCGGAACCCGCGGCGGATGGCGGGGCAGCAGCGCCCCCTGGACCTCCCGCGCGAGCTGCAGGTCGGCGGCGACGCGGCGCTGGTTGGCGCGCAGCTCCTCGTAGAGACGGGCGTTCTCGAGGGCGGTGGCGATCTGCGAGGCCAGGGCGGTGACGATCTGCTCGTGCTCCGCGGTGAAGGCGTCGGGCGCCTGGCTCTCCAGGTCGAGCACCCCGATCAGCCGGTCGCGCACGAGGAGCGGCACCGCCATCTCGGAGCGGATCTCCACCTCCGCGTGCCGGAAGCGGACGTACCGCGGGTCCTCGGTGACGTCGGCCACCCGCAGGGTCCTGCGCTCGAGCGCCGCCGAGCCGGAGAGGCCGTAGCCCAGCGGGAAGCCGCCCTCCTGCGGCTCGTGCTGGCCGAAGCGCAGAGAGTAGCTGTGCTCCAAGAGCTGCCTCTCCTCGCTCCACAGCATCACGCAGAAGAGGTGGCAGTCGATCAACTGCTGCACCCGGTCGGCGATGCGGGCGAAGACCTCGTCGAGCTCCAGGCTGGAGGTCAGGTCGGCGGCCGAGGCGGCCAGGAACTGCATGGAGGTGACCTTGCCGCGCGGCAGCGGCGTCGGCTTCGTGACCGCGACGGAGGCCGACCCCGGCTCCTCCGGCCGGCGGCCCTCGGCCCAGCAGGTGGCGTACCAGAGCGCCGCGTCGGGCAGGCGGCTCCACTCCTCCAGCCGCTCGAGGCCCTCCTCCAGCTCGGCCACGGTCAGCGCCGAGGCGGCCAGGATCGGCTCCGGCGCGCCGCGGATCAGCCCCAGGAAGTTGGCCACGAAGGCGTCGAAGGCGGGGTCGCCGGCGCAGCTCCCGAAGGAGAGCAGGGCGTTGCCGGAGGGATGGGCGCCGGCGCCGTGGAGCAGGGAGACCAGCCGCCGTCCTACGAAGGGGTCGTTGCCCAGGCGGTCGTAGGTCCGCTCGTAGGCGCGCCAGATGGCCTCGAAGCCGGGCACCTCGGGCCACAGACGCAGGAGGTCGTGGTCGTCGTCCTCCACCACCACCCGGCCACCCGGCTTGACCGCCTCCACCAGCGCCCTCATCACCCGCTCCGGCCGTGGCACGTGCTCCAGCAGGAAGCGGGCATGGGCGAGGTCGAAGGAGCCGAGCTCCCCCCGCGCCAGGGGAGACTCGGCCTCGGCGCGCCGGAACTCGACCAGCCCCTCCTCCCCCGCCTCCGCCGCCAGACGGCGCGCCTCGGCAAGCTGGGTCGGGTCGCGCTCCACCGCCACCACCGAGCCGCTGGTCAGACGACGCGCCATGGCGCGGGCCATCTGACCCAGACCGCAGCCCAGGTCGAGGGTGCGCTCGCCACCGCGGAGCTCGAGCCGCGCCAGGGAGCGCTCGTTCAGAAGCTCGTTGAGCAGCGACAGCCGACGCTGCTCCTCCGGCGCGGTGCCGTGGAGGTAGGAGCCGGTGGGTTCGGGCATGGAGGGACGATCTCCTGAGGACGCTAGCCTACGCCGTCCCCTCAAACGCGGCCCGGGCAGGAGAAGTTGCACGGCCGCGGCCGGCTCACGCTGTAGACTGCGCGGCGGTGCTGCCCGACAACGTCACCCAGGCGCTCGAGAGGCTGACCGGACTGGCTCCGCCGGCGCAGCAGCGGATGCTGCTCTCCGTGGCCGTGCTGCTGGCGCTCTGGCTGCTGCGGCGGTTCACCCTTCACCTCGTCCACAGACGCTCCGAGAGCCTCAAGGCCCGCTACCAGGCGCGCAAGCTCTCGGCCTGGCTGGGCTCCCTCGTCGCCCTGCTCGTGGTGGGCTGGATCTGGCTGCCCGGCTTCACCGGCATGGCGACCTACCTGGGTCTGCTCTCCGCCGGCGTCGCCATCGCCCTCAAGGAGCCGCTGGTGAACCTGGTGGGGTGGGGCTTCATCCTGCTGCGGCGCCCGTTCGAAGTAGGCGACCGGATCCAGATCGGCAAGCACGCGGGGGACGTGATCGACCTGCGGATCTTCCAGTTCAGCCTGCTCGAGATCGGCAACTGGGTCGACGCCGACCAGAGCACCGGTCGGGTGATCCACATCCCCAACGGCCAGGTGTTCATCAACGCGGTGGCCAACTACACCCGCGGTTTCAACTTCATCTGGAACGAGCTCCCGGTGCTCGTGACCTTCGAGTCGAACTGGCGAGCTGCCAAGGAGATCCTGACCGCGATCGTGCAGGAGACCACGGAGAGTCTCTCGGAGCAGGCCCAGCAGGAGGTGCGCAACGCCTCGCGGCGCTTCATGATCTTCTACTCCAAGCTCACCCCCACCGTGTACACCAGCGTCGAGGACTCCGGGGTGCTGCTCACCATCCGCTACCTCTGCGAGCCGCGCCGCCGCCGCGGCTCGGCGCAGACGATCTGGGAGGCGATCCTCACCCGTTTCGCCGAGCGCGACGACATCGACTTCGCCTACCCGACGCAGCGCTTCTACCGCAACGACCGAGAGGGGAAGCCGGAGCTGAAACCGTCCGGCGAGCCGCCGCATGAGTAGGCCCGCGGCCGCGCAGGCGGCCCCCCGCGAGGCGCGGCTGGGCACCTTCCTGGGGGTCTTCACGCCCTCGATCCTGACCATCCTCGGCGTCATCCTCTTCCTGAGGACCGGCTTCGTGGTGGCCAACGTCGGGCTCGTCCCGGCGCTGGCGATCGTGGTGATCGCCCACCTGATCACCTTCTCGACCGCGCTGTCGCTGTCGGCGGTGGCGACCAACATGCGGGTCGGCGCCGGCGGCGCCTACTACATGATCTCCCGCTCGCTGGGGCTGCAGATCGGCGGCGCCATCGGCATCCCCCTCTTCCTGGCCCAGACCTTCTCGGTCACCCTCTACGCCTTCGGTCTGGCGGAGAGCCTGCAGCTCATCTGGCCGGAGCTGCCCCTGCGGCCCGTGGCCGCGGTGACCATCGTCGCGGTCGCGGCCCTCGCCGGGCGCAGCCTGCAGCTCGCCCTGAAGCTACAGCTCCCGATCATGGCGCTGATCGCCCTGGCGCTCGTCTCGCTGATGACCGGCGCCCTCTCCCAGGCCCGCGAGTCGCTGCCCCTCTTCCAGGGCTCGGGCGAGCTCCCCTTCTGGACCGTCTTCGCGGTCTTCTTCCCCGCCGTCACCGGCATCATGGCCGGCCTCTCCCTCTCCGGCGACCTGCGCGAGCCCAAGAAGAGCCTTCCGGCCGGGACCCTCTTCGCCGTGGGCACCGGCTTCCTGATCTACCTGGCGGTGCCCATCGCCCTGGCCGCCGCCGCGCCCTCCGAGGAGCTGGCCGACAGCATGATCTGGTTCCGGCTGTCGTGGGTGCCGCTGCTGGTCTTCCCCGCCCTCTGGGGAGCCATCTTCTCCTCCGCGGTCGGCAGCATCCTGGGCGCGCCCCGCACCCTGGGCGCCCTGATCGACGACCGGGTCCTGCCCCGCCTGCCCGGCACGGTCTTCGGTCTGAGCCTTCCTCACCTGATCTCGACCGGCGTGGCGCTCGCCGCCGTCGGGCTCGGCGACCTCAACACGGTGGCACCGGTCCTGACCATGTTCTTCCTGACCACCTACGGCATGGTGAACCTGGTGGCCGGGCTGGAGAAGATCAGCGGCGCCCCCTCCTACCGCCCCACCATCCGGGTGCCGTGGGCGATCTCCCTTCTGGGCGCCGCCGGGTGCGCCTGGGCCATGTGGCTCATCAACAAGCCGGCGGCGGTGGCCGCCATCGCCATCGAGCTCGGGCTCTACCTGGTGCTCCGAAGGCGGTCGCTCTCGACCTCCTGGGGGGATGCGCGGTACGGGGCGCTGATCTCGTTGGCCCGGGCGACCCTGCTCAAGCTGCGCGAGCTGCCGGTGGACCCGCGGAACTGGCGGCCCCACATCCTCGTCTTCGCGGGCGACGTCGGCAAGCGGACCGACCTGGTGCGGTTCGCCTCCTGGCTCAACCAGGAGCGCGGCATCCTGACGGTGTGCAAGCTGCTGGTGGGCGAGTTCGAGGAGCTGGCCCCCAAGATCGAGGAGGAGACGGAGAGCGCCAACGCCACCCTGGAGAGGGCCGGCCTCGTGGCCTTCGCTGAGGTGGACGTGGCCGCCGACTTCGAGGACGGGGTGGTGGAGGTGCTGCAGGCCAACGGGATCGCCGGCATCGCTTCCAACACCATGATGATGGGCTGGAGCGAGAAGCCGGAGCGGAGGGCCTCGACTTTGCGCATCGTGCGACGGGCCTCGCTGCTCGGCAAGTCTTCGCTGCTGTGCCGCATCGCGCCGCGCCGGTGGAGCTCGTCGCTGGGGCGCATCGACATCTGGTGGGGCGGGCTCCAGAACAACGGAGACATGCTGCTGCTGTTCGGCTACCTGCTCTCCGTGAACCCCGAGTGGTCGTCGGCGCGCATCACGATCCGCGCCGTGACCACCAACGAGATGACCTACGACCAGGCCGATCGCAGCCTCGACGGCCTGCTGGAGCGCAGCCGGATCCGGGCCGACACCGAGGTGCTGCGGATGCCCGAGGGGCGCCGGGTGCGCGAGCTGATCCAGGAGCGCTCCCGCGACGCCGATCTGGTGCTCATGGGTCTGCGGCGGCCGAAGGCGGGCGAGGAGGAGACCTACGCCGCCCGCATCGCCGAGCTGGTGGGCGAGCTGCCGACGGTGATCCTGGTCCACGCCGCCGGCCCCTTCGCCGGCCGTCTGCTGGAGAGCGCGCCCGAGGCCCAGGAGCAGAAGCGGACCTCGCCCTTTCCCGCCGGCGCCGCGCCCAGCCTGCCGGAGTAGACCCTCAGCTCCGCGGCAGATCGAAGAAGTCCACCAGCCCGGTGGTCAGGGAGTACTCCGCGCCGGCGACGAGAAGGCCGTCCTGGCGACCCAGCTCCGACAGGAGCTCCGACCCCCTGAGCCGCTCCGTGGCAGTGCGCACGTTGGCCCGCACGGCGCGGCGCACCAGCTCCTCGCCGTCGAGGCCCTCGGCGACGAGCCCCTCGACGGCCGGCCGGATCCGGTCGATGATGGGGCTCAGGTTGCCCGCGGCGGGAGCGGCGGGGCGACGGATCTCCCGCAGCGTCGCCCGGACCGCGCCGCAGCGAGAGTGCCCCAGTACCACGACCAGCCGGGTGCCGAAGCTCGCCGCGGCGAACTCGATGCTGCCGATCTGGGAGGGGGCGGCGATGTTGCCCGCCACCCGCACCACGAAGAGATCGCCCAGGCCCTGGTTGAAGACCAGCTCGGCGGGCACCCGGGAGTCGGAGCAGCCCAGGATGATGGCGAACGGCTCCTGGGCGCTGACCAGCTCGTTGCGACGCTCCGGGCTGATATGGGCCGCAATCGAGGACTCACCGGCGACGAAGCGGCGGTT
>JAWWBN010000232.1:0-6089 GCA_033720955.1 Thermoanaerobaculia bacterium | reverse complement strand
GGGCCGGTCGCTCGGGTGGCGGCGGCGGCGCCGCTCCGGGTCGCAGCGGCAGGTCGGTCATCGGGCGCCGCGGCGGCTTCGTCATCGGGTGACAAGATACAGAAAGTGAGGCCGTGCGTCGAAGCCGGGGTGGCCGCGGCGGGGAATTCGCCGCTCGTCCGGCCAGGTTCTAGAGGGCTGGAGACCACCCCATGAGCGAGAGAACCACCCCGTCCCCGGATGCCCGGGTCGCAGCGGCCGGGTCCCAGCGCGCGCGCCGCGGCCCCGAGGAGGCCCTCGCCTGTCTGCTCGAGGTCACCCAGGTGCTCAACGCGACCACCGACCTCGGCAGCGGCCTCGAGCGGGTGGCCCAGATCATCAAGAGGTTCGTTCCCTTCGAGACCTTCTCCGTGCTGCTGATCGACGATCTCGGCCAGGAGCTGCGCTTCGCCTATGCCGAGGGGTTCCCGCCGCACGTCATCGAGCACTGGCGCTTCGGCATGGGGCAGGGGATCGTGGGCACGGCGGCGGCGGGCCGCACGCCGGTCCGGGTGGACGACGCCCGAGCCGACAGCCGCTACATCAACGCCAGCCCGTCGGTGCGGTCGGAGCTGGCGATTCCGTTGCTGACCCAGAACCGAACCGTAGGGGTTCTCGACATCGGCGGCCCGGAGCCCGACTTCTTCACCCTCGAGGATGAGCGGCTGCTCGGCTTTCTGGCCGACCACCTGGCAGCGGCCATCGAGCGGATGCGGCTGTACGAGAACCTGCGCGAGCAGGCGACCACCCTGTCGCTGCTGCACGAGGTGAGCCGCGAGCTCACCTCCATCCTGAACCGCAAGCGGCTGCTGCGGCGGGTCGCCGTGCTGGTCAAGCGGCTCATCGACTACGACCTCTTCACCGTCTACCTCTGGAGCCCCGAGAGCCAGCTCCTGGAGCCGTCGATCGCCCTCTACCGCGACGGTCCGCGGCTGGCGTCGGCGCGGGCGATCCCCCTGGGGCACGGCATCGCCGGCAGCGCCGCCGCCCTGCGGCAGCCGCTGCGGGTGCCCAACGTGCAGATCGACCCGCGCTACGTGAAGTGCGTGGACGACCTCGAGGTCGCCTCCGAGCTCGCGGTGCCCCTGGTCTTCAAGGACCGTCTGCTGGGAGTCCTCAACCTCGAGAGCGTGCGCTTCAACGCCTTCAGCAACGCCCACCAGCAACTGCTCTCGACCCTCGGCTCGTCTCTGGCCATCGCGCTGGAGAACGCCCATCTCTACGAGCAGTTGCGTCTGGACGAGCACAAGCTGGAGACCGACCTCTCGACCGCCCGCGAGGTGCAGAAGCAGCTCCTCCCGAAGTCGACGCCTTGGGTCCCGGGACTGCAGGTGGCGGTCGCCTACGAGCCGGCGCGGCATCTGGCCGGCGACTTCTACGAGTTCATCCCCTACGGCGAGGGCCGGGTGGCCATCGCGGTGGGGGACGTCGCGGGCAAGGCGACGTCGGCGGCCCTCTTCGGGTCGCTGGTCATCGGCATGCTGCGCGAGTACGTGGGGGAGAACCACGTGCGTCCGGCCCACGTGCTCAAGGAGATGAACCGCAAGCTGGGCCGGCTGGGCTTCGACAGCCGCTTCCTGGCCATGGCGTTCGCGGTCTACGACCCGGCCGACCGCTCGCTGCTGGTCGCCAACTCCGGGCTGCCGTACCCCTTTCTCCTGCGCGGCCGCTCGGTGAAGCGGATCGAGGTCGGCGGCGTTCCGCTGGGTCTGCTGCCCGACCGCGAGTACGAGGAGGTGCCGATCCGTCTCGAGGAGGGGGAGTCGGTGGTGATCGCCTCCGACGGCGTGGAGGAGTGTCTGGACCTGGAGGAGAACGAGTTCGGCGAGGAGCGCATCGCTCGCAGCCTGCGCGGCCTGGCCGACGGGAAGGCGATGCAGATCGCCGACGGACTGATGGCCGCCACCCGGAGGTTCGCCGCCGGGGCCGAAGTGAGCGACGACCGCACCATCGTGGTGCTCAAGGCGGTCGCGACGCAGGGGGGGACCGGGTCGTGAAGACCCGGGTGCTTCGCTGTGCTATCGTGGCCTCGTCCGACTCGGCGCGTCGAGCGCCGCGGCTTCGCCGGATTCGAGCGGTCCGAGGAGCCGGGCGGGGTGGGGCCCGCCAACCATGGATACGCTCAGGAAGGAGGTGGTCCAGTGGTTGATAAACGCGGTCTGATGGAGGTGGCGTCCTCGTAGGGGACTCTTCATCCGGTCCGTGACGGGTTGAAGGCGTCCCCTCCCGAAAGGGGACACCCCACGTCGCCGACACAGACCAACAGGGCCCCGGGTCTCCAACGGATCCGGGGCCTTTTCGCTTCTCAGGGCCCCTCGAGCGAGCGCTGGACGAAGCGCCGCCAGCGCCGGACCAGACGCTCGGCCTCTCCGGCAGGCCAGGTCGGACGGTGGGTGCGGGTGGCGGTGGGCGGGGCCGCCAGGGCCTCCTCTCCCCCGGCGCCGGAGAGGGCCGCCAGGCGGGCGATCCCCGTCAGGCCGGCCTCGGCCTCCGCCGCGACCTCGACCTCGACCCGGGCCGCTTCGCAGAGCAGCTCGGTCAGCCCCGCGAGCCGGGTCAGGCGGCCGCTGACCCGGAGGGTAGCCACCTCGGCGCCGGCCTCCCGGATCGCGGCGACGCAGTCGGCGGCTCGCAGCGCCACCCCGGCCAGCACCCCCGCCAACAGGTCGTCTCCGGTGTGGCCGAGGCCGAGACCGGCCACCACCCCGCTCGCCTCGGGCCGCCACCAGGGGGCGCCGGCGCCGGCGAAGGCGGGCAGGCACCAGGGCAGCCGCTCCACGTCGAGCACCCTGTCGGGCCAGCGGTCGAGGTCGATGCCGGCCAGCCGCGCGGCCCACTCGACGGCGCTGCCGGCGCTGTTGACCGAGCCCTCGATCTGGAGCCGCCGCCGCTCGGGGGTGGACGCCAGCACGGCGCTCAGCAGACCGGGGTGACGCCGCAGCCGCTCGCCGGTCGAGGCGAGGACGAAGGCACCGGTGCCAAAGTGCGCCGCGGCGACTCCGGGGCGCCAGCCGCCGTGCCCCAGGAGCGCCGCCTGCTGATCCCCGGCGAGAGCCGTCACGGGGACGTCGTGAAACCGCCCGCGCGGACCGGCGCTCGGGCGGAGCGGCGGCAGGGCGGCGACCGGGACGCCGAAGAGCCGCCCGAGCCGCGGGCTCCAGGCATCGCCCTCGAGGTCGTAGAGGAGGGTCCGGCCGGCGCAGCCCGGCTCCGTGGACGGCTCGCCCGTCAGCCGGTGGAGGAGAAAGGCGTCCAGGGTGCCCGCGACCAGCTCCCCCCGCTCCGCAGCCCGTGCCGCGCCGGTCGTGGCGGCCAGGAGGCGGGCCAGCTTGGGCGCGGCGTAGTGCGGTGAGAGCCGGAGGCCAGTGATCCGCGCCACCTCGTCGGCGTGCCCGGCCAGGGAGTTCACGCGCTCGGTCTCGGTGCGGTCCTGCCACGAGAGCGCCGGGGTGAGCGGATGCCCGCCGGGGTCCCAGAGCAGACAGGTCGAGCGCTGGGTGGCGATGCCGATCGCGCTCACCCGGTGACGGTCGAGCAGCTCCCCGAGGAGGCTCTCGACGTCGCGCGCGATCGCCTCGGGATCGTGCTCCACCCGCCGACCGTCCTCCCGGCGGTCTACGGGCCGGCGCAGCAGCTCCAGGCAGCCGCCGCCCGCGTCGAGCACCGCTGCCTTGGTCGAGGTGGAGCCCTGGTCCACCGCGGCGACGAGGGGGCCGGTCACCCGCCGCCGCCTTCCTGCCGGGCGACCTCGACCGCCGTCAGCCGGCCGGGCCGGTCGAAGAGGAGGTAGAGGAAGTGCCGCCCGGGGTCTGGCAGCTCGATCGTGGCCCCGCCGGCCGCGTCCAGGGGCCGCTCCCGGCGCTCGAGCCGCGGTCCGCCGACGACGATCACGCGGCCCGGCGCGGCTACGGATCCCTCCGCGACGACCCGGTAGACGCCGGCAGCGAAGTCCTCCCGGAAGAGCGCCCACTGGGTCGGCCGGCGGAAGGTCAGACCCGGATCGCCCGTCTTGCGCATGGTCCGGCTGGAGACGAAGGCCTCGGCGGCGGCGAAGCGGCGGCGGGTCGCGAGCTGCGGATCGCGACGGGGGATCCGGAACACCTGGAGACGCGGTCCGCGGCGCCAGGGCGTGGGCCAGAAACGCGCCAGCGGCTCGAACTCGGCCAGCGCCTCCTCGTACCAGCGGGCGTAGCGCTCCTGGTCGGGCCGCAGGTGATAGGAGCGGTCGAGAAAGCGGTCGTAGGCGCGGGGCGACAGGATGGCGAAGTCGTAGGCGCCGGAGCGCACCTCCTCCATCGGCACCCAGGCGGCGAACCGGCGCTCGACGATCTCGAACGGCTTGCCCCGGAGATGCGGGGTGTAGCCCTCCTTGAGAATCGTCGCCCCCGCCGGCAGGGTCTCCACCGCCCACCGCTCCGCCAGCTCCCGGGTGCTCTCGCGGGCGAAGCCGACGGCGCCGGCCACGGTGCGGTAGACCGGGAGGGCCAGGGCGGCGCCGGCGATGGCGATGAAGACGAGCCTCCGGGCCCACGGCGCGGTCGGTCGGCGGCCGGCGGCGTTCGCCAGGGCGGCGATCCCGGCGCCCAGAACCACGGCGACCCCGGGCAGCGCCGGATACACGTTGCGCACCACCACCATGCTCATGGCCACCATCAGAGCCAGGTAGACGACCGGGAACACCGCGAGCCAGGCCAGGTGCCGCCGCCGTCGGGCCGGGAGCAGCAGGCAGCCGGCCACCCCTGCCACGATCGCCGGCACCCCGAAGCCGAAGCGGAGCAGAGAGGCGTAGTAGGCCAGGTTGCTGCCCGGCACCACGCCGATCCAACCCCCCTCGCCGTACTGCCGCCAGCCGAAGAGGACACCGTAGCGGCCCTCGAGGGCGACCTCCGGAAAGACGAAGAAGCTCGGGTTCACGGCCAGGAAGGTGGCCAGAGAGGCGGCGCCGGCGGCCACGAGCTGCCAGCTCCAGCGGCGCTCGGAGATCCGCCACTT
This sequence comes from Thermoanaerobaculia bacterium, assembly GCA_033720955.1. Lineage (GTDB taxonomy): Bacteria > Acidobacteriota > Thermoanaerobaculia > Multivoradales > JAHEKO01 > JAWWBN01. Next base: position 1,079 of record JAWWBN010000232.1, on the reverse strand, counting down.
GAGCCACACCGCGACGATGGCCACCGCCACCACCCCGGCCGGATACTTCGCCCCGGCGGCCAGCCCGGAGGCCACCCCGGCGGCAAGATAGTCGAGCCCCCGCTCGCGCCGGATCAGCCGCGCCACGAAGGCGAGACACACGGCGGCGAAGAAGGCCGAGGGCACGTCGCTGGTGTTGACGTGGAAGCCCTCCTGGTAGAGGGGCGAGAAGAGCATCAGCAGGGCGCCCAGCAGTCCGGCGCCGGCGCCCGCCAGCCGCGCCCCGGCGGCGAAAACCGGCAGGACGGTGAGCGCTCCCAGGGCGGCGCCGGCCAGACGCAGAAGCAGCCACTCGGCCGTCGGGCCCTCCACGCCGCCGGCCAGCAGCCGCGACAGGGTGGCCACGGCTCCGGGGAGACGCTCGCCGCACCAGAGGACCAGCGCGTCGAGATAGAAGAGGAGGTGCGGGTAGACGAAGCGGGGCCGGAAGATCTCGCCGTCGTTGATGCGGGTGGCGTGGGAGTAGTAGATCCCCTCGTCCTCGTAGTAGTGCTCGTCGAGCTCGTGGTCGATCCCGGTCCAGCCCAGGGCCAGGGCCGCCGCGGCGAGCCCCGTTGCGAGCAGGGCGCGGCGGGCCCGCTCGCGTCCGCCGCGCAGGGCGGCGATCAGCCGCAGGGCGAGCCAGGCGAGGGTGGCGAGGGGCGCGCCGGCGACCACGAGTCGCTCGACGGGCGTGGGCGGCGTCTGGACGACGATCGACCGCAGCCAGAGGAGCAGCAGGATCAGCCAGAGGCCGGCCGCCACGGCACCCGCCACCCGCGAGGGTCGGACGGCTCCGGGGGGCTCTGCCATGGGGGAAGCGACCGCCGGGTAGGCTAGCACATGCGCGGGGCGCCGCCGGCGCGGCCGGCGGCCGGAGAGAGGACGCGAGTGCAGATCGATCTCGACCCCACCGCCGGCACCCTCGGCATCGGCTTCGACCGCCGGGAGCCCTTCCAGGAGTTCGTGCGCGACATGGCCCGCACGGGGGGCTTTCTGGTGCGCGTGGGCGAGGAGATCCCGCTGCTCTCCACCTGGCGGGTGCGGCTCGCCGCTCCGGG
>JAWWBN010000231.1:0-6095 GCA_033720955.1 Thermoanaerobaculia bacterium | reverse complement strand
GGACATGACTCGCGGAGCCATTGTGCTCTTGGAGGACGATAACGACGGAACTCCCCGCATCGTCGACATCCTCAACCTGCCAGGCGTCCCAGCCACCTCTTGGCTGGGCCCTTCGAATGCCTTGATCGTGACCGCCTACGGGTACGCATCTCCTATGTTCCGAGCTTCGCGTGAAGGTACTTTCAGGCTCGACCAAGAGCATCAGCTCTCAGGCGTGCGGTGCGTCGGTGATGCGACGGCAACGCGCTGAACTCAGCCGGCCTGATCCCCTGTCAGTCTCCGGGCTCAGACGGGGGGCGAGCAGGCCGGCATCTTCAGTCCGGTGGTCAGAGTCGCCAGAGTGCGTGTTGGACCACGAGGCCAACGGCAGCTCCCCCGAGAAGAACTGGGAGTACGAAGTCGAGAACGGTGCGCGCTGCCTTCACGGTCTTGTCCCGCTCCAAGCTTTGCTTCAGAACCGACTCGCTGTGCCTCTCGAGCAACTGATCGGCGAGGCGGCTGGGCTGGCCCTCGAGAAGTGCGGTCAGGTCCACTGCTCCCATTGCCGTAGGCATCTCTTGGAGCACCCTTATCGTCGCGATGACCAGAGCCGCTGAGGCGCCGGAGAGACGCGCCTTCCAGAGCTTGTGGTCCATCCAGGCGCAGAACAGGAAGCGAGCTAGCGCACTCAGAATGAACAGCGCCAGAAGGAGGAACAGTCTCCGCTTGTCTCCGGAGCTGAAAGTGACTCCGAGGGCTTCAATCTGGTTGGGGACCAAGCCTCCCAGCGTAGTAGCCAGGCCAAACGCGGAGAGGATCAAGAGGTGACTTCTAGCCCTCTTCCCTTCGGCACCTAGGGGCTCCCCGTACAGCTGTTCCAGGTGCGGCCTTGCTGTAAGTTGCTCCTCACTCTGTTTCCGCAACGCCTCAAGTTGGGCCGAAAACCGTGAGGCCGTCTCGTCATCACTCACCATGGCACCATCCTACTGGCTATACCGCGATCGCGTGATGGACGACGGCCTTCACAGCGCTGCGAGGCTATGCCTTTGGCTATCATAGAGCTGCTTGAAGAACCCCGATTCCGACCCGGTACCCTAGGCGCGAGGCTCAAGATGCGGCCATATGTAAGGCGGGTCGGTGTACTCGGGCTCCTGTCCCTCCTAGTCCTCGTGCCGTTGTTGTGGTTCATCATTCTTCCTGCCGTGGTCTTCGGAGGGGCGTTCGTGGCGGATCTTTTCGATCGCTTTGGTGACACCCCCAGAGTTCTCGCGGGATACGCCGGCCTTCTCCTGACCGCGATCGCAGTACTCGGATTGCTGGCTGCGACCGGTGGCGTGATCCTCGCCGCCCTCGTCAGCCTTGCGAGACTCATCTCGATTCGTGAGCAACGTTAGCGGGGCCTAGGCAGGTCCCAGTGAGGTACACCTAGGAGGCCGCAGGACTAGACCCTAGTACCAGAGATGTACTCGCTCAGTTGAGCGCCGCGTAAGTGGTCTGATTCCGGACACTTACTAAACCCCCCACCTGAACCCCATTCAGTCGCCAGCACTCGCCTCTCAGTGACCCTCTTCCGCCCCCTCCAGGCGCTGCCTCTCCACCATCGCCGCCACATCACCGAGCAACTTCTTCGCGTCGAACACGATCCCGTCCTTGATCGTGTAGCGCACCCCGCCCACCCGCTCCACCTCGCCCGTCTCGTCGTTCAGCCTCACCGCGCCGGTGCCGTAGAGCACCTTCAGGTTGTGGACCGGGTTCTCCTCCAGGAGCACCAGGTCCGCCAGATACCCCTCGCGGATCACCCCGCGGTCGATCGGCTTGCCGCTGGCCTTCTCGAGCTCCATGGCGCCGTGCATGGTGGCCGCGCGGATCACCTCCAGCGGGTGGAAGCCGGCCTCCTGGAGCAGCTCCAGCTCGAGGATCGTGCCGAAGCCGTAGGTCTGGTAGATGAAGCCCGAGTCGGAGCCCACGGTGACCTTGCCGCCGCGGTTCTTGTAATCGTTGAGGAAGGTCATCCAGACCCGCATGTAGTTGCGCCAGGCCACCTCGTCCCAGGTGGTCCAGTCGTACCAGTACGAGCCGTGGTCCTTGCGGCTGGGCTCGAAGAACTCCATCAGGCTGGGCAGGGTGTAGACGTCGTGCCAGTCGGCGGTGCGGGCGCGCATCACGTCGCGGCCGGCCGAGTAGATGGTCATCGTGGGGTTCAGATAGAAGTCGAGGGCCAGGAACTCGTCGAGCAGCGCGTTCCAGGCGGCGCTGCCGCGGGGGTGGATCAGGTCCCACTGCCGCGCCACCTGGCCGAAGCGGTGCTGCTCGTCCCTGTAGTTCATGTCGGCCGGCCACGGCTGCACGTCGTGGTCCCGGTAGAGGGCCTCGAAGAGGCCGTAGAAGTGGGTCATGCTCCCCAGCCCCAGCCGCGCGGCGTCCAGGGCGTTCATCTGCGCCACCCCCATCTGGGCCAGATGGGCGGTGGAGCCCATGCCGAGTCGCGCCGCCTCGTCCAGCGCCGCCGCCATGATCTCCGGCGGGTGGGCGCCCAGCTTGAGCCCCTGGACCCCCTTCTCGGCGGCGTAGCGGACCCACTCGCGGGCGTCGTCGGGGGTGCGGATCTTCCGCTCCTCCCACTCCTCGCCGGTGCCCAGCCGCTGGTAGGAGACGATCCGCGGCGCCACGATCTCGTTCCTGGCGCTGCGCTCGCGCTCGGCCAGGTCCCACTCGAGCTTGCCGGCGGGAACTCCCCGCACGGTGGTGATTCCGTGCGCCAGCCACAGCTTGTAGACGTACTCCGCCTCCGGCGCCTTGGGCACCCCGCCGGTGTGCACGTGGAGGTCCACGATGCCGGGCATCACGTACCAGCCCTCGGCGTCGATCTCCCTGTCGCCCGGCTCGGGGCGCTCCTCCTCCTCCTCGTAGGGCAGGCCGGGGGTGCCGACCGACTCGATCTCGGCGATCCGGTTCCCCTCGATGACGATGTCCACCGGGCCGGAGGGGGGCGAGCCGGTGCCGTCGATCATGGTGACGCCGCGCAGGACCAGCCGCTCGAACGGACCCTCCCCCTCGTCCTCGCCGCGGTCGGGCGCCGGGACGACCCGCTTCTCCTCCTCCTGCTCCCCCTCGGAGCTCCGGGCGGCGGGCTGCTCCTGTGCCGCCGCCTCCGCGGCGAGGGCCAGGGGCAGGCCGGCGAAGACCAGCAGGGCCGCCGCCAGGACGCGGGCGGCCGGATGGGTGGCGAGGGCTCTCGGATCTCTCATTCTCGAACCTCCTGCTTCCGGGTGGGGGCCGCGATCCTATCGGTTGGGGGCCGGGACCCGGCGGGGCGCGGTAAGCTCGACTCGTGCGCACACGCCGTCCTGCCCGCCGCGCGGCGGCCCTCGCAGCCGCCGCGCTGGTCGTCTCGTGCGGCGGCGGTCCCGACGGCGGCGCCCCTGCCGGCGCGGGCGCGGAGGGGACGGAGCAGGCGGTCTCCGAGCCGGCGGAGCGGGTCGCCCGGACCGCCCACTACGACCTCTACAGCGACCTCGACGTCAACCTGCACCACTTCCTCTACCAGTGGTCCCGCCACGAGCGGCCGCTCGACAGATGGGACCGGGTGGAGGTGGCCGAGCGCGAGGACGTGACCGGGCTGCCGCCGGAGGAGCGGACCGCCTGGGACGAGGCGGTGGCGGTCTACCGCCGCGAGCTGGCCAACCGCGATCTGCTCTTCACCGCGGGGATGGAGCAGCTCCGCGACGTGGTGGCCGGCCTGCGGGCAACGGGCTACGGCGAGGAGCCCGCCCTGGTGGTCGAGACCCTCGACCGGGTGCGCCCGATCTACCGCGAGCGCTGGTGGCCGCGGCACGACGCCGCCAACCGAGCCTGGGTCGAGGAGCTGCTGCCGGCCCTCGTCGAGCACGAGGAGGAGATTGCCGCCCGGCTGGCGGCGGCCTACGGAGGCGTCTTTCCTGCGCCGCCCATCCGGGTGGACGTCACCTACTACGCCAACCACCTGGGCGCCTACACCAGCGCCAAGCCCCACGTCACGGTGTCGAGCAGCGACTCGAGCTACCGCATGCCGCGGGCGCTGGAGATGATCTTCCACGAGACCTCCCACGCCGACGCCCTGACCCTGCCGCTGCTGGTCTCCCTGGACCGCCACTTCGGCTACCACGACCGGCGGCCGCCCTGGTGGTTCTCCCACCTGATGATCTTCCACACCGCCGGTGAGGTCACCCGGCTGGTGCTCGAGGAGGCCGGGGAGCGCGGCTACCGCCACTACGGCCGCGACGGCCTCTACACGGTCAACCCGGACCGGGCGCGTCAGACCGAGGTCCTCGACCGGCACTGGCGGCCGTTTCTGGCCGGCGAGACCTCCCGCGACGACGCCCTGGCGGCCATCGCCGCCGAGCTCGCGTCCGACGCCGACTGAGCCCCGACGCCCGAGCGAACGAGGAGAGACGATGCCCCACGACCGCCTGCACGAGACCCTGACCGCCGAGCTTCGCGACCTGGACCGCCGGGGCACCGCCAAGGGCGCCGAGACGGTCTTCGTCGGAGTCGTCCCCGCCGCCGGCGACCGCGGGCCCCGCTTCCTGCTGGAGGGCCAGGACGATCGCGAGTTCCTGCGCATGAACTCGAACAGCTATCTGGGTCTCTCCCTGCGGCGGGAGCTGATCCGGGCCGAGGAGGAGGCGGCGCGCGAGTTCGGAACCGGGCCCGGGGCGGTGCGCTTCATCAGCGGCACCTACAGGGCCCACCGCGATCTCGAGGCGCGGCTGGCCCGCTTCCACGGCCGCGAGGGCGCGATGCTGTTCAGCTCGGCCTACGCCACAACCATGGGAACCCTGACGCCGCTCATCACCGGCGAGACCTCGGTGATCAGCGACGAGCTCAACCACAACTGCATCATCAACGCCATCCGGCTGGCGCGGCCGGCGCAGAAGCACGTCTACCGCCATCTCGACCTGGACGGGCTGGCTGCCGCTCTCGAGGCCTCGGCCGAGGGGGGAGCGCGGAGGGCCGTCGTGGTCACCGACGGCATCTTCTCCATGCGCGGCGACCACGCCCCCCTGCCCGAGATCGTGGCCCTGGCCCGGGAGCACGACGAGCGGTTCCCCGAGAACGTGGTCGTGGTGGTCGACGACTCCCACGGAGTGGGCGCCTTCGGCGAAACCGGCCGCGGCACCGAGGAGGCGACCGGCTCGCCGCCCGCCGACCTGCTGATCGCCACCCTGGGCAAAGCGCTCGGGGCCAACGGCGGCTACGTCGCCGCCAGCGGGACGGTGCTGCGCTACCTGCGCGAGACGGCGCCGTTCTACATCTACTCGAACCCGATCACCGTCGCCGAGGCGGCCGCCGCGCTGACCGCGGTCGAGATCCTCGACAGCGCCGAGGGCCGCCGCCTGCTCGACCACCTGCGCTCGATGACCCAGCGCTTCGAGCACGGCCTCGGCGAGCTGGGGCTCGAGACCCTGCCCGGCGAGCACCCGGTGGTGCCGCTGATGGTCCGCGACACGGCGAAGACCACCGCGCTGGTGGCCCATCTGCGCGCCCACGGCATCCTCGCCACCGGGCTCAACTATCCGGTGGTGCCGAAGGGCGACGAGGAGATCCGCTTCCAGGTCGCCGCCGACCACACCCCGGCCGACATCGACCGCTGTCTGAAGGTGCTGGCCGCCTTCGACGGCTGAGGCGCCCGCCGCGGCCTACGGCAGCGTCTCGTAGACGAAGCCGACGAACTGGGCGGGCTTGAAGTAGCCGCCGCCCCACTCGGGGTCGTACTCGGCGGTCGGCTGCGCCGCCACCACCTCTTCGAGGCTCTTGCCGGCGGCCTTGAGCCTGGCGACGCGGGCGCGGACGATCTCGATCATCTCGAGGTAGCCGGCGAGCTCGGCGCGGCCGATCAGCGGTCCGTGTCCGGGGATGATCCGGGTGCCCTCGCCGGCCATCTCCAGAATCTGCCGCAGGGCGGCGATCACGCCGTCGACCGAGCCGCCGCTGGCGCCGTCGATGAACGGGTAGAGGCCGTAGAAGACGAGATCGCCGGCGTGGATCACGTCGGCGTCGACGAAGCGTATGACCGAGTCGCCGTCGGTGTGCGCGGCGGGCATGTGCACGGCGCGGATCTCCTCGCCGTTCAGATG
>JAWWBN010000230.1:0-6149 GCA_033720955.1 Thermoanaerobaculia bacterium | reverse complement strand
CCCCGCGGGGCGCGGACGCCGCTAGTCGGGCAGCCGCGAGACGGCGGAGATCAGGTCGGTCGTCGAGTGGTCCTTCGGATCTCCGACGAGGGCGGTCCGCCCGCCGTAGGAGCTGACCACCCGGTACTCGGGCACCCGCTCGGGCGAGCCGTAGTCGGGCCCCTTGCAGTGGACGTCGGGGCGGATCCTCTCGATGAGCGGCGCCGGCGTGTCGCCCTCGAAGACGGTGACCAGGTCCACGCAGGCGAGGCCGGCCAGGAGCTCGGCGCGCTCCGCGCCGGGCACGATCGGCCTTCCCTCCCCTTTGAGGCGGCGCACCGAGTCGTCGTCGTTGATTCCCACCACCAGGACGTCGGCCTCGGCGCGGGCCGCCTGCAGGTAGCGCAGATGGCCCACGTGCAGGAGGTCGAAGTGGCCGTTGGCGAAGGCGATCTCGAGGCCCTGCCGGCGCAGCTCCGCCACCCGGCGCTCGAGCTCCCGGCCGGCTACGACCGCTCCCACGTCATCTCCTCCAACGGTGCGGGATCGGAGGCGATCGCCTCGTCCAGCTCCTCCGGCGTGACCACCGCGGTGCCCGCCTTGCCCACCACCACGCCGCCGGCGTAGTTCGCCACCAGGGCGGCCTCGAGGGGCGACGCCCCGGCGGCGATCGCCAGGGAGAAGGCGCCGATCACCGTGTCGCCGGCGCCGGTGACGTCGGCGACCTCGGCCGTTCCGTGGACCGGGATGCGGCCGCGGGCGCCGTCGCCGAAGAGGACCATCCCCAGGGAGCCGCGGGTGATCAGGAGAAAGGCGAGACCCATGCGCTCGGCGAGCCGGGCGCCGTCGCGCTCCAGGTCGGCCGCCGGGTCGCCGCCGAGCAGGGCCAGCGCCTCCTCCTCGTTGGGGGTCGCGCCGTCGATGCCGCGGAACTCGGCCAGGCGGTAGCGGCTGTCGCAGAGGATGCGCCCGCCGGGAGAGACCGCGCGGCGCACCTCGGGCACCAGGTCCGGCAGCACGCTGCCGTAGCCGTAGTCGCTGAGCACCGCCACCCGGCCCTCGCCGGCGTGGCTCTCCAGGGCCTCCAGGCAGGCCCGGCGCACCTGCGCCCTCGACGGGAGGCGGTCCTCCATGTCGTACCGCACCACCTGCTGCTTGATCGAGTGCGGCCCGCCCCCCAGGATCCGGGTCTTGGTCGGCGTCCGGTAGCCCTCGACGACCTGGATGCCGTCCGTGACGATTCCGTTGGCGGCGAAGATCTCCAGCAGCCGCCGGCCGGAGTCGTCGTCGCCCACCGCCCCCACGGCCAGCGGGCGGCCGCCCAGCGTGGCGACGTTCATCACCGCGTTGCCGCCGCCGCCGGGGACGGTGCGCTCCTCCTCGTAGCGCAGGATCAGCACCGGCGCCTCGCGGCTGATCCGCTTCGGGGTGCCCAGGATGTAGCGGTCGGCGACCAGGTCCGTGACCATGAGGACCGCCTGGCCCCGCATCTTCCGGACCAGCTCGCGGAGACGCTCGGGCGACGGGACGGGCGCGCCGTGGCTGGGAGTGGTGTCGCTCACGTTCGGGGAGTGCGGGTGCGCGCGGATTATAGCCCCGCCCGGCCGCTAGACTGGCCCCATGGCGAGCCCCGGCGAGTTGCTGCGGCGGCGGATCCGGGCGCGGGGCCCCATCCCCTTCGCCGAGGTCATGGAGACGGCGCTCTACGGCGAGGGCGGCTACTACGCCCGCGACGAGCTGCCCATCGGGCCGCGCGGCGACTTCGTCACCGGCAGCTCGCTGTCGCCCCTCTTCGGCGCCGCGACGGCCCGGCTCACCCGCGCGCTGGACGAGGCGCTCGGCCGGCCGGCGGCCTACCTGGAGGCCGGCTACGGTGGCGGCGCCCATCTGGCGGCAGTCGCCGCCGAGCTCGCCGGTTCCGGGCGGCGTCTCCTCGCCTGGGACCGGGTGCCGCGTCCGGTGCCGCCCGGGGTGGAGCTGCTGCCGGATCTCGACGCGCTGCCACGCCGGGGCCTCGAAGGGATCGTGTTCTCCTACGAGCTCTTCGACGCGCTCCCCGTGCACCGGCTAGTCGGCGCGGCGGAGGGCCCGCGCGAGCTGCTGGTGGATCTGGACGGGGAGGGCGGCTTCGTCTTCACCGAGGGCCCGCTGTCGTCGCCGGAGCTGGCCGAGCTCCCGGGGGCGCCGCTGGCCGCGGGCCAGATCGCCGACCTGGCGCCGGGGTGGCGGCCGCTCTACCGGTCGCTCGCGGAGCGGTTGGGCCGGGGGCTCCTGGTGACCTGCGACTACGGCTTCACCGCCGAGCGTCTGCTCGACCCGAGGGTGCGGCGTCACGGCACGCTGGCCTGCTATCGCCGGCAGCGCGTCCACCGCGATCCGCTGCGCGACGTCGGGCGGCAGGACCTGACCGCCCACGTCGACTTCTCCGCCCTGGTGCAGGAGGGCGAGGCGGCCGGACTGACGACCTCGCTGTGGACCCGCCAGGCCCCCTGGCTCGCCGCGTGCGGTCTTCTCGACGGCGTGGGCGCAGCCCCGCCGGAGCGCAGGGTGGCGGTCCAGCAGCTCCTCCAGCTCGACGGGATGGGCGAGGAGATCCGGGTCCTGGTGCAGTCGCGCGGGGTGGAGGTGGGGGGGCTCCTGGAGCTCCGGCGGCTCATTTGACACCCCTTGAGGCATCGGTACAATTCAGCCCGTCCGCGAGACAGCGACCGGAGAGAGGGTGGCGGGTCGGGGTCGGCTTGGCATGCAGAACTACCTGCCTATCCTCGTCTTCATCGTCATCGTCGTCCTCTTTCTGGCGGCGACCCTGCTGGCCGCGCGGCTGGTGCGCCACCCGTCGACGGGACGCACCAACCGCGAGCCCTACGAGTGCGGCAACGAGCCGGAGTCGCTGGCCCACGACCACCGCTTCTCGATCCGCTACTACCTGATCGCGGTGCTCTTCGTGATCTTCGACGTCGAGACCGTCTTCCTCTTTCCCTGGGCGGTGATGTTCGACCGGTTGGCGCTGTTCGGGTTCATCGAGATGGTGGTCTTCCTGGCGATCCTGGTGGTCGGCTACATCTACGTCTGGAGACGGGGGGCCCTGAATTGGGCCTGATGGACAACCAGGTCGTCACCACGACCTACGACAAGGTGTTCAACTGGGCGCGCCGCTCGGCCATCTGGCCCATGCAGTTCGGCCTCGCCTGCTGCGCCATCGAGATGATGGCGGTTCTCGACCCCCGGCACGACATGTCGCGCTTCGGCGCCGAGGTGTTCCGGGCCACCCCCCGGCAGAGCGACCTGATGATCGTGGCCGGCACCGTCACCGAGAAGATGGCGCCCATCGTGCGGCGGCTGTGGGACCAGATGCCCGATCCCAAGTGGGCCATCGCCATGGGCGCCTGTGCCACCTGCGGCGGCCCCTACCGCACCTACGCCGTGACCCAGGGGGTGGACCGGGTGATCCCGGTGGACGTCTACATTCCCGGCTGCCCGCCGCGGCCGGAGGCGCTGCTGTGGGGCCTGCTGCACCTGCAGCGCAAGATCGACCGGATGTCGCGGGCCGAGACCAGCCGGCAGCTCCGGGCCGAGGGTGCCGGATGAGCGACAGGGACCGGGACGAGCCGGGCGCCCCGCCGCCCTCCGACGCGGACGAGGAGGCGCGGAAGGCCGCCGAGGCCCGGGCCAAGGCGGAGGCGGCGGCCCGGGCCAAGGCGGAGGCCGAGGCGGCGGAGGCCGCCAAGCCGGCGTGGGAGAAGATGCCGGTGGAGCCGGAGATCGAGGACGCCGCCTCCGACCCGCTGGTGCGGGCGCTCGGGCGAAGCTGCGGCGAGGGCGCGGTTCGCGGCGCCAGCCGGCGCGCCGGCGACCTGGCCATCGAGGTCGCGGCCGGATCGTTGCGCGAGGTCGCCAGCAGCCTCAAGCTCGACCACGGCTTCACCCTCCTGGTGGATCTCTGCGGGGTGCACTATCCGCAGCGCGAGGAGGCGCCCTACGAGGTCGTCCTGCACCTCTACGACATGCAGAAGAACCGGCGGGTGCGGCTCAAGACCGCCCTGGCCGAGGGGGAGAGCCCGCCGAGCGTGACACCGGTTTGGGCCGGGGCCAACTGGTTGGAGCGGGAGGCCTACGACATGTACGGCATCCGCTTCGAGGATCACCCCGACATGACCCGCATCCTCATGTGGGAGGGCTTCAACGGCCATCCGCTGCGCAAGGACTTCCCGGTCGAGGGGATCGACACCGGCTCGGCGATCTACCCCGAGTACTACGCCGAGGAGATGGGTCCGGTGACGGGCACCGGCACCGGCTGGCGGCCGGCCCCTCCCCCCGAGCCCGAGCCGGAGCCGGCCGCCGAGAGCGACGAGGAGGGGGCGTGAGCGAGACCGGCGAGCGCAAGCGCGAGACCCTCTTCGACCTCGAGGAGATGGAGCTCAACTTCGGGCCCCAGCACCCCTCGACCCACGGCGTCCTGCGGCTCAAGCTCAAGGTGGACGGCGAGCGCATCGTCGACTGCTACCCGATCATCGGCTACCTGCACCGGGGCACGGAGAAGCTCTTCGAGCTGCACCCGTTCTTCCAGAACGTGCCCCACACCGACCGCATGGACTACGTGGCGGCGGCCACCAACAACCTGGCCTACGTGGGCGCGGTGGAGAAGCTGGTGGGCATCGTGGTCCCGCCGCGGGCGCGCTACATCCGCACCATCCTGGCCGAGCTGCAGCGCATCTCGAGCCACCTCCTCTGGCTGGCCACCCACGCCATCGACATCGGGGCCATGACCCCCTTCTTCTACACCTTCCGGGAGCGGGAGATCGTCCTCGACCTCTTCGAGGAGTACTGCGGCGCCCGGCTGACGCTGAACTGCATGCGGCCAGGGGGCCAGCCCTACGACCTGACCGTGGGCTGGGTCGAGCGATGTCTCGCGTTCGTGGACGACTTCCCGTCGAAGATCGACGACTACGAGGGTCTGCTCACGGAGAACCGCATCTGGAAGAAGCGCACCGTGGGGGTGGGCGTGCTGCCGCCCGACGTCGCCCTCGACTACGGCGTGACCGGGCCCATGCTGCGCGGCAGCGGCATCGAGTGGGACGTGCGCAAGGCGATGCCCTACGAGGCCTACGACGAGGTCGAGTTCGACGTGCCCGTCTTCCAGAACTGCGACACCTACGACCGCTACCTGGTACGGATGGAGGAGATGCGCCAGTCGGTGCGGATCCTGCGCCAGTGCCTGGAGCGCCTGCCCGACGGGCCCATCATGGCCAAGCGGCCGCGGGTGCTCAAGGGGCCCAAGGAGGGGGACGCCTACCACTCGATCGAGGGTCCCAAGGGGGAGATCGGCTTCTACATCGTCTCCGACGGCACCCCGAACCCGCACCGCTGCCGGGTGCGCCCCCCCTCTTTCATGAATCTCCAGGTGCTGCCGCCGATGGTACAGGGCCAGCTCGTGTCCGACCTGGTCGCGGTGATCGGGACCACCGACATCGTCCTGGGCGAGGTGGACCGGTGAGCGGCCTGCGCGCGGCCGGCGGCGGGGGGCGGTAGGTGCCGGGTCCCCTCCAGGCGATCCACGACGCGGTGGGCCCGACCCTCTTCCTCTCGGTGGTGTCGCCGGCGCTCAAGATCGCGGCGGTTCTGGCGGTCGTCCTGGGTCTGATCTCCTACCTGACCTTCGCCGAGCGCAAGGTGCTCGGCTTCCTGCAGGTGCGCACCGGCCCCAACCGGGTCGGGCCGTGGGGCCTGCTGCAGCCCATCGCCGACGTCCTCAAGCTGCTGGTCAAGGAGGACGTGGTTCCGAACCGGGCGGTGCGGTGGGCGTTCATCCTCGCGCCCTGCCTGGTGGTCGGCCCGGCCCTGGTGATCTTCTCGGTGATCCCCTTCGGGCCGCCGGGCGAGAACGGGGCCGTGAACTGGTTCATCACCGACGTCAACGTGGGCCTGCTCCTGATCGTGGCCCTGGCGACGATCGCCGTCTACGGCCTGATCCTGGGCGGGTGGGCGTCGAACAGCAAGTTCTCGCTGCTCGGAGGGCTGCGCTCGGCGGCGCAGATGATCTCCTACGAGGTGCCGCAGGGCTTCGCGCTGGTGGGGCCGCTGCTCCTGGCCGGCTCCATGTCGCTGGTGGGCATCGTCGAGGCCCAGCGCGATCTGGGGCTCTGGTTCGTGGTGCCGCAGTTCGTCGCCTT
>JAWWBN010000229.1:0-6156 GCA_033720955.1 Thermoanaerobaculia bacterium | reverse complement strand
GGGAGATCGCGGTGCTGGCGGGCTGCGCGGTCGTCGATCTGGCCGCCCTCTCCCTGACCGAGCGTCCCGAGGAGCGGCTCCACCTGCTCGAGTACGGCCTGGTCGCCAGCCTGGTGCTCGAGGCGCTCCGCGAGCGTCGCCGCCACGCCCGCCTGCCGGCCTTCACGGCGGCTCCGGCCGCGGTGCTCGTCACCGGCGCCGCCGGGTGGCTCGACGAGGCGATCCAGGGAGCCCTGCCCAACCGCGTCTACGAGCTGCGCGATGCCGGGCTCAACCTCGCCGCGGCACTGCTCGCGGTGCTGGCGATCCTCGCGCTGGGGGCGGCGCGCCGCGCCGACCGCAGCCGCTAGCCACCGCCGGCGCGCGGCCCGTCGTCCTCAGATCTGGCGTCGCTTCCAGGTGCCGCGCCGGAAGACGGCGACCCCCACCACCGCCAGCAGCCCCTGGCAGATGGCGATGGCGGCGAAGACCCCCTCGGGCCCGTGGTCGAGCACCAGCGCCAGCCAGTAGGCGAGCGGGATCTGCGCCACCCAGTAGACCAGGAAGTGGATCCAGGTGGGGGTGGTCGTGTCGCCGGCGCCGTTGAAGGCCATCACCGTGATCATGCCGAAGCCCCAGAAGACGTAGCTGTAGCTGAAGATGCGCAGACAGGCGGCGGCCATCTCGAGCACCGGCGGCTCCGGCGAGAAGAGGCCGGCGAGCCACTCGGGGACGAGCACGAAGACCACGGCCACGGCGAGCAGGAAGCCGGCGTTGGCGAACGCGGTGAGCCAGACCGAGCGCTCGGCGCGGTCGGGCTTGCCGGCTCCCAGGTTCTGGCCCACCAGGGTGGCGGCGGCGTTGCCCAGCCCCCAGGCGGGCAGCAGGATGAAGATGATGAGCCGCACGGCGATGGTGTAGGCGGCCAGCGCCCGGTCGCCGAACTCGGCCAGGATCCGCATCATGGCGAGGAAGCTGGCGGTGGACACCAGGTACTGGAGGATTCCGATGCCGCTGACGCGCGCCAGCCGGCCCATCACGGACAGGGAGACCCGGGCGCGGGACCAGTCGATGTGGATCCGTCCGCGGCCGTTGGTCAGGCGCCAGATCTGGTACAGCACGCCCAGGCCGCGACCCACGGCGGTGGCCACCGCCGCGCCTTCGAGGCCCATCGCCGGGATCGGCCCCCAGCCGAAGATCAGGATCGGGTCGAGGGCGATGTTGATCAGGTTGGCCAGCCAGAGCGCGCGCATGGCGATCGCCGGGTCTCCGGCGCCGCGGAAAGAGGCGTTGATCAGGAAGAGCAGCAGCACGGTCGCGTTGGTGCCCAGGATGATCGCCGTGAAGCCGCGGCCGTAGACGGCGAGCTCGGGCGAGGCCCCGAGGAGCCGCATCAGATCGCTGGCGTAGACCACGCCGACGATGGCGATCGGCACGGACACGGCGAGGCCCAGCCAGATCGACTGCATGGAGGCGTGGGCGGCGGCCTTCTCGTCTCCCTCGCCGATCCGGCGCGCCACCATGGCGGCGGTGCCCATGGAGAGCCCGATGGCCACGGAGAAGACCAGCGCCAGCAGGGAGTCGGCGATCCCCACCACCGCGACGGCGTCGGAGCCGAGCTTGCCGACGAAGAAGACGTCCACGACGGCGAAGACCGACTGCATCGACATCTCGAGCACCATCGGCACGGCGAGGACGAGGATGGCGCGGCCGATGGAGCCCGCGGTGTAGTCGCGCGGCTCGCCGACGATCCCGGCGCGGATGTCGGCCCAGATGGAGCGGTGGCCGACCGTGGCCGGCTCGGGAGGCATCGGCGCATGGTATCCCAGGGACGGGTGCGGAGCGCCCTGCGGCGGAACGTCGCCCGGGAGCCCGCCCGGGGCCCGGGCAGACGGGAGAGGCCGAAGTTCCCGCCCTGGTCCGTCGTATCCCGGGTGATACCATTCCGACTTCCAACTACGGAGAGAGCCACGTATGAACGGATTCGAAGAAGCGAAGGCGCGGCGCAACTGGCTGGAGCGGCTGGGCGAGAAGATCCCGGGCCTGCGAGGCTTCCGCGACCGCGAGCTGCGGCGCGACGTGGACCGCAAGCTGCGCGAGCAGATCTCGAAAGAGATCGGAGAGCTCAAGGTGCGGGCGCGGCGGGCCGCCCAGGCCTACACCGACGCCGGCAAGATCGGCGAGCTGGCGCGGTTCGACCGGCTGGACCGGCGGCTCGACGGGCTCTCCCAGGCGGTTCGCTTCGCCGACTACGGCTACACCGGCTTCTTCGACGTGGAGAAGATCGGCGAGCCGGAGCTCGAGCGGCTCTACGCCTTCGACCTCGCCATGCTGGACGAGCTCGAGTCCCTGAGCGACCAGATCGCCGCGGTGCCGCCGCCCGGCGGCGGCGACCCCGAGGAGGCGCTGGAGAGCGCCCTCGAGCGTCTGGGCTCGCTCGAGCAGAGCTGGGCCCGGCGGCGCGACGTGATCGGCCAGGCGGCGCACCCCGCCGGCTAGCCGCGATCCCGAACCAAGCAGGAGATCCCACCATGGAAGTCATCCAGTACGTCGACCCCACCGGTCACACCATGGTCGCCCGCTACCCCTCGAAGGGCACGGCGGCCATCCAGCTCGGCAGCCAGTTGATCGTCGAGGAGAGCCAGCAGGCGGTCTTCCTGCGCGACGGCAAGGCGCTCGACACCTTCCTCCCCGGGCGCCACACCCTGGCCACCGCGAACCTGCCCCTTCTGGCCAGGCTGTTCGGCATTCCCTTCGAGGGCAAGTCGCCCTTCCAGGCCGCCGTGATCTTCGTCTCGACCAAGACCTTCCTGGACCTGAAGTGGGGCACGAAGGAGCCGGTGGTCTACCGCGACAGCGAGCTCGCCATGGTGCGGCTGCGCGCCTTCGGCAAGTTCGCGGTGCGGATCGCCAACGCCCAGCAGTTCGTCAACGAGATCGTGGGCACTCAGGGGATCTACACCACCGACGGGGTCGAGACCTGGTTCAAGGACGTCATCGTGGCCCGGCTCACCGATCTCCTGGGCGAGAACCTGAGCTCCATCTTCGACCTGCCCAAGGTCTACGACGAGCTGGGGATGGGGCTCAAAGGCCGGGTGGCCGACGACTTCGGGAAGTACGGCATCGAGCTGGTCGACCTCTACCTGGGCGCCATCACTCCACCGCCCGAGGTGCAGAAGCTGATCGACGAGCGCACCGGCATGGCCGCCCTGGGCGACATGAACGCCTACATGAAGTTCAAGGCCGCCAAGGCGATGGGCGACGCGGCGCAGCAGAGCGGCGGCGAGACCGGCAGCGGGGTGGGGGCCGGGCTCGGGGTCGGCATGGGCGCCGGCATGGGCATGATGCTGCCGCAGATGATGAAGGAGGCCATGCAGGGCGGCGGCGCGCCACAGGGCTCGGGAGGCGCTCCGGCCGGCGGCGCTCCGGCACAGCAGGCGGCGGCCGGCGCGGCGGCCGCGGGCGGGGCGGTGGCCGGCGAGGCAGAGACGGGGGAGGACGCCGCGGCGGGCGGCGAGGCGGAGGCGGGCTCCCCGGCGTTCTGCCACCAGTGCGGCGGCAAGCTGCCGGGCGGGGCGCGCTTCTGCCCCTCCTGCGGCACCAAGGTCGGCGGCTAGCGGACGCGCCGGCGGTCGGAGGCGCGAGCCGATGACAGCGACCAGCTCCACCGAGCGCCCCGCGGCCGACGTCAGCTTCACCTGCCCGCGCTGCGGAGGCGAGAGCCCGGTCGAGGCGGGTGAGCGCATTCTCGTCTGTCCGTTCTGCGACACGCCGCTCTACGTGGACCGCTCGGGGGTGGTGGGACACTTCCGGGTGCCCCGGCTGCTCGATCGCGAGCAGGCGGCCGCCGCCCTGCGCCGCTGGATGGCCGGAACCCGGACCGTCAAGGACCTGGATCGCAAGAGCAGCCTGGACGGGCTCGACAGGGTGACCTTCCCGGTCTGGATGTTCCGGACCCGGGCGCGGGGCGAGGAGATGGTGTTCGTCGAGCCGGCGGCGCCCACCCCCATCCCGCAGCTCGCCGATCTCGACCTGCCCGCCGGCCGGCTGGAGCCCTTCGACCGGGCCGAGGAGGGGGCCGAAGCGGTCCCGGCCACGGTTCCGCTCGAGACCGCGCGCGGCTGGCTGGACCAGCGGGGCGCCCGCAAGGTGACCGAGACGGCGCTGGTCGAGGTGCCGCTCTGGCGGGCCCGCTACACCTATCGCGGGGAGGGCTTCCAGGCCCTCGTGGACGCCTCCACCGGCCAGGTGCTCGCCTCGGTCTTCCCCGAGAAGTCGGAGAGCCCCTATGTCCTGGTCGGGCTCCTCGGTCTCGTCCTCTTCGGCGGCCTGGGGCTGCTCATCAGCAATCCGCTTCTCAAGCTCCTCGCCTACGGAGTCGTCTCCCTGCCGCTCCTGCTCATCGCCTGGTGGGTGACCCGGAAGGTATGAGCACCCCCGCCGCCGGCCAGCCCGCCGCCGCCCCGGAGACGCCGGGCGGGTCGCCGCACGCCCTCTCCGACCGGATCCAGGGCCTGGGCTGCCCCAACTGCGGCGGCGGCCTCGAGGTTCGCACCGGGCTGCGGGTGGTCACCTGCCCCTACTGCGGCACGCCGCTCCTGGCCCTCTCCGAGCTCGGCACGCGCCGCTACGCGGTGGAGCCCCAGATCGACGCCGCCCGGGCGCGGCAGGTCGCGCGGGCCTGGCTGACCAAGGGCGTGCGCAAGGACCCCGCGCTGGAGAAGGAGGCCGTCGTCGGCGAGGCCTTCCTGACCTTCCTGCCCTTCTACCGGGTGCAGGCCGACGGCGTGGGCATCGCCCTGGGCACAGAGGAGAGAAAGCGCACCGTGGGCTCGGGCAAGAACCGTCGCACCGAGACCTACGAGGTGGACGTGGAGCGCAAGCTCGAGAAGAGCTTCGACCGCACCTACCCGGCGATCAACGTCGCCGAGTGGGGGATCCGCAGGGTGAACCTGGGCGGCGACGCCCTGGTGCCCTTCGACGGGCGGCTGCTCGAGAAGCTGGGGATGGTCTTCCCGACCACCGGCTCGGAGAGCGAGGTGCGCCGCGCCGCACTGGAGCAGTTCGCGCGCGAGTCCGATCCGGCCGCCGGCCTGAAGCGGGTGCGCTTCCGATTCCGCGAGACTCTGCGCGACCGTCTGAGCGTCGTCTACTACCCGCTCTGGGTGGTCCGCTACCGCTTCCGCGAGCGCGCCTACCAGGTCCTGGTCGACGCCGAGGACGGCAACATCGCCTACGGCAAGGCGCCGGGAAACGACTTCTACCGCGCCGCGGTGCTGGTGGGGGTCGAGGCGGCGGCCGCCTTCCTGGCCACCACGGTGCTGCAGGCGGGCGCCGACTGCGGCATCTTCGCCTTCGTCGGCCTTTTCTGCAGCGCGGCGGTCCTCTGGGCGTGGAGCCGCTTCCGCTACGGCGGGGTGGTGATCGAGGGCACCGGGACGGCGCCCGAGATCGGTCTGGTGGAGGCCGTGGGCAGCGCCGCCAGGCATCGCTCTCCCCTGAGCCTGCTGAAGCTCGCCGGGGCCGCGGCGGAGAAGCGATGACGGACGGACCCGGACTGACCCTGGTGCCCCTCGACTGCCCGAGCTGCGGCGCCTCCGTGGCCGCCCACGGCGCCGACGTCGTCTACTACTGCACCGCCTGCCGCAACGGCTACCGCTTCGACGACGAGAGCCGCTCCCTGATCCCCGTCGAGGTCGCCTTCCTCTCTCTGCCCGACCGCGCCGTGGAGCGCTATCTGCCCTTCTGGCTGCAGCCGGCCACCGTGACGATGGCGGAGCGCAAGGCGCAGGGCGACGTCTTTCGCGGGCTGATGAGCTTCTTCCTGGGCGGCGACCGCACCTCGCCCTCCGGTGAAGGGGTCTTCGCGGTGCCCGCCTTCGACGCGCCGCTCGACGCGGTCGTGCGGCTCACCCACGCCTACACCGAGGCGCTCCCCCGGCTGGGGGAGAAGCTGGGCGAACGTCTCGTCGGCGGCTGCTACGGCTTCGACGAGATCCGCAAGCTCGCCCACTTCACCCTGGTCGCCACGGAGGTGGACAAGCCCGACCTGCTCAAGGACCTCTCGTACACCATCGACTTCGGCGAGCCGCGGCTGCTGGGGGTTGGCTTCGTGCGGGCGCGCGACGGCTGGGCGGACGCCGTCTTCGGGATCGAGGTGCCGGAGCCGGCCGCGGC
>JAWWBN010000228.1:0-6178 GCA_033720955.1 Thermoanaerobaculia bacterium | reverse complement strand
CGACAACGACGGCGACGCCGACCTGGCGGTGAGCGAGAACGGCGGTCCGCTGGCCTTTCTGCGCGCCGAAGGAGCGCCGCGGCGCTGGCTGGGAGTGAGCCTGGCCGGCGCCGCGCCCAACACCCAGGGGGTGGGCGCCGCGGCGGCCCTCACTGCCGGCGGCCGGCGCCAGGTCACGTGGGCCGCCGCCGGCGACAGCTACCAGTCGAGCTCCGATCCGCGGCTGCTCTTCCGCTGGGCCGAGGGCGAGGCGGCCGAGGAGCTCACGGTGGTCTGGCCGGGCGGATCCACCCGGCGGCTCGTGGATCCCCCGGCGGGCGTCTACCTGCGTCTCTTCGAGACGGTGGGGGAGTCGGCGGCCCGGGGGAGTGGGCTAGAATAGCGGGATCATGAGCCTCACGTCCGGGCTCCGCCGACCCGCCCGCCGGCTTGCCCCCGCCGCCCTCGGAGCCCTCCTCCTGCAGCTCGCCCCCGGCGGCCTCGCGGCCCAGGCCTCCGATCCGTCCCCGGCCGAAGAGCCGAGCCGGGTCACCCTGCCGGCCGTCGACCTGGGCGAGCGGCTCCTCGAGTCGCGGCGGGCGGCGCAGCTCCGCGCCGCCGAGCGGATCGGGGCCTTCCACGACTTCGGCTTCACCGACCGGGTGGAGGAGTCGGGGATCACCTTCGTCCACCGGGTGGTGGACGACGCCGGCAGGTCCTACAAGATGGTCCACTACGACCACGGCAACGGCCTGGCGGTGGCCGACGTGGACGGGGACGACCTCTACGACGTCTACTTCGTGTCGCAGCTCGGGCGCAACGAGCTCTGGAAGAACCTGGGCGACGGCCGCTTCCGCGACGTCACCGACGAGGCCGGCGTGGGCCTCGCGGACCGGGTCGGCGTCGCCGCGGCCTTCGCCGACGTGGACAACGACGGCGACCCCGACCTCTACGTCACCACCGTGCGCATGGGCAACGTGCTGTTCCAGAACGACGGCGCCGGGCGCTTCACCGACGTCACCGAGACGGCGGGCCTCGTCTACTCCGGGCACTCCTCGGGGGCGGTCTTCTTCGACTACGACGCGGACGGCTGGCTCGACCTCTTCCTGGCCAACGTGGGCACCTACACGGTGGGGGAGAGGGGGCCGGGCGGCTACTGGGTCGGCTACCAGAACGCCTTCGACGGCCACCTCTTCTCCGAGCGGACGGAGCCGTCGATCCTCTACCGCAACGTGGGCGGCGGCGTCTTCGAGGCGGTCTCGGAGGAGGTCGGCCTGGTCGATCCGGGGTGGAGCGGCGACGCCGCCTTCGTGGACCTCTCCGGCGACCGCCACCCCGACCTCTACGTCCTCAACATGCAGGGCGACGACCGCTACTGGGAGAACGTGGGCGGCGAGCGCTTCCGCGACCGCACGGCCGAGCTCTTCCCGCGCACCCCCTGGGGCAGCATGGGGATCGGCTTCTTCGACTGGAACAACGACGGCCGCCCCGACCTGATGCTGACCGACATGCACTCCGACATGAGCCGGCAGGTGGGTCCCGAGGCCGAGAAGCTCAAGTCGGAGATGCAGTGGACCGAGCCCTATCTGGCGGGCGGCGACAACAACATCTTCGGCAACGCCTTCTACGAGAACCGCGGCGACGGGAAGATGGAGGAGATCTCCGACCTGGTCGGGGCGGAGAACTACTGGCCCTGGGGCCTCTCGGTGGGCGATCTGAACGCCGATGGCTGGGAGGACGTCTTCATCGCCTCCTCCATGAGCTACCCCTGGCGCTACGCCGTCAACACGGTGCTGCTCAACGACCGCGGGACCTACTTCCGGGACGCCGAGTTCATCCTGGGGGTGGAGCCGCGCAGGGGGGGCGCCACCAAGACCCACTGGTACGACCTGGACTGCTCGGGCCCGGACCGCGGCCACCAGGCCTGCGAGGGGCAGGAGGGGCGGATCGAGGTGTGGGGCGCCCTGGGCACCCGCTCGGCGGCGATCTTCGATCTGGACGAGGACGGCGATCTCGACGTCGTGACCAGCGAGTTTCACGCCAGGCCGCAGGTGCTGGTGAGCGACCTGGCCCAGAAGCGCGAGATCAACTTCCTGAAGGTCCGGCTGGTGGGCACCCGGTCGAACCGCGACGGCCTGGGCGCCCGGGTCACGGTGCGGGCGGGCGAGACGGCGTGGACCCAGACCCACGACGGCAAGTCGGGGTACCTGGCCCAGAGCTCGCTGCCGCTCTACTTCGGGCTGGGGGAGACGACCGAGGTGGACGCGGTCGAGGTCGAGTGGCCCTCCGGGACCACCCAGAGGGTCACCGGGGTCACGGTGGGGACCCCGCTCGAGATCGTGGAGCCGGCGGCCGCCGACGGCTAGAGCCTAGCCCGCCTCGCGGATCTCGAGCCGGCGGTTGATCCCGATCCCCTCGGTCACCGTCTGCTCGATCCCCGACGGCCACCTGACCACCACCCGGTCCACCTTCTCCGCGTCGCCCAGGCCGAAGTAGAGAGGCAGGCTGCTCTGGGAGAGGTAGCCCGACTTGCCGTCGTGGTAGCGGGTGTAGACGTCGTCGCCCACGTGGACCTCGACCCGCGCCCCCAGGCCGTCGCGGTTCGACCGGGTGCCGACGAGCTCGACCTCGAGGAAGTGGACCTCTTTTTTCTCGGAGAGGTCGCTCACCAGCACCTGGGGATACCAGTAGAACTCGTTGGTGACGATGTCCAGGTCGCCGTCGCCCTCGAGGTCGAAGACCGCCGAGCTGCGGGTACCCACCGTGCCCGTGACGGTGATCACGCCGTCGCGGTCGTGGCACTCCTGACGTGAATCGTGCTCGCCGGAGCAGTCCAGGTCGAACCAGCCGAAGCGGGTGAGGCCGTCTCTTCGCGGCTCGACCCCGAGGATGAACTCGGCGTCGCGGAAACGGGCTCCGGCGTCGTTCAGGAGCACCGAGTTGATCCCGTAGCGGAAGGGGAAGCTCATGGAGGAGGCGACGAAGAGGTCCTGCCATCCGTCGGCGTTGAGATCGGCGGCGGAGAAGCCCCAGGGCCAGTAGTTCTCCAGCCCGAGCGGATCGGAGAGCTCGCGGAAGCCGTCCTCGCCGCGGTTCTCGTAGAAGGCGTTGCCGAAGATGTTGTTCTCGCCGCCCTGGAGATGCTCCTCGCTCCACATCATCACGCTCTTGAGCTTCTCCTCGCTGGGACCCACCTCGCGGCTCATGTCGGAGTGCATGTCGGTCAGGTAGAGGTCGAGCCGGCCGTCGTTGTTCCAGTCGAAGAACTTCACCCCCATCGCCCCCCACGGGGTGCGGGGGAAGAAGCGGGCGGTGCGCTCCTCGAAGCGGCGGCCGCCGTCGTCGGCCGCGACGTTGACCCAGTAGCGGTCGTCGCCCTGCATGTTGAGCACGTAGACCTCGGGGTAGAGGTTGCCGTCGAGATCGGTGAAGGTGCCGTCGCCGCTCCAGCCCGGGTCCACCAGCCCCGTCTCCTCCGAGACCTCGATGAACCGGTTGCCGCCCAGGTTGCGGTAGAGGAGGCTGGTCTCGGTGCGCTCGGGGAAGAGGTGGCCGCTGAAGGCGTCCACGTAGCCCACCCAGTAGCCGCCGGGGCCCCGCTGGTCGGTGGTGTACTCGCCCACGTTGGTGACGAAGAGGTCCAGGTGGCCGTCGTTGTCGTAGTCGAGGAAGAAGGCGCCCGAGGAGTGCCCGATGTGAGCCAGGCCGGCGGGGCCGGTCATGTCGCTGAAACGGCCCTCGCCGTCGTTGAGGAGGAGGGCGTTGCCGCCGCGCACCGAGGTGACGAAGAGGTCGGGGTCGCCGTCGTTGTCCACGTCGGCGAAGGCGGCGGCGATCGACACCCGGTCGTCGAGGGCCACGCCCGCCGCCTCGGTGACGTTCTCGAAGCGGCCGCCGCCCCGATTGCGGTAGAGCTCGTTGGCCCCGAGCTGGGTCACGAAGTAGACGTCGTGGAGGCCGTCGCCGTCCACGTCGGCCACCGCGACCCCGTTGCCGTGGTCGTAGTGGGTGGCCTTGAAGGCGGTGAGATTGTCCTCCGTGACCAGGTTGCGGAAGGTGATGCCGCTCTCCGGCCGCCGGTCCTCGAAGCGGAAGTCGTGGAAGACGCGGAAGAGGCGCCGGGTCTCGAGCTGGGCCCGCGCCCGGGCCTCGAGGGTCTGGATGCCGACGTCCTCGGCGGGGATCGGCACCTCGGTGGCGGGCTGGGCCACGGCGGGCAGGGTGGCGAGGAGCGTCGGGAGGAGAAGCGTGGAAGCGGTTCGCAGCGACATCGGTTGGGTCCTCTCGGATAGGCGCCGCCGCCCTCCCTCTAGAGCGCGGCGAGCTCGTCGTTCTCGGGCCAACGGCTTCGTGCCTGCTGCAAGACGCGCGCCGCGGAGCGGTCGTCGCCCATCTGCCGCAGGGTGCGGACCGCCGCGGCGTAGGCGGCGGGCCGGGGGTTGGTCTCGACCATCCTGCGCAGGGTGGCGCCCGCCTCGGGGCCGCGGCCGAGCACGGCGTAGAGGTAGGCCAGCGAGGTGTAGGCGTCCAGCGAGTCGGGGGCGCGCTCGAGCTCGCGCCGGAAGGCGGCCTCGGCGGCTTCCGCGTCCCCCAGGGCGGCGTGGGCGCGGCCGCGGACCAGGTCCAGGCCGCGCAGCAGGTCGGTCGGGCGGCCGGCGGCCTCGCGCTCGGCCTGCTCCGCGAGCGCCACCGCCTCCCCGAACCGCTGCTGCCGGTAGCGCAGGTCGGCCTGGGTGATGAGGGGCTCGATCCGGGCGGCGCGGGTGGCCAGCGCGCGCTCCAGGTGCTCCTCGGCCTCCTCCAGACGGCCCTGCCGCAGGGCGATCTGGGCCAGGAGGTCGTGGGCCGCGTCGATCACCGGCGCCGCCATCTCGGCGTGCTGACGGGCCTCCTCCAGACGGCCCAGCCGTAGCAGGGCGGCGGCGGCCGGCAGGGCGACGTGGGCGGCGCCGCCCGAGCGCTCCACCGCCTGGCGGTAGGCCTCGACCGCCTCGGCCACCCGACCCAGCCGCATCCGCGCGTGTCCCAGGTGCTCCCAGCCGTCGATCAGCCCGGGCTCCTGGGCCAGGACCCGCTCGAGCTGCTCCGCCGCCTCGGCGTAGCGGCCCTCCCGGAAGGCTACGAAGGCGACCCGCACCTCCTCCAGGACGTGGGCGCGCGCCTTGGGGTCGGGGAGCGGCCCGTCGCCGGTGGCGGCGGCCGAGCCGCCCAGGTACCCCAGGGCCGCGAGCCGCCGGCGGGTCTCGGGGTCCACCTCCCCCGGGGCTGGCAGCTCGCGGTCGTACTCCGCCAGCAGGTCGCGCAGCTCCCGCGCCGCCCGGCGCTCCCGGCGCACCAGGTTCACCGTCTCGCCCGGGTCCTCGACCAGGTGGTACAGCTCGGGATCGGGGCCGTGGATGTAGTGCAGCGGAAAGTCCACGATCGAGGCGAGGTCGCTCCAGCCGAAGTGGAGCCGCGGGTAGAAGGTCTCGCCGTAGATCGTCCGCCGCGCCGGGGGATCGTCGGCCAGAGTCAGCAGGGAGAGACCGGGCAGCCCCGCCGGCGGCCTCCGGCCCAGCAGCGCCAGCACCGTGGGGACCACGTCCTCCAGCCGCGCCGGCGTGTCCACCGCCGCGCCGGCCCGCTCGCCGCCGGGGAGCTTGAGGAGCAGCGGCACCTGCAGCGCCTCGCGGTAGAGGAAGGGACCGTGCTCCTGGTAGCCGTGGTCGCCCAGGTGCTCGCCGTGGTCCGACGTCAGGACGATGAGGGCGCGGTCGTAGAGCCCCCACTCCCGCAGCCGGTCGAGCAGCTCGCCCACGATGGCGTCGGAGGCGGCGACCTCGCCGTCGTAGGCCCGCGGGTAGCGCGAGGCGAACGGCTCCGGGGGGCTGTAGGGAGTGTGGGGCTCGTAGATGTGGAAGAAGAGGAAGAAGCGACCGTGGCGCACCCCCTCGGCCCAGGCCAGGGCGCGCTCCAGGGTCTCGCCGCCGGGCCGCTGGGCGCTCCCCAGGTCGGCCGAGACCGCGTCGGTGGCGATCTTGTCGTCGTAGAAGTCGAAGCCGGTCGCGAGGCCGCCGTTGCCGCGCAGCACGAAGGTCGAGACCATCGCCGCCGTGCGATAGCCGACTTCCTGCAGGCGTCGCGGCAGGAAGGGGAGCGTCTCGACGCGCTCGATCTTCACGCCGAGGTTGTCGCGCACGCCGTGCTCCGGCGGCAGCAT
>JAWWBN010000227.1:0-6188 GCA_033720955.1 Thermoanaerobaculia bacterium | reverse complement strand
GACGCCGGAGTTCGCGCGCGCCCTGGCGGCCCCCGAGTTCGCTCGTGCCCTGGCCAGCCCGGACTTCGCGCGTGCGATGGCGCACCCGGAGTTCGCCCGCGCTCTGGCGATGCCCGACCTGGCCCGAGCCATGGCGCGGCCCGGCTTCGCTCGCGCTTTCGGCTCGCCGGCCTTCGTGCGGGCGCTGGGACGACCGGCGTTCCTGCGGGCGATGGGCCGCCCGGCCTTCGCTCGCGCCCTGGGGGCTCCCTCGTTCGCCCGAGCGCTGGCGCAGCCGTCGGCCTTCCGGGCGGACCGCTGACGCGGGAGAGGGTCGTCGGGAAGAGGCGGCGAATCGGCGAGGAGGGGTGGACTTCACCTCTCCTCGCCTCGCCTCGTCGGCGGGGAGGCGTGCCCCCGATCTGCGATAGGGTGGGAGCCTGACCGTCTCCGTGAGAGTCTCTCTCCCGCCGAAGGCTGCTCGCCGGCGTCGGCGCGCGTCCCGCATCGTCGGGGCGGCTCTGCTGGCCGGCGTCGGTATGGCGCCCGCGACGCCTGCCGGAGCGCAGTTGTCGTACCTGGAGACCCCGAGCCTGCGGCTGGTCTACTTCGATCCGTCGCTGGCCTATCTGGCGCCCTACGCGGCCCGCTGCTTCGAGGGCTCGTTCGCCTTTCAGCAGAGGATCTTCGGCTTCCAGCCCTCCGAGCCGGTGACGATGCTGCTCAAGGACTTCGCCGACGCCGGCAACGCCGCCGCGGGTGCCGTGCCGCGCAATCAGCTCCAGTTCGACGTCGCGCCGATGGACTTCGCCTTCGAGTCGTTCGTCTCGCCGGAGCGGATCTACATGCTCACCAACCACGAGCTGGTCCACGTGGTGACGATGGACCAGCCCGCTCCCTCCGACCGGCTCTTCCGTCGCCTCTTCCTGGGCAAGGTGCGCCCGATCTCCGAGCATCCGGAGACGATCCTCTACCACTACCTCACCACGCCGCGCACGGCGGTTCCCCGGTGGTACAACGAGGGCTTCGCCGTCTTCAGCGAGACCTGGATGGCGGGAGGCGTCGGCCGCGCCCAGGGCGCCTACGACGAGATGGTCTTCCGCTCGATGGTGCGCGACGGCAGCCATTTCTACGACCCGCTCGGACTCGTGTCCGAGGCCGTCAAGACCTCCTTCCAGGTGGGCGCGAACGCCTACCTCTACGGGACCCGCTTCTTCTCCTACCTGGCGCTCACCCGCTCGCCCGAGAAGCTGGTGGAGTGGGTCGTGCGGGGCGCGGGGAGCCGGCGGTACTACGCATCGCAGTTCGAGCAGGTCTTCGGGCTGCCTCTCGACCGTGCCTGGCAGGAGTGGATCGAGTTCGAGCGGCGCTTCCAGGGCGAGAACCTGGAGCGCATCCGCGAGCACCCGGTGACCCCCTACGAGGACCTCTCCGCACGCGCCCTGGGCTCGGTGTCCCGGGCCTACCTCGACAGCCGCCGAGGCGTGATCTACGCGGCGTTCAACTACCCGGGGGTCGTGGCGCATCTCGGGGCGATCTCGCTGGCGGACGGCACGGTGGAGCGGCTCCTCGAGGTCAAGCGCCCGTCGGGCTACGGCGTCACCTCGCTGGCCTTCGACCCGGAGAACGGCAAGCTCTTCTACACCACCGACCAGCGCGCGCTGCGGGACCTCCGCGAGCTGGACCTCGAGACCGGTCGGGCGCGGACCCTGCTGGAGGACGCCCGCGTGGGGGACCTGGTGTACGACGCGACCCGCCAGTCTCTCTGGGGGCTGCGCCACCTCAACGGCATCGTGACCCTGGTGCGGATTCCCGCGCCCTACGACCGGTGGGTCCAGGTCCGGTCGTGGCCCTACGGCGAGGTGGCCTACGACCTCGACGTCTCGCCGGACGGCGCCCTGCTGTCGGCCTCGGTGGCGGGCATCGACGGCCGGTTCCGTCTGCGGGTCTGGTCGGCGGAGGAGCTCATCGCCGACGGCGCCGCGCCCCCGCGTCACGAGGCGGGCTTCGGGGCCGCCGTGCCGCTCAGCTTCGTCTTCGGCGCCGACGGTCGCCATCTGGTCGGCAGCGCCT
Organism: Thermoanaerobaculia bacterium; assembly: GCA_033720955.1. Classification (GTDB taxonomy): domain Bacteria; phylum Acidobacteriota; class Thermoanaerobaculia; order Multivoradales; family JAHEKO01; genus JAWWBN01. The sequence goes on along the minus strand of JAWWBN010000227.1, from coordinate 4,136 downwards.
ACGTCACCGGCGTCGCCAACATCTGGCGGTGGCCGCTGGCGGAGGGGGGCGGCACGGCCTCGGTCGAGGACCTCGAGATCCTGACCAATGCCGAGACCGGCTTCTTCCGGCCGATGCCGACGGGGGAGAAGGGGGAGATGCTGGTCTTCCGCTACAGCGGCGAGGGGTTCGTTCCGGCCCGGCTCGAGGGTCTCGAGCCGCTGACCGACGTCGCCGCCATCCGGTTCCTAGGCCGGGAGACGATCCGCGCCCACCCGTCGCTGGCCGAGTGGCAGGTGGGCTCGCCGAGCCGGGTGCCGCTCGACGAGAGGATCGTGGACGAGGGACCCTACACCTCGCGCCGGACCTTCCGGGTCGAGTCGGCCTATCCCGTCGTCGAGGGCTACAAGGAGTCGGTGGCCTACGGCTACCGGATCAATCTCTCCGACGACTTCGCTCTGCTCGAAGCGAGCGCGGTGGCCAGCTACTCGCCCGACGAGCGGCTGGGCTCCGACGAGCGGATCCACCTGCGGATCGACCTGAGGCGACGGGGCTGGCGCGCCTCGGGGACGCTCAACCGGGCCGACTTCTACGACCTTTTCGGACCCACCCGGACCAGCCGGAAGGGCTTCTCGCTGGGCGTCGGCTACGACCGCCTGCTGATCTGGGACGAGCCGCGCGAGCTCGAGGCCAGCGTCGACCTCACCTACTGGGGAGACCTCGAGACCCTCCCCGACTTCCAGAACGTCGCCTCGCTCGCCGACGAGCTGTGGCTGCTCGACGCCGGGCTGCGGTACAGCAACGTGCGCTCGTCGCTGGGCGCGGTGGACGACGAGAAGGGCCATCGGTGGGAGGTGGGCCTCGGCGCCAGCCGGTCGGAGGGCGAGACCGTGCCGCGGCTGCGGGCCGGCTGGGACGGGGGGCTGCCGGTGCCGGGCGGCCGGAACTCGTCGCTCTGGCTCCGGCTGGACGCCGGCGGGGCCGTGGGCGAGATCGCGGACCCCTTCGCCCAGGTCTTCTTCGGCGGCTTCGGCAACAACCGCGTCGATCATCGCGAGGTGCGCCGCTACCGCGAGCACTACGCCTTCCCTGGTCTCGATCTCAACGAAGTGGGCGGGCGGACGTGGGGGCGCGCTCTGGCGGAGTGGAATCTGCCGCCGGTGCGCTTCCGGCGGGCCGGATCGACGGCGTTCTACCTGACCTGGGCACGGGCCTCCCTCTTCGCCGCCGGGCTGGTGGCCAACCCGGAGGTCGATGCGGCGCGCCGGGAGCTGGGGAGTTTCGGCGGCCAGGTCGATCTGCGCTTCACCCTCCTCTCGAATCTGGAGATGACCCTCTCCATCGGCTGGGCGCGGGCGGTCGAGGCCGGCGCGCCGGCGAAGGAGGAGTTCATGGCGTCGCTGCGGATCCTGTGACCGGGGAACCGTCGGGCGCCGCGCTGTGGGCGCTCTGTCTCGGCCTCGGGATCCTGCCGGTGCTCTGCTACCTGCTCGCGCTGGTCGTGCTCGACAGCTACAAGCTGGTCCGACTGCGGTGGGTGGTCGCCGCGGTCGCGGCGGGGGTGCTGGTGGCGCTGGCCTGTCTGGCCATCCATCCGGCGCTCCTGCGCTGGACCGGCGCGACGCCGGCCGCCTACTCCGGGCTCCAGGCGCCCGCGATCGAAGAAGCGCTGAAGGGCCTGGTGATCTTCGCGGCGATCTGGCGCCGGAGAGTGGGCTTCCTGGTGGATGCGGCGATCCTCGGCTTCGCGGTCGGGGCCGGATTCGCCGCGACGGAGAACCTCTACTACTTCCTGGCCCTCGACTCGCCGCGCATCCTGCTGTGGACGCTGCGGGGATTTGGCGCCGCGATCATGCACGGCGGCGCCACCGCCCTCCTGGCGGTGGTGACCAAGGCCCTGACCGATCGCGCGGACTCGCCCGCGCCCCACCTCGTCCTGCCCGGCTTCCTCCTCGCCGCGGGGGTCCACTCCGTCTTCAACCACCTGACCACGACGCCGATCCTGTCCACGACGGGGCTGCTGGTGGCGCTGCCGGTCGTCTTCACGCTCGTCTTCCGGCTCAGCGAGGCGGCCACCCACGAATGGCTGGGCACCGGCTTCGACTCCGACCAGGAGCTGCTCGAGACGATCAACGGGGGGCGCATCCTCGAGACCCGGGTGGGCGGCTACCTGGAGGGTCTCAAGCACCGCTTCCCGCCCGACAAGGTGGCCGACATGCTCTGCCTGATCCGTCTGCAGCTCGAGCTCTCGATCCGCGCCAAGGGGGTGCTGCTCATGCGCAAGGCCGGCTTCACGCCGCCACCCGACCCCGAGGTGGAGGAGCGCTTCAGCGAGCTGCGCTATCTCCGCAAGAGCATCGGCAAGACCGGCTATCGCGCTCTCCAGCCGATCTTCAGCATGAGCGGCCGGGACCTCTGGCAGTTCCACGCGCTCGGGCGGATGTAGCGACCCCACCGGCGCGAGCTGGTATCCTCCGCGGCTTCATGGAGCTGCTCGACGACAGAAGAAGACCGAGACGCGGCCGGCGGCTGCTGTTCCTCGTCGTCGCGGGGGCGCTGGCCTGGGGCGCTCTCGCCACCTTTCGCACCGGACCGCCGCCCGCGGTGACGATCGAGCCCGGCCTCCCCGGCATCGGGCGGGCGACGCCGGTGGAGGTGACCTTCGAGGAGCCGGTGCGGGGTCTGGCCGGCGTGCGGGTCGAGCTGATCCAGGGGGAGAGGATCGTGGGTCTCGCGGAGCGCGAGCACCGACCCCGGCGGCCCTGGCAGTTCTGGGGCCCGCGCACCCCGGCGGAGAGGATCGAGCTGGTCGTGGGCAGCGAGACCGTGGATGGCCTGCGCCAGGGCGAGGCGGTGCTGCGGGCCACCGCCGAGCGGCCCGGCACCTGGATCCGCCACCCCGATCCGGTGGTGGCCGAGGCGACCCTGCCGGTGCGGCTCACCCCGCCCTCGATCTCGGTGCTCTCGACCCGCCACTACCCGGCCCAGGGCGGCTCGGGCGTAGTGGTCTACCGGGTGGGCGAAGGCGCGATCGCCGACGGGGTCGTGGCCGGCGGACGGTTCTTTCGCGGCTGGCCGCTCCCCGGCGGGGGCGAGCGCGACCGCTTCTGCCTGTACGGCGTGCCCTTCGACCTGACCGACGGCTCCCAGATCCGGCTCACTGCGACGGACGAGGTGGAGAACCGGGCCAGCGTCGCCTTCGTGGACCGCTTTCTGCCGCACGACTTCGAGCGCGACGACATCGTGATCAGCACCGGCTTCATGGAGCAGGTGGTGCCGGAGATCCTGGCCAACACCCCGGAGCTCCAGGCGGAGGACGATCTCCTGGCGACGTATCTGCGGATCAACGGCGAGCTGCGGCGCGCGAATGCCGAGACCATCGCGGCGCTCACCGAGGGCTCGCGCCCCGCCTTCCTCTGGAACCGCCCCTTCCTGCCGATGCCCAACGCCCAGGTGATGTCCGCCTTCGCCGACCGGCGCACCTACCTGCTGGAGGGCCGGACGGTCGATCGCCAGGACCATCTGGGCATCGACCTCGCGTCGGTGCGGCGGGCGCCGGTGCCGGCCGCCAACGACGGCGTGGTGGCCCTGGCGAGGTATCTGGGGATCTACGGCAACGCGGTGGTGGTGGACCACGGCTTCGGCCTGATGAGCCTCTACGGCCACCTCTCCTCCATCGCCGTGGAGGAGGGTCAGCCGGTGCGGCGCGGCCAGGAGGTCGGGCGCACGGGCGAGACGGGGCTGGCCGCCGGCGACCATCTGCACTTCACCATGCTGATCCAGGGGATGCCGGTGTCGCCGATCGAGTGGTGGGACCCGCGGTGGATCCGCGACCGGGTGGCGGGCAAGCTCGGCGAGGCCCTGGACTACTCGATGTAGACGGGGGTCCTCCGGGCGCCCCGTCGCCCGTGTGGCGCGCCGTCACCGCGGCGATCGCCGCCACCAGGATCGCTGCGCCCAGCCACTGCGTGGGGCCGAGCACCGAGCCGTTGACCAGGTAGTCGAAGAGGATCGCCGAGAGCGGAAAGGAGAGCTCGCAGATCGCCGAGACCGCCGCCTTCACCCGCCCGAGCCCGAAGTAGTAGAGGAAGATCGCGCCGCTGCCCGTGGTGAGGCCGATGAGGAGCACCAGCAGCCACTCGCTCTGGGTCATCCGG
>JAWWBN010000226.1:0-6227 GCA_033720955.1 Thermoanaerobaculia bacterium | reverse complement strand
CCTGCGCCGGGCGCTCGCCGCGCGTCGCGAGATCGGCGGGGGCCGCGACCCGCGCAGCCGGATCCGCGGCCGGGTGGACCCGTCGCTGGGGGGCGGGCCCGAGAGCTACCGGCTGGTCCTGGGTCCCGGCGGCGCCGAGCTCACGGCGGGCGGGCCGGCCGGCCTCTTCTACGCCGCGCAGACCCTCGCCCAGTGCCTGGCCGCGGCGCCGGCCGGCCGCCCCGAGCTGCGTCTGCCCGGCCTGGTGATCGACGACGCGCCGGCGCTGGCCGGCCGCGGCGTGCTCCTCGACGTCAGCCGCAACAAGGTGCCCACCCTGGCCACCCTCTTCGAGCTGGTCGACCGGCTGGCGTCGCTCAAGATCAACCAGCTCCAGCTCTACATGGAGCACACCTTCGCCTACCCGGGCCACGAGCCGGTCTGGCGGGGCGCCAGCCCCCTGACCGCGGAAGAGGTGCGGCGTCTCGACCGCCACTGCGCCGAGCGGCACGTCGAGCTGGTGCCCAACCAGAACAGCTTCGGCCACTTCCACCGCTGGCTCGTCCACCCGCGCTACCGCCACCTCGCCGAGCGGCCGGACGGCGTCCAGCACCCCTTCAGCGACGTCCGCGAGCCGTTCAGCCTCTGCCCGGTGGACCCGCGCAGCCTCGAGCTCCTCGAGGAGCTCTACGACGAGCTGCTGCCCAACTTCACCAGCGGCCAGCTCCACGTCGGCTTCGACGAGACCTTCGACCTGGGCACCGGCCGCTCCGCCGCCGCCTGCGCCGAGCGCGGCAGGGGACGCGTGCGGCTCGAGTTCCTGCGCCAGGTCCATCGGCTGGCGGCGGGTCACGGCCGGCGGATCCAGTTCTGGGCCGACGGGCTGCTCGAGCAGCCGGAGCTGATCGCCGAGCTGCCCGCCGACGCCACCGCCGTGGTGTGGCGCTACGAGGCCGGGGCGCCCTTCGGGGAGAGGTGCCGGCCCTTCGCCGACGCCGGCCGGCCGTTCGCGGTCTGCGCCGGGACCAGCAGTTGGATCAGCTTCGCCGGCCGCTGGCGCAACGCCCTCGTCAACGTCGCCGAGGCGGCGGCCGCCGCCCGCGCCACCGGCGCCGGAGGGCTCCTGATCGCCGACTGGGGGGACCTGGGGCACCTGCAGCCGCTCGTCGCCGCGTGGCCCGGCCTGCTGGCCGGAGCCGAGGCGGCCTGGCGGGGCGGCGGCGAGGGGCCCGGCGGCCGGCCCTGGCCCGAGCTCCTCGACCGCCACCTCTTCCTGCGGCCGGGATACGGCGCCGTGCTGCGCCGTCTGGGGGAGGCCCACCTCGCCACCGGCGTGCTTCTGGCCAACGGCACCGTCCTCGGGCGGCTCGTGCTCTCTCATCGCGATCGCCTGGTCCACCCCAGGTACCAGCGGCTCCGGCTCGACGGCCTCGCCGCAGCGGCGGCGGAGATCGACGCCGCGCTGCGGGAGCTCGCCGCGCTCCCCCACCCCGGCGACGAGCCGGCGGGCGACGAGCTGGCGTGGACCGGCCGAGCCCTGGCCTTCGCCGCCCGGCTCGGCGAGGCGCGGCTGCGCGCCGGCCGGAAGTCCGAGATCGAGCATCTCCCCTCGGCGGCCCGCCGGGATCTGCGGGCGCTCCTCGACCCCCTGGTCGAGGAGCTGCCCGGGGTCTGGCTCTCCCGCAACCGCCCCGGGGGCCTCGCCGACTCCCGCCGCCGGCTCACGACGCTGGCCGCGCGGCTGGGCGCCGCCCCTACCCCTCTCTGAGCGCCGCCGCGATCGGCAGGCGGGCCGCCCGGATCGCGGGCGGCAGCCCCCCGATCAGGCCCATGACCAGGGCCCAGACGAGACCCTGCACCAAGAGACCGGGGGTGACGGTGAAGGCGAAGGTGATCTGGCTGAAGCTCGACCAGTTGATGGTCGCCGTGCGGAAGCCGTCGAAGAGCAGGTAGGCCAGGCCGCCGCCGGCCAGGCCGCCGGCCGCCGCCAGCAGCATCGACTCGATGAGCACCGAGAGCACCACCGGACCCGAGGAGAAGCCCAGGGCGCGCAGGGTGGCGATCTCGCGGGTCCGGGCCGAGACGGCGCTGTACATGGTGTTGAGCGCCCCGAACACGGCCCCCAGACCCATGAGACCCGCCACGATGGTCCCGAGCCCCGTGATGATCCCGGTCAGCAGGGCCGACTGCTCGGCGTAGTACTCGGTCTGACGCTGGACCTTGACGTTCAGCCGCGGATCGGCCGTCAGGGCGTCGCGGAACTCGCCGAAGGCCTCCGGCGAGGTCAGGGTGGCGTAGACGGCCTGGTAGCTGTCGCCCCGGTTGTAGGCCGCCTGGAGCACGGCGGCGTCGGCCCAGATCTCCGACTCGGCGACGCCCCCGGCCGCCTCGAAGAGGCCCACCACGGTCCACCGCGCCTCGCCCACGTCGAGCGTCGCGCCGAGATCGAGACCCTGGAACTCGCGCGCCGCCCCGACGCCCACCACCACTTCGGCCAGACCCCAGCGGAACATCCGGCCCTCCACGACCCGGACCGCCGGGTGCACCTCGAAGGTCGTGGTGACCACTCCGCGCAGCGGCACGTTGGCGTCCGTCCCGGTGGTGCGCTTGGGCAGGTCGATGATCACGAAGAGCTCGGCCGAGGCCAGAGGTCCCTTCTCCCCCCGCGCCACACCCGGCGCCTCCGCCACCAGGTCCGCCTGCTCCCCCGAGAGACCGCTCATCATCTCGCTGGTGGCGCCGGTCCGCAGAACGATGGCGTTCTCCCGCGCCGCCGAGCGCTCCATGGTGCGCAGGATGCCGGTGGCGATCGAAAGCACGAAGACCAGCACCAGGACCACGCCGGCGATGCCGAGCATTGCGGCCGCCGAGGCGCCCTTGCGCTGCGGCAGGGTGGCCAGGGCGAAGCGGGTCACCGCCGCCACCTGCGAGAGCCAGTTGCCGAGAGCCCTCATACCCTCACCTCCTGAGCGCGTCGGCGATGGCCAGACGCCCGGCCTGGAGGGCCGGCAGGATCCCGGCGGCCAGGCCGACGAAGAGCACCAGCGCCACCCCCAGCAGCAGGTCGTCGGCGGGAAAGAAGAAGAAGGGCAGGGCGCCGTTCGTCGGATCGCCGCGCGAGATGAGCCACCAGGCCAGCGACAGACCGAGGGCGCCCCCCGTCGCGGCGAGCAGCAGGCTCTCGCCCAGCACCAGGCCCAGGACTCCCCGGGCCGTGAATCCGATCGCCTTGAGCGCCGCCAGCTCGGCCGTGCGCTCGCGCACCGCCTGGGCCATGGTGTTGCCGGCCACCAGCAGGATGGTGAAGAAGACGGCCGCCAGGATCCCGGTGAGGATGGCGCCCACGTTGCCCACCTGGTTGGCGAAGCCCTGGATGAAGGCGTTCTCGGGCTCGGTCTTGGTCTCCGCCGAGGAGTTGGCGAACATCCCGTCGATCCGCGCCGCGATCTGCGCCGACCGGTCGGGGTCCGCGACCCGGAGCCAGTACCAGCCGACCAGCCCGCTGCCCACCCCCCGGCTCTCGTGGAAGTAGTCGTGACGGAAGAAGAACTGGGTCGTGTCCGTCCCCTTCTCGGCCCCCTCGTAGATGCCCACGATGTCGAACTCCCAGGTGTCCGAGCCGTCCTTGTTCGGCCAGATCGACGCCTGGAGCGGGATCCGGTCGCCGATCTCCCAGCCGAAACGGCTGGCCAGCTTCTCGCCCACGATGGCCCCGGTACGGGTCTCGGCCCACGCCCGGCGCTCCTCCGGGGAGAGCCGGTACTCCGGGAACATCTCCAGGAAGGGCTCCGGCTCCACCGGCATCTGCGCGAAGAAGTTGGTCGGCCGCTGATAGACGCCGCCGAACCAGGTGGCCAGCGCCACCAGCTCCACGCCGTCCACCGCCTCCATGCGGGCCTTGTAGCTCTCGGGAAGCGGCTGGATGAGCGACACCTTGTGGCGCACCACCAGCCGATCGAGCCCGGCGAACTCCACCCCCTGGTTGAAGGCCACGCGGATGGCCGAGAGATAGCCGTAGAGCACGAAGGCCACCAGGATCGAGAGGATCGTGAGCAGAGTGCGCAGCTTCTTGCGCCTCAGGTTGGCCCACACCAGGGGAGCGAACTTCATGGCGCCGGCTCGGTGGACAGCCGCCCCTTGTCCAGGTGGAGGATGCGCCGCGCCTGCGCCGCGGCGTGCGGATCGTGGGTCACCATGAGGACCGTCTTGCCGTGCTCCCGGTTGAGCGCCCCCAGCAGCTCGAGGATGCCGTCGCTGGCGGTCCGGTCCAGGTCGCCGGTCGGCTCGTCGCACAGCAGCAGGGTGGGGTCGGTGACGATGGCGCGGGCGATGCCCACCCGCTGCTGCTCACCCCCCGAGAGCTGACGCGGGTAGTGGCCCTGGCGGTCGGCCAGACCCACCACGTCGAGGGCGGTGGCGACGCGGCGCGCGCGCTCTTTGGCCGACAGGCGGGTCAGGAGCAGCGGCAGCTCGACGTTGCGCTCGGCCGTCAGCACCGGCAGCAGGTTGTAGAACTGGAAGACCAGCCCGACGTGCCGCGCCCGCCAGGCGGCGAGACGCCGATCCGGCATCTGGTCGATCCGCCGCCCGCCCACCGACACCCGACCCGCCGTAGGCCGGTCGAGCCCGCCGATCAGGTTCAGCAGGGTCGACTTGCCCGAGCCCGACGGGCCCATCAGGGCCAGGAAGTCACCCGGTGGCACCTCGAGGTCCAGCCCGTCCAGGACCCGGATCTCTTCCGCGCCTCGTTGAAATCGCTTCTCCAACGACCGGACGTCCACCAGGGGGCCGTCGCCGCTCATCGATTCACCTCCTTCACGCGGGCGCCGTCGGCGAGGTCCGGCGGCGGATCGACCACCACCCGCTCGCCCGCCGCGAGCCCGCTCACCACTCTGGCCACCGCGGCGCCACGCTGCGTCACCGCCACCGCCCGGCGCTCGACCCGGTCGTCGGTCACCACGAAGACCAGATCGCGATCTCCGCTGCGGCGCACCGCCGCCAGGGGCACCTCGACCCCGGGCGCCGACGCCTCCACCGGCTCGGAGCCGCTCTGGAACGCCACCTTGACCCCCATCTCGGGGAGGATCCGCGCGTCGAGCTCGTCGAAGCCCACCCGCACCTGGACCGTGGCCCGCTGCCGGTCCGCGGTCGGGATGATGGCGATCACCCGGGCGGGGATCCGCCAGTCGGGGTAGGCGTCGAGGGTGGCGATCACCGCCTGGCCCGGCGCCACCCGCTGGATGTAGGCCTCGTTGACGTCGACCTCGATCTCCAGCGATTCCATGTCCACCAGGGTGCCGATCCCGGTACGGGTGAAGCCTCCGCCGGCCGAGACCGGCGAGATCATCTCTCCCGGCTGCGCGTTCTTCGCCACCACCACGCCGTCGAAGGGCGCCCGGATCACCGTGTCCTCGAGGAGCTGCCGCTGCACCGCGAGACGCCGCTCGCCCACCACCACCGCCTCCTGCTGGCTCTCCAGACGGGCGGCGAGCGAATCCGCCTCGGCCGACGCCTGGTCGAGCTGCCGCCGGCTCGCCACCCCGGCCGACTCCAGATGCGCCGTCCGCTCGCGCTCCCGTCGCGCCTCGTCGAGACGCACCCGCGTCTCCGCCAGGGCGGTGCGCGCGGCCGCCAGCTCGGCGGCGGCCAACCGGACGGCGGCCGCGACGTTGGTGTCGTCCAGACGCGCCAGGACCTGGCCCTCGGAGACCCGCATGCCCTCCTCGATCCGCACCTCCACCACCTTGCCGGTGACCTTGGAGGAGACGGTGGCCTGCCGTCGCGCGGTGACGTAGCCCGAGGCGTCGAGCACCGTCCCGCCCCCCGGGGAGCCGGCCGCCGGGACCGCCTGGGCGGTGGTCACCGCCGTCACGGGCTCGCGCCGCAGCCACCAGAGGACCGCCAGCAGCGCCAGCAGCAGGAGCGCCGCGACGGCGATCCCCAGCCCGCGGCGGGTCGGCGGCTGCTCGTCGCGGTCGATCTTGAGGCTGTCCAGCTTGCGGCCCAGGTCGCTCATCGAAGCGGCGAGATTCTACTCTGCGGCCGGTTGACAGCCGCAGCCGCCCATGCTCGCATCGCGGCGTGACCCCGGAGCAGTTCAGCCTGCCGTTCTCGGGCGGCCGGCGCGCGCGGATCCGTCTCTGCCCCGGGCCCCGTGCGGCCGAGCGGGCCCTCTTCGACGACCTCGACCGGCGTCTCGCCGCGGAGCCCTCGCCCGTCCCCGCCCCCCGCCCGGTCCTCGTGGTGGT
>JAWWBN010000225.1:0-6346 GCA_033720955.1 Thermoanaerobaculia bacterium | reverse complement strand
CCCTCACCCCTCCGGTGAAGACCCCGGCCGCCGACTGACGCGCGGCCGCCCCGCACGCCCCCCAAAGAGCCAAAGCTCCCAAGATCCAGTCACTCTCCGGCACGGACCGGCCAGACCAACGACTCGATCGCCCCCTCGGAGCTGATCGATGACTGCGCTACGACGTTGACAGCCAATACGAACGCCACCAGCAACGCCAGACCAACAAGAAAAACGCTTCGCCTCATCGGAGCCTCCTTCCCCATACGGAGATCTGTCTCGAAGGGAGTGTCCGAGCGCCGTCGGCGGCCCGGCAATCTCCCCGGTCCTCCGTGCCTGACACCCCTCGCGTCCGAGGAGGTGGCGAGGATGCGAATCCCGCCTCCGAACCCACAGTCTTGCGGCTCAGGGATCTCATGTCGATGCCGAGCCATGTGAGGGATGACCGCCCCGGGTTCTCCGGAGGCTCCCACTCTCGAGAGGATGCAGCCATGAAGAGACGAGGCAGGTACTCCCCGGAGGTGCGGGAGCGGGTGGTGTGGCTGGTGCTGGAGCGGGAGCCCCAGCACCGTTCGCAGTGGTCCGCGATCCCTCCATCGCCGGGACGATCGGCTGCTCGTCCGACACGCTGCGCACCTGGGTCCGCCAGGCCGCGCGGGACGCCGGCCGCCGGCCGGGTCTGACGAGCGGGCAGCGCGAGCGGACCGCGACGAAGAGCTACGCGAGGAGATCGCGCGGGCGAGAACTTCGACGTCCATGGCGTGCGCAACGTCTGCTGCCAGCTCCATCGAGAGGGCAGGTGGCCCGCTGCACGGTGGCCCGGCGGTGTCGGCGTGACTCACAGACTTGGCCTCCGGGAAACCCGGGGCGGTCGAATCAGCGACTTGCCGGAGCCGGGACTCGAACCCGGATGCCTTACGGCGGGGGATTTTAAGTCCCCTGCGTCTACCGTTCCGCCACTCCGGCCCCGCCAGTCTAGCCCGGGACGGGGGCGGCGGCCTTCTGCAGCTCGCCGAGCAGGGTGTCCACAGAGGCGCGGTCGCCGTTGTTTCTCATCCGGTGGGCGAAGCCGATGCGGTGCGAAGGGGCCAGGACGAAGTCGCCGCCGAGCTGGAACATGTCCGGGGCGAAGCCCAGGAAGCGCTCGCCGCGCAGCAGGAGCTTCAGGTACCGCCAGTTGAGATCCGGGGAGAGCATCGCCCCCATCAGGTTCGTGCGGCCCATGCCCCAAGCTGCGTAGGCCTTCCGCTCGGGGTCGAAGAGGAGGGTGTAGGGCACGTCCAGGCCCTTCATCATCTTCGTGCCCAGGAGGCCCGGGCGGTCGTAGGCCACCAGCACCACCGACGCCCCCATATCCTCCACCTCGCTCTGCCGCTCGATCACCTGGCCCAGGTGAACTCGACAGAACGGTCAGGCGGCGTGACTGAGGAACGAGACCAGGACCGGGCGTTGCGCCAGGCTGACGAGGTCGAACTCGGTGCCGGCCTCGGTGGGGAGCGCCAGGGCCGGCGCTGCGTCTCCCGGGCACGGTCCAGGTTTCCGCGATGCCATGGCTCGATCTCCTCTCGACGTCCTAGGTAGCAGCTCCAGGAAGCGGCGATTACGAAGCGATTGACGCACGCTAGGCCGGCCCCGGCCGAGGTGTCAAGGGGCTTCTCCTCGCCCGGCCCTCCCCCACCGCGGAGCGGCCGGAACGCCTCCCCCGCTCCGGGACGCCTCAGGCGAAGCCCGCCGCCCACTTCCGCGAGGCCTTGCGGATCGACTGGCGGACGCCGCCCAGCTCGCCCCAGGGGTCGCGCCCCAGGGCGGCCAGCCGCCTGGGCGCCGTCTCCACGTCGTACGCCGGGCGGTCCTCCCCCGCCGCGAGCTCCTCCCAGCCGAGCGGCACCGCCACCGGTCCGCCGGGGCGGGCCCGGGTGGAGTACGGGGCCACCGCCGTCGCGCCGCGGGCGTTGCGCAGGTAGTCCACGAAGACCCGCCCCTCCCGCGCCTCCTTCGCCGCCTTGGAGACGTAGCGCTCCGGCTCCTCCCGCTCGAGCGACCGGGCGACCGCCCGCGCGAACCCCTTGACCTCCTCCCAGGGATGTCGGCGATCCAGGGGCACCACCACGTGGACCCCCTTGCCGCCGGTGGTCTTCACGAAGCTCTCGAGCTCGTGGTCGCCCAGCCGGCGGCGCACCTCGGTCGCGGCCTCGACCACCTGCCGCCAGCCGACCCCGCGTCCCGGGTCGAGGTCCAAGATCATCCGGTCCGGGCGATCGGGGCGGTCGCTCCGCGAGCCCCAGGGGTGAAGCTCCAGGGTGCCCACCTGGGCCAGGGCCACCAGGGCCGGGACGGTCTCGACCAGCAGGTACTCCTCGGATCCCTCCTCCTCCGGGAGCTCCACAGTCCCGATCTCCCGGGGGAGGCCCTCCGTGGGGTGCTTCTGGTAGAAGCAGCCCTCCTCCCGGCCGCGGGGACAGCGCACCAGGGTCACCGGCCGGCCGGCCAGGTGCTCCAGCATCCGCTCCCCCACCCGGGCGTAGTACTCCGCCAGCCGCCGCTTGGTGACCCCCTGGCCCGGGAAGAGGACCCGGTCCGGATGGGTCAGCCGCACCCCGGCGACCTCGACGGAGCCCGCCTCCTGGGCGGCGGCGCGCTCGTCCGTCATGGCCTCATTCTCCCCCGGACGCACGTCCGAGTGGCCCGACCTCTCGGTCGCGGCCGAGGCAGCGGGGCCGGGCGCCCCTCCGCTGCCTCATCCAGGGCCGCCGAATCGGCGAACCGAAAGACGGGGGCCCGGCTTCTCCTGTCTGGGCCGGGTCCTCGCCGTCTTCCCCACCGCGATGGTCGCGAAGGCAGCCGCGGGCCGAGCCGGGAGGGCGTCGCCTTCCCGCCCGGGAGCTCGCTCCGAGCGAGCCGGCAGACGCCGAGCCGCCCCTAGCGATCGGCCAGTCGGGCCAGCACTCTCGCCGCCAGCTCGCGACTTCGCTCCTCGCGCGTCGCGCTCTCCGGCACGCCGCCCACGCTGACCCGCACGAAGCGGTCGCCGGCCAGCACGTAGAGCGAGCCCGCTACCGCGTCGCCCGTCCAGAAGGCCTCGTCGCCGAGGCCCTCCACCGGCCGCGGGGGCTCCTCTTTGCCCGTGAAGCCGCCTTCGGGGTGGAAGCGGGTGCGCCAGTAGGCTCGCGGACCGTCCGGACGGCCGTCGAGCGGCTCCCCCAACGCCACGCTCACCGAGCTGGTGAAGTCCTCCGTGCGGTAGGCGCACCGCACGACCCGGAAGGAGGTGCTGGGCGACTCCGACGGGTGACGGCCGGTCACCGCCTGTCCCTGGACCGCCTCGACCTCGGCACCGGTCAGCAGGTCGCAGACCGCCGCTGCGTCGAGAGCCTCCGACAGGCCGGCCGAAGGCGACGCCAGTAGGGGGAGGCCGGCGAGAGCCACCGAGAGGAAAAAGGGGGCGGCCCGGCGGCGGGGGGCCGCCGGGCTGCCATGGCCTGGTGCGCCGTAGGCGGGTCGCCGAGGGGTCGCCACGGCGAGAGGATATCCCGCAGAACGCTCAGGCCGAATCACTGGGCCACCTCGATGACCACCCGGTTGGAGTCGAGCTCGCCCGTCTCCACCCAGTAGGCCGTCTCCCCCGGCGTCGGGGTGACCACGAAGACCGCCATACCCAGGGCGTCGGCCAGGGCGCTGGTGGAGCCGCCGATGCCGTTCGCCCCCTCGTGCCGCAGGGTCACCTGCCGGCCGGCGAGGCTCACGCCCTCGGGCGCCGCCACGTGGGCCGTCAGGACCACCGCCTGGCCGGGCACCGCCTGGCTCAGGAGCACCGGGTCGAGCTCGACCACCATGGCCTCGGTGCCGCCCGACGGCGAGGGGCCGCCGCCGTCGATCGGATCGTGCAGGTGGATGTTGCCACCGTCCAGACCGTCGTCCGGAGTCCGCGACGCGGTGTCGTAGCCGCAGCCGGAGAGGCACTCCAGGTAGAAGCGGTTGGGCGGGCTGCCGTCGCCGCCCTTGCCCGGACGGCCGGTGTCCTCGCCGCAGAGCAGGAACTCGGCCTCGGCGCCGTTGAAGGTGCCGCGCGCGGTGAGCTCGAAGCCCTTCTCCGCCGAGGTCGCGACGCCGTTGCACTCGTCGCCGCCGGCCGCCAGACCGGTGATCTCGCTCGCATCGATCACCACGCCGGCGCCGCGGTCCTTGAGCTTCACCTTGCCTTCGAGGGCGTGCTCCTCGACCCTGGCGTGGAAGCTGAAGTTGATCTCGTCGAAGCCGTTGCCGTCCACGCTGTCGAGGAAGCCGGCGCCGTGCACGTGGCCGCTCTCCGGAACCGGCCGGGGCGGGTTCTCACAGGCGGCGTTGCCCAGCAGCCGGTAGGTCAGGGCGAACGTCACGGAGTCGGAGGCGGAGTCGCTGCGCAGCGTCTCGCTCTGACGCACCGGGTAGGTGCGGGCCACCAGGCCGCCGATCAGGTCGCCCGCGTGGGGCCCGCCGATCTTGGCGGTGGGGACGACGATGGTGATGGTGCCGTCGGGGTCGAAGGAGCTCTCCGGATCGGCGTCGCCCAGCCGCACCGGCGGCAGGGCGTTGGCCGCCACCGCCGTCAGGTTGGCCACCATTCCGTACTCGAAGGTGGCGTTGCCGCTGGCGTCGGTGTCCATGCCCACGTAGTACCGGCCGACGAAGCCGGAGTCGGTGGGCTCGCCGGGGAGCGGCGGGTCGGGGTACTCCCAGAGGATGCGCCACATCCGCTCGCTGGGGGCCGGGTCGAGACCGGCCACCTTCATGGTGAAGGCCAGCTTCTGCTCGCCACCCTCGTAGAAGGGCTCGGCGATGGCGACCCACTCGATGTCCATGTCGGGGTTGAGCGGCGCGCCGTCCTGGTCGCCGCTGGCGTCGTCCACGACGCGCAGGCCGGGGAGCCGGCAGGAGCTCCCCCGGTCCTCCACCGTCACGGCGTTGGTGCCGCAGGAGGTGCCCTCGGCGTTCGCGGCCTCCACCCGATAGGTGTAAGCCACCCCGTCGCGGAGACCCGTGTCCACGAAGACCCGGGTCGAGCCGTCCAGGACGGCGATCGACTCCTCCGCGCCGCCGCCGGCGGCCCGGAAGACTTCGAAGCCGGTGATGGGCGAGCCGCCGTCCTCGGACTGCGAGATGGCCAGGGTGGCCTGGGCGCCGTTGCGGGTGGCGGTCAGGGCCGGGGCGCCGGGCACGGTGGGCTCGGCGGGGTCGTGGGCCGCGATCAGCCGCCGGCCACCGCTCTGGCGCGCGAGCTTGCCGTAGGCGGTGTAGGAGTTGCCGCGGGCCGCGTCCGGCGCCGCGACGCAGTTGTCCACGCAGCCGTCGGCCCAGCCCACCACCATGCGGCCCTGCGGGTCGTAGTCCGCGTCGAAGAAGTCCAGCAGGTTGCGGTGGATCTGCGAGCCGCCGCCCAGGTGGATGCCGCCGCGCTGCAGCGGATCGTCCGGGGTGGCGTTGACCGTCACCCAGGAGGCGCCGTAGTCGTAGGTGTGAGCGACGTAGAGGTGCCAGACGCCCTCCGAGTCGAAGAGGTTGGCGGAGCCGCCCGCCTGGGTGCCGTAGAAGGCCATCGCGGCCCGCCCGGCGCTCCCCGCCACCATGGCCGGGAAGACGGCGTTCTGGATGCCGTGGGTGTGGCCCACGTCGTAGACGTTGAACCAGCTCTTGCCGCGGTCGGTCGAGACCGCCACCGCCGGGATCTTGTCCTCCTCCACGAAGCCCAGGTAGACGTTGCCGGCGTCGTCGAACGCCACCGAGGGGTCGCTGCCGCCCGAGCCCACCGTGCCGGGCACCGTGCGCACCTCCCAGGTCAGGCCGTTGTCCTCGGACACGGCGACCGCGTTCTCGTTGGGATTGACCTGGCCGGTGCACTCGGCGTTGGGCACGTAGACCGTGCCGTCCGCGGCGACCTTGACGTGGCCGTGCAGACCAGCGCACTGCTCCAGGTTGTACATGGGCACCGCCGGCCCGAAGGTCAGGCCGCCGTCCAGGCTCAGGGCGCAGTTGGCGAAGGCGATGTCCTGGGCGCAGTAGTAGACGCCGTTGGGATAGCCGGTGGTGGTGGGCGGTGCTGGCTGCGCGAACGGCCCGCCGCCCAGGGTCTGGTGGTCGATGCCGGAGCCCGCGCCGGCGCCCTGGCTGGGTATCCACGAGGCGCCGTCGTCGTCGGTGAACGAGGTGGCGCTGGCGAAGGGGTTCAGCAGCAGGTGCGACACGAAGGTCCGGTGGGTCTCGTGGTCGGTGAACAGGATCGGGTCGAAGCTGGTCACCGCGGTGGGCGGCGAGACATCCTCCCAGGTCGAGGTGGGCGTCTGCGGGCAGACGTCGTCCTCGAACTCGACCTTGATCGTCTGCAGCAGGGCCT
>JAWWBN010000224.1:0-6351 GCA_033720955.1 Thermoanaerobaculia bacterium | reverse complement strand
GGGATCGAGCTGCGGGCGGCCCGGGGGCGCGCGGGAGCGGTCGAGGAGATCCGCGCCGGGTGGCTCACCGCGGCGGTGCTGGTCCCCGCGGGCCTGACCGCCCGTCTCGCCGGGGCGCCGGAGGGCGGTGTCGAGATCGCGATCCTCGCCGACCGCTCCAATCCCATCGCCGCCGGCATGGTGGAGGGGGCGCTCTCCGGCGCCGCCGTGCGGCTCCTGCTGGAGCGCGCCGCCGGGCCGGGCGCTGCGCCGGCGGGGCCGCCCCTCGCCATCTCCGTCGAGGACGTCCTGGGCGGTCCGCGGAAGCGGCCCTCGGTCGCCTTCTTCGCCGCCGGCATCGGCGTCATGTTCCTGCTCTTCGCCACCACCGGCCGCGGCGTCCTGCTGATCGAGGAGCGCGAGAGCGGCGTGCTGACCCGCATGCTGACCACGGGCCTCGGGCTGGGGAGACTGCTGGCCGGCCGCTGGCTCTACCTGGCCAGCCTGGGCTTCGCCCAGGTGACGGCGATGTTCGTCTGGGGGGCGCTGGTCTTCGGCCTCGACCTCTGGACGCCGCGCCATCTCGCCGGCTTCGTCGTCATGACCGCGACCACCGCCGCCGCGGCAGCCGCCCTGGCCGTGCTGCTGGCGGTGGTCTGCCGCACCCGGGCGCAGCTCAACGGCGTCTCGGTGGTGCTGGTCCTGGTGATGTCGGCGCTCGGAGGGAGCCTCTTCCCCCGCTTCCTCATGCCCGAGACCCTGCGCACCCTGGGTCTGGCCACCTTCAACGCCTGGGCGCTGGACGGCTACCGCAAGGTCTTCTGGTACGAGAGCCCGCTGGGCGACCTGGCGCCGCAGCTCGCGGTGCTGACCGCGCTGACCGGGGTCTTCCTGGCGGCCTCGCGTGTGCTGGCCGGGCGCTGGACACGCGGGGCGGGGGCGTAGTGCGACAGCACTTCGGCATCGCGCTCCTGCTGGCGGCGTGCTCCGCCACGCCGCCTCCGGAGAGCGCCGCTCCCGCGCCCGAGCCGCCCGCCGGCGTCGCCCTGCTGACCGTCGAGATCGAGGGGTTGGCATCGGGCGAGGGCCTCGTCGCCTTCGCCCTCTACGCCGACGCGGTCAGCTACGCCGGCGACGGCGAGCCGCTCCGCCGCGCCCTGCTGACGCCGGCGCAGAGCGCCGGTGGATGGACCGTCGCCGACCTCCCCTACGGCCGCTACGCGGCGAAGGCGTACCACGACGAGAACGGCAACCGGCGTCTGGACACCGGGCCCTTCGGCGCCCCCACCGAGCCCTACGGCTTCTCGAACGGCGCCCGCGGCCGCTTCGGCCCGCCCCCCTTCGAGGAGGCGGCCTTCGAGGTGGCCGAGCCGGAGGTGGCCATCCGGATCCGACTGCGGTGACGATCTGTCTCCTGATGTCGTCGATCCGTCGTTCCGAAGGGGCGATGCTACTTCCAGCGTGCCCTCACCGTTCTTGAGCCCCGCCGCCGCCTCGCGTAGCATCATCGGGCCCCAAGAGGACCCCGGTTGGCGAGTCAGACCACAGCGTCGGGGGTCGTGCGGCGCGGCCCCTACCCGGAGATCACCTGGCCGGCGATCCTGGTCGGCTACGTCATCGGCGCCCTGATCGCCGTCTCCATCGGCTACCTGTCGCTCAAGCTGGGCTTCTCCATCGAGGGCTCCGAGCTGGCCGCCATCCTCGGCTTCGGGGTGCTGCGCGGCGTGATGCGCCGCAAGAGCATCATCGAGAACAACATCAACCAGACCCTGGCGAGCTCGGTCAACGGCGCCTCGGCCGGGATGATGTTCTCGATCCCGGCCATCTTCATCCTCGGCTACACCGACTTCAACCGGCTGCTGGTGGTGGTCGCCTGCATCGCCGGCGGGGTGCTGGGCATCGCCTTCATCATCCCCTTGCGCAAGCAGATGATCGACTTCGATCGGCTGGCCTACCCGGGGGGCATCGCCACGGCGGCGGTGCTCAAGGCGCCGGGGGCGGGCATCCGCAAGGCGCAGCTCCTGGTGGGGGCGGCGGTGGTCTCCGGCCTGCTGCACCTGGCCAGCCTCTCCACGGGAGTCGAGAACTTCGACCTGGGCGCCCTGGTCGGCATGCCCGCCTACATGAACGGCATCTGGTACCTGTCGCTCCTGACCATCGGCACGGCGTTCCTGGCCGGGCGCGGCGGCTTCTTCTTCGTGATCGGCGGCTACGTCTGCTACTGGGTGCTGGCGCCGATCCTGGCCGCGCGGGGGCTGCTCCCGGGCCCGGCCGAGCTCGAAGCCGCGGGGATGGGGGTGGCGAGCTTCCTGCGGGTCAACCTCTTCCGGCCGGTGGGGATCGGCATGATCATCGGCGGCGCCATGACCGGCATCGTCCTCGCCCTGCCCCTGGTGCGCTCCGCCATCCGCAGCATGCAGGACGCGGCCAAGGTCAAGTCGGCGGTCTCCACCGACGAGCTGCCCATCAAGCTGCTCTACATGGGGGTGGCCGGCGCCTTCGCCCTGCTGGCGGTGACCGCGGTGCTCTCCGTGGCCGAGATCGAGATCTGGCGAGCGGTGCTGATGGCGCTTCTGGGGACGCTCTGGGTCTGGGTGGCGGGGATCATCCTGTCGGAGTGCATCGGCCGCACCCAGTGGTCGCCCCTGTCGGGGATGACCCTGATCGGCGTCACCATCCTGATCTTCGTGGCCAGCGGCATGGGGGACCGACAGACGGTGGTGGCCTCGATCGTGGTGGGCGCCGCGATGTGCGTGGCCATGGCGCAGGCCACCGACCTGATGCTGGATCTCAAGACCGGCTACCTGGTGGGCGCCATCCCGAGAAAGCAGCAGATCGCCCAGTTCCTGGGCACCTGGCTGGGGCCCATCCTGATCATGGGCCTGATCGTGGTGCTGCACCGGGCCTACGGGATGGGCAGCGAGCAGCTCCCGGCGCCCCAGGGCCAGGCGCTGGCGACCGTGATCCAGGGCATCCTGGGCGGCGACATCCCCCTGGACAAGTACCTGGCCGGCGCCGGCCTGGGCGCGCTGATCTCGGGCGCCGGGGTGGGCGGCCTGGGGGTCATGGTGGGCCTGGGCTTCTACCTTCCCTTCAACATCATCCTGACCTACACCATCGGCACCCTGCTGCGAGAGCTCTCCGACCGCCAGGCCGGCCGCCGCTTCTCCGAGGACGTGGGCGTGCCGCTGGCCGCCGGCCTGATCGTGGGCGAGGCCCTGGTGGGGGTGGGCTACTCCCTCTCCATCGTGTTCGGGGCGTGAGGACGGACGGGAGAAGATGAAGGCCCTCGGCTACCTCCTGGTCACCGCCGGCTTCCTCTTCGGGAGCTACCAGGCGGTCCTCCAGCCGTCGGGCGTCCCGGTGCCGCCGTACCTCGCGGGGGTGATCGCGGGGGCGATCGGCGTGGCGATGGTGCGGCTCGCGATCCGCAGAGAGACCCGCCAGGAGGACGTGGTCGCCGCCAACCTGGAGGCGATCGACGGCGCGCTGGCGCGGGTGGTGGAGAAGGTGAAGAAGCTGGACGCCGAGAAGGAGACGGTCGACGTCTACGAGCTCCGCCACCTGATCGACGACCGGTTCCCCGAGGATCTGGACACCTTCGTCCAGGCCCGCCAGTCGATCGCCCACAGCCACGGCCTCCAGGCGTACGCCGACGTGATGAACCCCTTCGCCGCGGGAGAGAGGTACTTGAACCGGGTGTGGTCCACCTCGACGGACGGGTACATCGACGAGGCGCACGAGTATCTGGGCAAGGCGCGGGAGCAGTTCGAGGAGGCGTTGGGGATTTTCCGGGAGTTGAGAGTCCCGAGATCCACCCCCTCCTGAGCCCCGCTCTCGGCTCGACCGGCTGATTCGTAATCAGCAGGTCACCGGTTCGAGTCCGCTCGTCGGCTCCGCTACTTCACCTTGGCCTTGAGCAGGATGTCCACGCGCCGATTCTGGCTGCGGCCGCTCGCGGTCTCGTTCGAGGCCACCGGGTAGCCTTCCCCGTACCCGACGGCGGACATCCGCCCGGAGTCCACGCCTCGCCCCACCAGGAAGGCGCGCGCCGCCTCGGCCCGGCGGTTGGAGAGATCGAGGTTGTACCCCTCGGTGCCGGTCGAGTCGGTGTGCCCCTGGATGATGACGGCGGTCTTCGGATACTCGACCAGGACCTCGGCAACCCGGTCGAGAGTCGCCCGGCCGTCGCTGCCGATGATCGCCGAGTCGACGTCGAAGAGGACATTCGAGTCGAACCGGACCAGGAGGAGATTGTCCCCCACCCGCTCCACCGTGGTTCCGGGAATGCGCGCCAGCCTCTCCTCCTGAGCGTCCATGTAGACGCCGACTCCCGCGCCGACGACGCCGCCCACCGCCGCGCCGGCCAGGATCTCGTCGGCCTCCCGCTCTCCCCTCAGGATCGCAGCGGCAGCTCCCGCGGCGGCGCCGATCCCGGCACCCTTCGCCGTCTTGTCTCGCTTCGTCGTGTAGGGCGAGGTGACGCTAGCGCAGCCCGAGAGCAAGAGAACTGCCACGAGCAGGCTCGCCACCGGGCGACTGTCAGAAGACCGTCTCATGTCGAACTCCTTTCGGGTGTGTTTCTGCGGGTTTCGAAGGCAGACGGAAAGATCCGTCGTCTCAGCGGGGCGGGCGACCGGTCCGGCCCTCCCGCCGTGCCGCTCAGCGAACACGGCTTCGCGCCCTCCGGAAGCCCGGCTCGTCGGTGATCAGTCCCGGCCTGGGCGGCAGCTCGGCGATCGCGGCCCGGGTGTTGCGGATCCGGCTCTCGGTCTGCGGATGCGTCGCGAAGAAGCGTCCGACCGACCCCTGGCTCCGACGGCGCCGGGTCAGGAGCTCCTCGAAGAGGCTCGGAAGGCCCTCGGGGTCGTATCCCGCGTCGTAGAGAAAGCGGACCGCCAGGAGATCCGCCTCCTCCTCGGCGTCGCGCGAGAAGCTGGCGACCGCCCCGGTGCTCAGGATCTGCGCCAGGATGCTCTCGTAGGCCCTGGGATCCTGTCCCAGCAGGACGCCGGCGAGCAGGTTCAGGCCGTAGACCTTCGTGAGCTGCTCGGTGGCGTGCCGCGCGACCCCGTGCGCGACCTCGTGGCCCATCACCCCCGCCAGCTCGGAGGCGTTGTCCGCCGCCGCGATCAGGCCGGTGTTGACGTAGATGTGCCCGCCGGGGATGTTGAAGGCGTTGATCTCGGGATCTTCGACGACGTGGAAGCTCCAGGGCAGCTTCGCCATCTCCGTCTCCTGGACCAGCTTCCGGCCGAGCCGCCGGACGTATCCGAGCACCGCCCGGTCCTCGACCAGCGTCAGCTTCTTCGCCAGGTCGGCCTCGAGCCGGCGGCCGAGAGCCCACTCCTCCTCGATCGACATCAGGTTGACATCGCCACGATTCACCCCGGTCGTGGCGCATGCGCTCAGGGCGCAGGCGACGACTGCGAGCATCGCGGCCCGGCGCATCGGGTGACCGGCCCGCACCGCGGCGCTTCCGGAGGTCAGGGATCTCGGTCTGCGCTCACCCCTCGGCATGCGGGGGATCGGGGCAAGGTCCGTGCCGTCGAAAAAGCCCCGTGCCTCCGCTCTCCCTGCACTCTACGGACGCTCGAGCCGGTAACGCTTCCCGGCCGCACGGAAAGATTTCCCGGCAGAACACCCCGGCGCGGGGCGAGCGACCGGGGGCGGAGCCGCGGCTCGATCGGCCGCGGTCCGGACCGCCGCGGCACAGCGAGGAAGATCGCGGAGTCGGTTCCCGTCTCCTGTCACCGATGGAGACGGCCGGCAGCAGACCCCTCCCTCGACCGGCGTTGCGCATGCGTAGACTCTCTCCCGATGACCGACGCCGCCCTCCCCCCCGTCGCCGAGCGCTTCCTCCGCTACGTCCGGATCGACACCCAGTCGGACCGCGACTCCGACGCCATCCCCTCCACCGAGAAGCAGAAGGACCTCTCGCGGCTCCTCGCCGAGGAGCTCCGCGGGCTCGGGGTGGCCGACGCGGCGATGGACGAGCACGGGTACGTCTACTCGTCGCTGCCGTCGACCCTGCCCGACGAGCTGGCGGCCCGGACCCCGGTGCTGGCGCTCCTCGCCCACGTGGACACGGCGCCCGACGAGCCCGGCGGGCCGGTGAAGCCGATCGTGCACCGCGACTACGACGGCTCGGTGATCGCGCTGCCCGGGGATCCGTCGGTCGAGCTGGACCCGGCGCGCAGCCCGGCGCTGCTGGAGCACCTGGGACACGATCTCATCACCGGCGACGGCACTACGCTTCTGGGCAGCGACGACAAGGCGGGGGTGGCGGTCCTCATGCAGCTCGCCGAGGACCTGCTGGCCGACCCGTCCCTGCCGCGGCCGCCGCTCCGGATCCGCTTCACGGTGGACGAG
>JAWWBN010000223.1:0-6386 GCA_033720955.1 Thermoanaerobaculia bacterium | reverse complement strand
TGGGTTGTTGGGGGGGGCCGCCCCGGGGGTTTTTCTGGGGGGGTGGGGCCGGGCCCCCCCCCCCCGGGGGCGGCTGGCGCTTGCGCGGGGGGGGGGCGGGGGGGGCCCCCCCGACGCTCTCCGCGCAGACCGGCTCGGCACCCCCCACGGGCCCGCGGACGGGGCCGCCCGCGGACGATCCGGTGCTGGTCGACCGCATCCTCGCGGTGGTCAACGACGATCCGATCCTGGCCTCCGACGTGGACCGGGTGATGGCGCTCGAGCTGGTCGAGCCCAGGGAGAGCGAGACGGGGGAGGAGCTCACGGCGCGGGTGGTCGAGATGCTGGTCGAGGAGCGGCTGCGCTTCCAGGAGATCGACCGCTTCGGCTTCACCGACGTGCCGCTCGAGGAGGTCGAGGAGGGCTTCCGGGCGATCCGCGACCGGTTCCCCTCGTCCGCCGCCTTCGCCCAGCGCCTGGAGAGCCTCGGGCTCGACGAGCGCGAGCTCAAGAACCTGGTGGCGCGGCAGGTCATGGTGCTGACCTTCGTCGAGGAGCGGCTCGGGCCGCGCGTCTTCGTGGACCTGGACGAGATCCAGGCCTACTACGAGGGGGTCCTGGCGCCGGAGCTGCGGGCGAGCAACCAGCCGGTGCCGCCGCTCGAAGAGGTGCGGGAGGGCATACGGCGAGTGCTCCGCGAAGAGCGGTTGAACGAAGAGCTGGCGAGATGGACCGAAGAGCTGCGGCGCCGAGCCGACATCGAAGAGTACCTGGATTCCCGCGTCGAGCCCCCCGCCGTCGAGCCGGGCTGACGGCGGGGAGAGGCCGGAGGACGGGCACGGGCTGGAGGAGGGCGCTGCGGGCCCTGCTGCCCGCGGCCCTCCTGGCGATCGCCGCGTGGCCGGCCGCCGGCGAGCCGCCGCCCGCCGGGCTGGCCTTCGAGGGCGCCGAGGCCGAGGCCTTTCTGTCCACGGCGACGGTGATCGCGGAGGAGCCGCTCCCCCTCGGCGTCACCCGCTCGCGGCGGCTCACCCTGCTCGCGGACGGGAGAACGGCGCGCGCCATCTTCAAGACCATCGACGAGCACGCGCTGAGGAAGGTCTTCGCCGACGGCCGGACGGAGATCGACTTCCGGGATAGCTGGAAGAACGAGGTCGCCGCCTACGAGCTGGACAAGCTGCTGGGCATCGGTCTGGTCCCCCCGGTCGTGGAGCGCCGGATCGGCGGCGTCACGGGGTCCCTGCAGCTCTGGGTGGAGGGGGCGGTGATGGAGTCGGAGCGAGACGCCCCGGCCGTCGACGTGCCGGAGTGGAACCGCCAGATGTTCGCGGTGCGGCTCTTCCACAACCTGACCTACAACACCGACTTCAACAACGTCTCGAACGTCCTCAGCGTGGCCTCCCGCCGGATCTACCTCGTGGACCACTCGCGCGCCTTCCGCACCCACAGGCACCTGATCTCGCCCGGCGACCTGACCCGCTTCTCACGCCCGCTCATCGAGAATCTGGGTCGTCTCTCGAGGGAGACGCTGGCGGCGCGGCTGGGGCGGTGGCTCAATCGGAGCCAGATCGACGGCCTGCTGGCGCGGCGCGATCGGATCGTGGCGCGGGCCGAGGCTCTGGCCGCCGAGCTGGGCGAGGAGGCCGTCTACCTGCCCGCCGCCGAGACCTCGAGAGCGGGCGGCAGATAGATCTCGGCGTACTGGCCGCGGCTCGACAGGACCTTCTCGAGGTAGCGGCGGGTCTCGGCAAAGCTCACCTTGGTCAGGTACTCGGCCGGATCGCTCGAGTAGCAGTAGCTGCTCCAGAGCTCCGCCTGACGCTCGCCGGCGTTGTAGGCGGCTACGACCGCCGACTCCCGGCCCTCGAAGCGCTCGTCCAGCTCGCGCAGGTAGGCGGCGCCCAGGGCGATGGAGATCACCGGGTCGTGCAGGTCGGAGGCCTCGAGCTGCTCGAGCCCCAGCCGGCCCGCCAGCCGTCGCGCCGTGGGAAGCACGAACTGGGTCAGCCCGCGCGCCGCGGCGGAGGAGACGACCTGGGGATCGAAGCGGCTCTCCTCGCGGATGATGGCCGCCAGCAGGGCCGGGTCGATCCGCTGCCGGCGGGATTCGGTCTCGATGAGCTCGCGATAGGGCAGCGGGTAGAGCAGACGCCGCAGCTCGAGCGGCAGGAGCCCGGGCGGCAGCCCGGCGGGCACGCGCTTCTGGAGGATCTCGGCCACGTAGAGGGAGCGACGGTTCTCCTGCGCTTGGGCGAGCAGCCGGCTGGCGGTGAAGCCCAGCGAGACGTCGGCTACCGGGAAGTGCTTCAGCATGGCGCTCGAGCCCTGGCTCCAGACCCCCAGCGCCAGCAGCTTCTCCTCGGGCTGCTGCAGGGCGGACTGCCATAGCGGCCACTCCCTGGGCGGTGGGCTGGCGAGGTCGAGAAAGGCGCGGGCGCGCCGGTCGTCGCGGAGGGCCCTCTCGAGACGTTGGCGGGCGCGCCGGCCCTCGGGCCGCCCGTCGCCCAGCAGGATCCAGGCGCCCACCAGGTCTCGTCCGCTGGCGGACCCCGCGAGCCGGACTCCCTCGGCGATGGCCGTGGCGTCGAGATCGGGGTGGGCCAGCCAGGCGCGGGCCTCGCGGCCCAGCGGGTGGTAGGGGGCCCGGGCGGCGGTGGCCAGGAGGCTCCGGACGGCTTCCAGCCGGCGCCCCTGGAGGTGCGCGTGGCGGGCGCGCCAGAAGGTCAGCTCGACCTGCGAGACGCCGCGCCACCGCGCCGCCTCGTCGAGCCACACGCGGGCGCGGTCGGTCCGTTGACGCACCAGGTCGGAGGCGGCCAGGAAGAGACCGGCCCGGCTGGCGAGGCCCAGCCAGCGCCGCTCGCCGGTGAGCAGACGGTAGAGCTCGAGGGCGGTCTCCTCCGACCCGAGCCGCCACTCCAGCCGCAGGGCGGCCAGCAGCGCCGGCCCGGCCCAGTCGCCCTCGGGGTCCGCGGTGTAGGCCAGACGGTAGTTGTTGGCCGCCACGTCCCAGTTGCCGCGCAGCTCGTAGCAGCGGGCCTGCTGGTAGAGCGGCCGAGCGCGGTCGGCGGGATCGGGAAGACGTGCCGCGAGCTGCCCGAACCAACTGCTGGCCAGCAGGTACTCCTCGCGCCAGAAGTGGCTCCGGGCCAGGGCGTAGACGGCGTCCGCGTCCTTCTCGTCGAGAGGCTCGTTGCCGCGCAGCCGGTCGTCGAGACCGGCGGTCAGGTACCGGATGGCGAGCCCGAACTGGCGGTGGTGGTGGAAGACCCGACCCAGATCCAGGGCCGCCGCGGTGTCGGCTACCGCGTCGGGGTGGTCCAGGTGCAGCAGCGCCGCGGCCTGGCGGGCCGTCTCGTCCACGGCTCCGTCGCTCACCAGCCGCAGCAGGATCGCCTCGGCCTCTCCCCGGGCGCACCGGGCGCGGGCCAGCTCCAGCTTGCGACGCTCGACCGACGGCAGCCGGGCCTCGTCCAGGTCTTCCAGCAGGTCGCAGTCGCCGCCGCCGCCGATCTGCGCCACCAGCAGGTCGGTGGCGGGACCCACCAGCGGCTGCGGCGGACGGCCGCTCAGCAGCCGGGCGAGCAGACCGGCGGCGAGCTCGGGGTGGCCCGTGCGGCTCTGGTTCAGGGCCAGCCGGTAGAGGCTGTAGTCGGCCAGCTCGGGCATCTCCGCCATGGCTCGGGCGAACGCGCGGTGGGCGTCGGCGGGCCGGTCCAGCTCCTCGAGGAGGTGGCCGCGCAGATAGTCGAGCCCGAGCCGGCGCGACTCGGGGTCGGCGGCCAGAGTGGCCTCCACCCGCGCCAGGGCGTCGGCCGGCTTGCCCTCGAGCTGCAGCTCCACCAGCGGGATGCGCGGATCGGTGGTGGCGAGCCCCGGCACCGCCGTCAGGAGCGGCAGGAGCAACGTCGCGGCGGCCCCCGGCCGGCACGCGACGCCGCCCCTGCGCGTTGGCACTCTCCCCCTCACGCCGGCGAGAGCTGCAATATCGGTTCCATTTTTTCGCCCCGGCGCGGGTGGGCGGCGGCCGCGGAGGCTCGGAGGAGCCGCGAGCCGGGGGCCGGCCGCTGCGGGCTCAGCCCGGGCGCGGCGTGGGGATCCGCTCCACCCGCGCACCGAGACGGCGCAGCTTCTCCTCCATCGCCTCGTAGCCGCGGTCGAGGTGGTAGATGCGGTCCACCCGGGTCGTGCCCGTCGCCGCCAGACCGGCCAGGACCAGCGACGCCGAGGCTCGCAGATCGGTCGCCATCACCGCGGCGCCGGAGAGCGGGGTGGGCCCCTGCACCCTGGCGTAGCTGCCGTCCACCTCGATCGAGGCGCCCATCCGGTTGAGCTCGGGGACGTGCTGGAAGCGGTTCTCGAAGACGGTCTCGCAGATGGTCGAGCTGCCGTCGGCCTGGGTCATCAGCGCCAGGTACTGGGCCTGGAGGTCGGTGGCGAAGCCGGGGTAGGGGGCGGTGACCACGTCCCGGGGGCGGATCGCCCCCTCGCGGCGCAGCCGGATCGTGTCGCCCTCCACGTCGATCCGGCAGCCGCAGTCGAGGAGCTTCTCGAGCAGCGGCGCCAGCGCCCCGGGATCGACGCCGTGCGCCTCGACGTCCCCCCCGGTCATCGCCGCGGCCAGCAGGTAGGTCCCACCCTCGATGCGGTCGGCGATCACCGTGTGCTCGGCCGCGCCCAGACCGTCCACGCCGCCGATCCGCTGGGTGGGCGTGCCGTCCCCCTCGATCGCCGCCCCCATCTTGCGCAGCAGATCGGCGAGATCGACGATCTCCGGCTCGCAGGCGCAGTTCTCGAGCACCGTCTCCCCGCGCGCCAGGGAGGCGGCCATCATCAGGTTCTCGGTGCCCGTGACGGTGGGCGCGGCGAAGCGGAAGCGGGCGCCGGTGAGCCGCTCGGCGCGCGCGGTGACGTAGCCGTGCTCCAGGGTCACGTCGGCGCCCAGCGCGGAGAGCCCCGCCAGGTGCTGGTCGATGGGGCGCACGCCGATGGCGCAGCCTCCCGGAAGGGAGACCCGGGCGTGACCGAGCCGGGCCACCAGCGGTCCCAGCACCAGCACGCTGGCGCGCATCGTCTTCACCAGGTCGTAGGGGGCGCTGTCGGCCTGGGTCCCCGACGGACCCTCCAGCCGGGCCGTCGTGCCCTCGGCCGAGCTCTCCACCCCCAGCTCCTCCAGCAGCCGCAGCATGGTGCGGATGTCGCGCACCCGCGGCAGCCGGGAGAGGGTGAGCCGCTCCTCGGTCAGCAGGCTGGCCGCCAGGCAGGGCAGGGCGGCGTTCTTCGCGCCGCCGATCTCGACGCTGCCGGAGAGGCGGGTGGGTCCGTGGATCTCGAGCGCTTCCAAGGCGCGAAGTCTACCGCGGGCACCGGCGCGCCGAGCGCCGCCCGCCCCGGCGCGCGGCGCCTACCGCGCCCGCCGGAGGAGCGCGACCCTTGGGATCCCGGCCAGGTCGAGGCGGATCTCGACCAGGTCGAAGGGCGAGCGCCGGGCGAGCTTCTCTACGGCCGCCGCCTGGCCGGCGCCGATCTCCAGCAGCAGCCAGGCGCCGCGGCCGAGTCCGTCGAGGCCGGCGAGCAGCCTCCGGATCACCCGCCGCCCGCCGTCGTCGGCGAAGAGCGCCCGCTCCGGCTCGAAGTCGAGGATCTCCCGCGACATGCCGGCGGCCTCGTGCCGGCCGACGTAGGGCGGGTTCGACGCCACCAGGTCGAAGCGCTCCAGGAGAAGACCGGCCGCCAGGTCGGCCGCGACGAGCCCCACCGGAGCTTCCAGGGCCCGCGCGTTGCCGGCGGCCACCGCCAGGGCCGCGGGCGAGAGATCGGTGGCCGTCACCCGCGCCGCCGGGAGCTCGAGGGCCAGGGTCAGGGCGATCGCGCCGGAGCCGGTCCCCACGTCGAGGATCGACGGCGTCCCCGGCAGCGGCAGCGACAGGGCCGTCTCGACCAGCAGCTCGGTCTCGGGGCGGGGGATCAGCACCCGGCGGTCCACCCGGAAGGAGCGGCCGTAGAACTCCCGCACCCCCAGCAGGTAGGCCACGGGCTCGCCCTCCAGCCGTCGCGCCAGGAGCTCGCGGAACCGCGCCGCGGCGGCCGCCGCCACCGGGCGCTCCGGATGCGCCATCAGGGAGGCCTCGGAGACCCCCAGAGTCCGCGCCAGCAGCAGCGCGGCCTCTCGGGGAGGGGGGCGGAAGGGGGCGGCGGCCAGGCCCCGGCGGCCTTCGCCGAGGAGGGCGCCGGCGGAGGGCCGGGTGGGGTCGGTCACGGCAGGGTGAGGGTATGGGTGCCGCCCCAGACGGCGCTCGTGCGCCCCTCCCAGACGCGCCCGTCGGGGGCCTCGACCCGGACCGTCCACTCCCCGGCCGGGAGACCGTCGATCTGCGCCCGGCCGTCCCGGACGCCCCACGCGGCCA
>JAWWBN010000222.1:0-6395 GCA_033720955.1 Thermoanaerobaculia bacterium | reverse complement strand
TGCATCATCCCCGTCACCCGCGGCGCGCAGCGCAGCCGGCCCGCCGACGAGGTGGTCGACGAGGTTCGCCGGCTGGGCCGGGGTGGCTTCTCCGAGGTGGTGGTGACGGGCGTCCAGATCTCCTCCTACAAGTGGTCGGGACAGGGCCTCGTCGATCTCACCCGCCGGCTGCTCGAGGAGACGCCGGTGGGCCGGCTGCGGCTCAGCTCCATCGCTCCCTGGCAGTTCGACCACCGTCTCCTCGACCTCTTCGACGGCCCCGGCGGCGACCGTCTCTGCCGCCACTTCCACCTCTCCCTGCAGAGCGGCTGCGACGCCACCCTGCGGCGGATGCGCCGACCCTACACCGCCGCCGCCTTCGCCGGGCTCGCGGCGGAGATCCGGCGCAGAGTGCCTGGCGTCGCGCTGACCACCGACCTGATCGTCGGCTTCCCCGGCGAGGACGAGGCCGAGCTCGAGGAGAGTCTCGCCGTGACCCGCGCCCTCCGCTTCGCCAAGATCCACGCCTTCCCCTACTCGCCGCGCGAGGGAACCGCCGCCGCGACGCTGCCGGGGCAGGTGGACGCCGCGGTCAAGAAGCGGCGGATGGCGGCCGCCCTCGAGGCGGCGCGGCACGCCGAGGAGGCCTTCCGGCGCGCCAGCCTGGGGACGACGACGACCGTGCTGTGGGAGCGCCGCTCGGAGGGACGCTGGCAGGGCACCTCCGACAACTACCTGCCGGTGGCGACCTCCGCGACCGGCGACCTCGAGCGGCGACTGACCCCGGCGCGGCTGACCGCGCTCGAGCCGGGCGGTCTCGTGGCGGAGATCGCCGGTTCGGTGGCGGTGGCCTAGTGCCCGAGCGACCGCTCTCCATCGAGGCGATCTCGCGGCTCCTGGAGCACGCGGTGGACTCCTCGCCGGCCGACGAGACCGAGCTGGTCTGGCTGGAGGTGCAGCGCGGGCGGCTGGCGGGGGAGGCGGCGCGGCTCGAGGCGCCGCGCCGGCTGGTGGACCGGACCGTCCTGGTGCGGGTGATCGATCGCGGCCGGGTGGGGCTCCACCGTCTGGGCGCCGCGGAGCTCGGCGAGATCCAGAACGGCATCCGCTCCGCCATCGCCCAGAGCCGCGGGCGGGAGCCGGTGGCCGGGCTTCCCCACCTGCCCCTCCCCGAGGAGGGCGAGGACCGGGCGGCGGAGGGGCTGAGGGACCCGGAGCTGGCGCGGCTGGCCAGCCGTCACGCGAAGGGGCGGATCGCCGGCCTGCTGGCCGCCGACGAGCGCGCCCGGCTGGAGTGGGCCGACGCCTCGGTGGCGGTGGTGAGCAGCCGCGGCGTGCGGCGCGCGGTCAGCGTCACGGCGGTGCAGCTCGGAGTGCGCAGCGGCCGGCCCGGGCAGGAGGGCCGGGCGGTCGCGGCGGGGCGCAGGCTGGCCGACATCCACCCCGAGGCCCTGGTCGAGAGGGCGCGGCGCCGCCGCGGGGAGAGCGGCGACGAGGCGGAGATCGGTGCCGCCGTGCCTCTGGTGCTGGCTCCCGAGGCGGTGATCGAGCTGGTGGACTTCTTGGCGCGCGAGGCCTTCTCGGCCAAGGCCTATCACGACGGCACATCGCTGCTCCGCGAGCACCTGGGGGTGCAGGTCTTCGACCGTACGCTCGAGCTGGCGGACGACGCCACCGACCCCGCCGGAATCCCCTTCCCCTTCGACCTCGAGGGGTCGCCGAAGCGGCGGGTCGGTCTCATCGTGAAGGGGGCCCCCAAGACTCCGACCCTCGACCAGCGTCAGGCCGCGGTGCTCGGGCTGCCGGCGACCGCGCACGCCATCGGCGGCAACGACTCCCAGCCGCTGAACCTCTTCCTGGCCGCCGGCGAGGCGACCGAGGAGGAGCTGCTGCGCGAGGCGGAGGGGGGCCTCTGGATCGGCGCCCTGGACCGGATCGAGACCCTGGAGCCGCGCCGGCTGCGCTTCCGGGCCCGCGCCGCTGGGGTGCGGCGGATCCGCGGCGGCGCCCTCGCCGGCCGGCTGCGCGACCTGACCTGGGAGGACAGCCTGCTCCGGGCCCTGGGAGAACTGCGGGGCCTCGGCCGCGACCTCACCACGGCCCTCAGCCGCGACGGGTTCCTCGGCGGCACCTCGGCGCCGGCCCTGGCGCTGGGACCGGCGGAGGGGTTGTCGCCGCGCCGCGGCTGACCCGGCGGGTCAGCGCTTGCGCACCAGAACCAGCGTCTGGTCGTCGGCCTGCGGCGCCCCGTCGGCGAAGCGGGTCACCTCGCCGTCCACGATCTCGATGATCTCCGGAAGGGGAAGCTCGGCGGAGCGCCGCAGCAGGTCCACCAGGCGACCGGCGCCGAACTCCTCGTCGTCGGCGGCGGCCGCCTCGGTGATGCCGTCGCTGAAGAGGCAGAGCAGATCGCCCGGCGCCAGGGCGAGCTCGCCGCCCGTGTAGCGGCCGTCGCGGAAGAACCCCAGCGGCATCCCGCCCGGCGGCAGCTCTTCCACCTCCCCACCGGCGCGCAGCACGATGCCCGGGTTGTGCCCCGCGTTCACGTACCGCACCTCGCCGCTGACCGGGTGGACGTCGGTCACGAGGAGAGTGATGAACTTGTTGGGCGCGCTGGACTGGAAGATGTGCCCGTTGAGCCGCTCCACCAGGTCGGGCCCGGGCTCGCGGCCGTCGAGGAGCAGGTGGAGGGCCGAGTAGAGGGTCGAGACCATCAGCGCCGCCGGCATCCCCTTGCCGGACACGTCGGCCACCAGGGGGGCGAGCCGGCCGCCCGGCAGCTCGAGGACGTCGTAGTAGTCGCCGCCCACGTGGCGGGCGGAGCGGTTCCAGCCGGAGAGCTCGACGCCCTCGACCCGGGGCAGGCGGGCGGGCAGCAGCCGGCGCTGGATCTCGGCGGCGAGCTCGATCTCTCGCAGCAGACGCTCCTTCTCGAGCGCCTGCCGGTGCAGGTTCGCGTTCTCCAGGGCGATGGCCGCCTGGTTGGCGAAGAGGCTCAGGGTGCGCCGGTCGCTGGCGCCGAACGGGCCGACGCCACGCCGGCTCTCCTTGTCGCCCACCACCAGCAGGCCGCGGGGGTCGCCGTCCACCTCGATGGCGACTGCCAGCAGGTGCTCGGCGCCGGGCATCAGGTCCTGCGGCGCGGGCGGCGTCCGGCCCTGGAGGAGGGCCGCGACCTGGGGATCGTCGGGCGCCAGCCGCTGCCGGGCCTCGCCGCCCAGGATGCGGCTGAGCCGGTAGCCGCCGTCGCGGTCGGCGGCGTAGAGGGCCCCCCGGCGGGCGTCGAGGAGGGAGACGGCGCGCAGGAGGATCTCCTCGGAGAGCTGCTCGAGGTTCAGCGTCGAGGCGATGGCCAGACCGACGTCGTAGAGGGCCTCGAGCTCGACGCCGCGGTAGTTGACCTCGAAGCGCTGCCGCTTGAGCTTCTTCTCGAGCACCAGGGCGCGGACGGCGGCCGCCAGCGCGAGGAGAACCGGCGTGTCCCGCTCCTCCTGGATCGTCCCCCCGTCGAGCAGCAGCTCGCCGCCCGCCATCGGGCGGCGCTCGAACCGCGACGCCTCGTCCTCGGCGATGCGGTACGGGAAGGAGCCGGCGCCGGTCGAGAGCTCGCGCACCAGGGTGCCGTCCTCTTTCAGGTAGGCCGCCGCCGCGCGAGCGCCGGTCTGCCGCCCCAGGCCATCCAGCAGGCTCTGCGCCAGCTTCCGGTCGGCCTCGCCCCCGGCGGCCAGCTCCAGGTAGCCGGCGAGGGCTGCCGTGGAGGCGGCCGCCGTGCCCGTCACCTGCCGGCCATCTCCGCCACCGCCGACACCTCGTCCGCATGGATCGCGGCATACTGGGTGAGCCCCATGATGTGGAAGGTCTTCTCGATGGTGGGGGTGAGGTTGCAGAAGGCCAGCTTGCCCTCGATCTCGAGCATCTTCTCGATGATCTCGATGAGGATCGAGATGCCGATCGAGTTGACGATCTTGGTGCCCTCGAGGTTCAGCAGGAGGACCTTGTGACCGTCGCCGATCAGGTCGAAGGCCACCCGGGCGATCTCCTCGCCGCCCTGGTTGTTGATGTACCCCTCGGTATAGATGACCGCCACGCCCTCCGGCTTTCGGTCCACGGTCACTTTCAAGGTCATCGTCCCTCTCCGCCCTAGCGTAGTTTGCTCATGACGACGCGGGTCCCGTCCCTGCCGGAATGGATCTCCACCTCGTCCATCAAGCCCTGGATGATCTTCAGGCCCCAGCCCCGTTTCCGCTCGGACCTGAGCTTCTCCTCGATCCGCGGCTCTTCCACCTCGGTGGGCTCGAAGCCGTGGCCGGTGTCGCGGATGGAGATCTGCAGCTTCTCCGGCTCGTCGTCCCCCAGCACCGCGAAAGTCAGATAGACCTTGCGGTCGGTGGCGTCGCTGTGCTCGAAGGAGTTGATACAGGCCTCCACCACCGCCATGCGGACCTCGTCGATCTTATCGGAGCTCATCTGCATGTACTCCGCCATGGCGGTGGCCGTCTTGCTCGCCGCAATCTCCATGTCGGGGAGCATCGGGAGGGTCAGGGTCACCTCCCGCAAGATGGCGCTATTCGCCATAGATCGGTCCGAACTCTAGCCGGGTCCGGCGAGTAAAGAAAGTCAGAAGCTCAGATAGAGCTCGAGCAGGTAGACCAGGATCGGCTGGAGGTGGCCGTTGGCGAGGAGCCAGAGGAAGGAGGCCACGGTGGCGACCGTGGCCGCCGCCTCGATCGACGCGGACGGCAGGATGACGATAGCTCTGCGGATCGCCTGCAACATGGAAACCCTCCTCGGGAACGTCTGCGGGAGGGAGCAAGGCCGCTGCCAACCCGGCAGCCGGCTCGCCCGGGAGAGCCCAAGCCGTTTCATTGCAGACAGTTAGCGGCGATCCCCGGTGGCGAGGTCAGGAGGCGGGAGATCATTTATGCGGCAGTGTGCCGCACATGCTCGCCCCATCCCGGCCGGACAACCGCCCGGGAAGGATCGAAAAGCACCTAGGAACAGGGAGTTCTACTCCATTATGCGACATATCGCCGCATATGCGGCGTCTTGCCGCGTCCTTAGAACCCCTTGCGCTGCAGTGTCCGGCGATCGATGCCCAGGAGAGAGGCGGCGCGGGACTTGTTGCCGTCGGTGATCTGGAGCACCCGCCGGATGTGCCGCCGCTCCAGGGTCTTGAGGTCGAGCGCCTCCGGCCCGGCGGCCTGCTGCCCGCCGCCCAGCAACGAGCGCACCCGGTCCGGCTCGACCGTCTCGCCCGAGAGCGAGACCGCCGCCTCCACGACGTTCTGGAGCTCGCGCACGTTGCCCGGGAAGTCGTGCGCCAGGAGCTGGGCGATGGTGTCGGCCGGAAAGCCGGGGGTGGGGATGCCCTCTCGGCGGCAGAAGTCGGCGGCGAAGAGACGCACCAGGTGGGGGATCTCCTCGCGGCGCTCGCGCAGCGGCGGCAGGGTGATCTCCACCCCCTTGAGGCGGTAGTAGAGGTCCTCCCGAAACTCTCCTTCGGACACCAGCGCCTCGAGATCGCGGTGGGTGGCGGCCACCAGCCGCACGTCCACGGGGATCGGCTGCTGCGACCCCAGGGGGGTGACCTCGCGCTCCTGCAACGCCCGCAGCAGCCGCACCTGGACGGCGGGGGCCAGGTCGCCGATCTCGTCCAGGAAGAGGGTGCCGCCGTCGGCGAGCTCGAACTTCCCCCGCCGCGCCTCGACCCCGGTGGCCACGCCGCTCTCGATGCCGAAGAGCTCGCTCTCGATCAGGGTCTCGGGGATGGCGCTGCAGTTGAGCGCCACCAGTGGCCCGCTCCGCCCCGAGTCGAGGTGCAGGAGCTTGGCGAAGAGCTCCTTGCCGGTGCCGCTCTCGCCGCGCAGCACGACGCTGACGCCGCGGGGAGCCACCCGGCGGACCATCGCGAGCGCCCGGCGCATGGACGGCGCGTTGGCCACGATCCGCTGGTCGCCCACCTTCCCGGTCAGGTCGCTCTTGAGAGCCCGGTT
This sequence comes from Thermoanaerobaculia bacterium, assembly GCA_033720955.1. GTDB lineage: Bacteria > Acidobacteriota > Thermoanaerobaculia > Multivoradales > JAHEKO01 > JAWWBN01. The sequence goes on along the minus strand of JAWWBN010000222.1, from coordinate 423 downwards.
CTCCTCCTCCAGCCGGTCGCGCTGCGCCTCGAGGCTGGCGAGCTGGCGGACGCTGTCCAGCGATACCGCCCCCAGGGTCGCCACCGACTCCAGGAAGCGCCGGTCCTCGCCGGCGAAGCCGCCGGGCTCGGAGCCCCTGCGCTCCTTGTCGAGAAGGGCGAAGAAACCCAGGTAGACGCCGCGGTAGGAGAGGGGCGTCGCCAGCATCTCGCGGAAGGACCGTCCGGCCAGCGTGCCGTCGCGCAGGGTGACGGACTGTCCGCTCGCCAGGAGCTCGCGCCACAGCTCTCCCGACAGGAGCGGCTCCGGGTCGGGCGGAGGGTCCGCCCACCCCACCACCGAGAGCGCCCTCGGGCCGCCGAAGCCGTCCCGAGTCACCGCCACCGCCGCGGCGGGGTCGAGCACCGCGCACACCCGCTCCAG
>JAWWBN010000221.1:0-6420 GCA_033720955.1 Thermoanaerobaculia bacterium | reverse complement strand
CTGCTGGTGCGCACCAGCGAGGGCGGCGATCCGGGCAAGGCGCTGCATCGCGGCACCTTCGCCTCGGCGTTGGTCATGCTGGCGGCGATCTGGTTCGTCTCCGACTGGCTGCTGTCCGGCGAGTACGAGATCGCGGGTACCGTCTTCGACGCCACCGGGGTCTTTTTCGCCACCGTGGCCGGCCTGGCCGGCGGCGTCCTGATCGGCCTGATCACCGACTACTACACCGCCGCCGAGCGCCCGCCGGCGCGCTCCATCGCCGACGACAGCCGGACCGGAGCGGCGACCAACATCATCGGCGGCCTGGCGGTGGGCATGCGCTCCACGGCGCTGCCCATCGTGGTGCTGGTGGCGGCCATCCTGGTCGCGTACGACCAGGCCGGTCTCTACGGCATCGCCATCGCGGCCCTGGGCATGCTCTCCACCACGGGGATCCAGCTCGCGGTGGACGCCTACGGGCCGATCGCCGACAACGCCGGCGGCATCGCCGAGATGAGCGGCCTCGGTCCGGAGGTCCGCGGCCGCACCGACAGGCTGGACGCGGTGGGCAACACCACGGCCGCCATCGGCAAGGGCTTCGCCATCGGCTCCGCGGCCCTGACCGCTCTCGGTCTCTTCGCGGCCTTCCGGGCGACGGTGGGCCTGAACCGGATCGACATCGCCGACCCGATGGTGATGGGCGGCCTGCTGGTGGGCTCCATGCTCCCCTTCCTCTTCTCGTCGATGGCGATGCGCGCCGTGGGCCGCGCCGCCTTCAAGATGATCGAGGAGGTGCGCCGGCAGTTCCGGGAGATCCCGGGGCTCATGGAGGGCAAGGCCGAGGCCGAGTACGCCCGCTGCGTGGACATCTCCACCCGCGCCGCCATCCGCGAGATGGTGGTGCCCGGGCTGATGGCGGTCGTCGTCCCGGTGGCGGTGGGGCTCTACGACGCCGCGGCGCTGGGGGGCCTGCTGGCCGGGGTGACCGCCTCCGGGGTCATGATGGCGATCTTCATGGCCAACGCCGGCGGCGCCTGGGACAACGCCAAGAAGTACATCGAGACCGGCGCCCACGGCGGCAAGGGCTCGGACGCGCACAAGGCCGCGGTCGTGGGCGACACGGTCGGCGATCCGTTCAAGGACACCGCCGGCCCCAGCCTGAACATCCTGATCAAGCTGATGTCGGTGGTGGCCCTGGTGCTGGCCCCCCTGCTCTAGCCGGGGCCTTGGCATCGGGCGTCGATTCGGCTAGACTCCACAGCTCACGCCGCGGGCGCCACCCGGCGCCCGTACGACCTTTCACCTCTCTGCTCCCGCCGTGCGGGAGCCGAACGAGTCCGTAGGGAGGAGTCCCAAGAACCCATGGCGAACTACGAGATGGTGCTGGTGGTCGACCCTCGTCTGACCGACGAGGAGGTCGAGAGCCTGCGCGAAGAGTTCCGGGCCCTGCTCGAGCCCCTCGCGGCCGAGGTGGTGCGGGAGGAGAGCTGGGGCAAGCGCCGGCTCGCCTATCCGATCGCGAAAAACACCGAAGGCCGTTATCTGATCTACACGGTCGAGACCCCCGAGGCGACCTCGTTCGCCGAGGTGGAGAAGCGGCTCGACCAGAACGAGAGCGTGCTGCGGTACCTGACCGTGCGCACCGACGACGGGCGTCTGCGGCGGCGGTCGCAGCCGGAGCCGGCGGCCGAGCCGGCGGAGGCCTCGGCATGAGGGGGAAGAAAGGCGGACGGTTCTACCGGCGCAAGAAGGTCTGCCGGTTCTGCGCCGACAAGGTCGACGAGATCGACTACAAGGACGTGAAGCTGCTCCAGCAGTACATCGTGGAGCGGGCGCGGATCCTGCCGCGCCGCATCTCGGGCACCTGCGCCAGGCACCAGCGGATGGTGCAGCAGGCGATCAAGCGAGCCCGGCACATCGCCCTGCTGCCCTTCACCACGGACTAGCCGCAGCGGCTCGCGGGAGGAATCCACGATGCAAGTCATCCTCATGCAGGACCTGGTGCACACCGGCAAGCGTGGCGAGATCATCGACGTCAAGCCCGGGTACGCGCGCAACTACCTGCTGCCGCGCGGACTGGCGCTGGAGGCGACGCCGGGGAACCTGAAGGTCTTCGAGCAGCGCCGCCGGCGGATCGAGGTCGAGCACGCGAAGAAGCGCGAAGAGGCCACGGCCGTGGTGGGCGAGCTGGCCGGGATCCGGCTGGAGATCGCCAAGAGGGCCGGCGACTCGGGAAACCTCTACGGCTCGGTGACCGCCAGCGAGATCGCCGAGGCGCTGGCCGCCAAGGGGGTCCAGGTGGACCGGCGGCGGATCGATCTCGAGGGCGGGATCAAGAGCCTGGGCGACCACAAGGTGCGGATCGACCTGCACTCCGAGGTCATCGCCGAGGTGGACGTCACAGTCGTTCCGGAAGAGTGATGGCGGATCCGGAGGAAATCCCTCCCGCCGCCGACGCGCCCGACATCGAGACCTTCGTCACCGGGTCCACCGAGGACCTCGGCCAGTGGCGCTGGCTGTGGCGCGGCGACCACCCGTTCCCCGTCCGCAGCCACCGCGGCCGCTGGGGGCGGGTGGTGGTGGCGATCAAGCGACTGTTCCGGCCCCTGGTGCGCGCCCCGCAGGCCGACCTCTGGGAGCGCCAGCGCATCTTCAACCTGGTGCTCATCTCCCATCTCCAGGAGCTGGCCAGGCTGCGCGGCCGTCTCGACGCCCTGGGCGACGACCTGCAGAGGGTGCAGGGGGAGATCCTGCGCGACCTGCGCGCGATCCAGGCCGACTACATCCGCGGCAACGAGCACGCCGTGGAGCGGCTGGAGAACCTCGAGGTGCTGATGGGGCGGATGGACAAGCTCGTCCGCCAGGGGCTCCTGGAGGTGATGGGCCATCACGACGCCCTCTTCTCGCGGCTGGACCAGAAGCTGGACCGGCTGCGGCGCAGCGGCGAGGGATAGCCGCCGCCGGCCCTCAGCCGTCGCCCGCGTCGTCGTCGGGCGAGTCCTTCTCCTCCCAGGCCTGCAGCACCGCCTCCCAGTCCTCGACGTCCTCGGGCATCCGCTCGCCCGCCTTCGCCAGGTAGTGGGGCTGCTGCTGGTACCAGGGCAGACGGAGGACGGCGCCCCACTGCGGCGTGTAGCGCTGCACCGGCTGGGTTCCGGCGAGGAAGGCCTCCTCGATGACGACCGTGGCGCCGGGGCCGGGCAGGAGCCCGGACTCGAGCTCCACCTGCTCGAACACCACGCCGGGGGGCGGCGTGAAGCTCTCGCCCGGGGTCAGCCAGCCGTTCTCGAGGCCGTCCTCGACCAGGTCGCGCCAGATGGGCAGGGCCACGCGGGTGCCGGTCATCTGCCGGCCGATCGTGCGCTTGACGTCGTGTCCCACCCAGACCAGCAGGGTGTAGCGGGGGGTGAAGCCCACGAACCAGGCGTCGGAGTACTGGTCGGTGGTCCCCGTCTTGCCGGCCAGGTCGATCTCGAGGTGGTTGATGCTGGCGGCGGTGCCGCGGTCCACCACCCCCTCCAGGAGATGGGTCAGCACGTAGGCGATCTGCGGTGAGATCGACCGCAGGGCGCGTGGCTGGGCGCGCTCGAGCTGGCGGCCGGAGGGCTCCGAGACGCTCTCGATGAAGTAGGGCTCGACCCACACGCCCTGGTTGGCGACAGCGGCGTAGGCGGCGGCCCCCTCCATCGGGATGACGTCCGCCGAGCCGAGGGCCATCGACAGGACCGGCGGCAGCGGCGAGGTGATCCCCAGGCGGTTGGCGAAGTCGATCACCCGGTCCACGCCCACCAGGTCGAGGAGCTTCACCGCGGTGACGTTGATGGAGCGCTCCAGCCCACGCCGCAGCGTGGTCACCCCGAAGTACTCGCGGCTGTGGTTGCGCGGGCTGTAGGGCGGCCGATCGCGGCCGCCCGGGAAGGCCACCGGGGCGTCGAAGAGGGTGTCGGCGGGGGTGAACCCCACCTCGAGCGCGGCGCCCCAGACGAAGGGCTTGAAGGCCGAGCCGAGCTGCCGGCGGGCCTGGGTGGCGCGGTTGAACTTGCTGCGCTCGAAGCTCCAGCCGCCCACCAGGGCGCGCACCGCGCCGGTGGAGGACTCGAGAACGATGGCCGCGCCCTCGAGCTCGGGCTCCTGCTCGAGAAGCACCCGGCGCGGCGTGTCTCCGTCGTCCGCGGCCTCCTCCTCGGGCTCCTCGACGCGGAACCAGGCCACGTCGCCGGGGCTGAGAACGCTGCTGGGCCGCCGGCGACCCGTCCAGGCGACCCCGTCGGGGGTGAGGTCCAAGACCTCGTCGCCGATCCGCACGCGGGCGCCGCGGTGGCCCGATTCGAGCACGATCCCCTGGTTCCAGGCGCCGGGGGAGAGGTCGAGGCGCTCCCAGGAGGGGAGGCGGTAGCTGGCGGCGTCCTCGCCCTCGAGCCGCGAGATGGGGCCGCGCCAGCCGCGCTGGTGATCGAGCCGCAGCAGCCCGTCGCGCAGCGCCTCGCGCGCGGCGCGCTGGATCACCGGGTCGAGGGTGGTCTCCACCTGGAGACCGCGGTCCAGCAGCGCGGCGGTGCCGTAGCGCCTCTCGACGGCCTGCCGGACCTCCTCGGCGAAGTAGGGCGCCAGGGGCTCCTCCCGCTTCTGCTGGCGCACCACCAGGGGCTCCGCGATCGCCTCCTGGTATCGGATCTCGTCGATGAATCCCTCCTCCTTCATCCGTCGCAGCACGTAGTTGCGCCGCGCCACCACCAGGTCGGGGCGGCGATACGGGCTGTAGGAGCTGGGCCGCTGGGGGATCCCGGCCAGGGTCGCCGCCTCGGTCAGGGTGAGGTCGCCTACACCCTTTCCAAAGTAGTCGCGGGCGGCCATCTCCATGCCGTAGTTGTGGTGGCCGAGGAAGATCATGTTGCAGTAGAGCGTCAGGATCTGCTGCTTGCTGAAGGTCTTCTCGAGCTCCACGGAGAGGAAGGCCTCCTCGATCTTGCGCCGCCACGACTTCTTCGGCGTCAGGAAGAGACGGCGGGCGAGCTGCATGGTGATGGTCGAGCCACCCATGGCCCGCCGGCCCCGCCGCTGGTTCTGGATGACCGCCCGCACCACGCCCTCCAGGTCCACGCCGCCGTGGCGCAGGAAGTTGGCGTCCTCGGCGGCGAGGATGGCCTGGACCAGGATCTCGGGCAGCTCGCCCTCTTCGAGCAGCACGCGCCGCTCGCGGGCGTAGGAGGCGAAGACCTCGCCGTCGCGGTTGTGCAGCTCGGTGATCAGACCGGGCTGGAAGTCCTCCAGCGAGTCCACTCGCGGCATGTGGATCACCGCCGCGAAGCCCATTCCGCCCAGCGCCCCCAGCAGCAGAACGAGGAGGGGCGGCAGCCCCAGCAGCAGCAGCCGCCGGCGCCAGACGGAGCGCCGCGGCGGCTCGCCGACGGCCGCGCTCTCGGGCTCCACGCTGCGAGAATCCGGCCTCACCGGGGACGATTATAGGGCCCGACGGCCGACCGGACCCTGTGATACAAACAGCGGGCGGCGGCGCCGGCTCGCGGCCCGCGCCCACCGCCCCCCGGTGACCGAGCAGGAGCCCATTCCCCAGCCGTTCGACCCGGCCCCGCGCACCCCCGGGGCCCCCGGCGGCTGCGGCAAGCCGCTGCTGGTCGGCTGCGGCGTGGCGGCCGTGCTGTTGGTGGTGGCTTTCGTGGTGATGATGCTCAAGATGCCCGACATCCTCGCCTGGAGCCTCGCCCAGTCGCGCGAGATCCTGGCGCCGCGGCTGCCCGGCGAGCTGACCCCGGCGGAGAGGGAGCGGTGGGTGAGGGCCTTCGAGGGTGCCGTCGCCGCCGTCGACGACGGCACGTTCGACGCCGAGGCGCTCCCCGAGCTGCAGAGCGCCCTGCTCGACGTGCTGGGTGGCCAGGAGCCGCTCACCCGGGGGCAGGTCGAGCGCCTGACGGCCGCCCTCGAGGCGGTGGCGGGCATCGAGGCGGAGCCGATCGAGCGGGCGCCCGATCTCGAGCGCGTCCCCCGGCCCGAGCCGCGGCCGGTGATGGCGGGCTGAGGGGCCGGGATGCCCGCCTTCCGCATCCACTCCGCCTTCGATCCCCACGGCGACCAGCCCGAGGCGATCCGCCAGCTCGTGGCGGGACTCGAGGCCGGCCTGCCCGAGCAGGTGCTGCTCGGCGTGACCGGATCGGGCAAGACCTTCACGGTGGCCAAGATCATCGAGGCGGTCAACCGGCCGGCGCTGGTGCTGTCGCACAACAAGACTCTGGCGGCGCAGCTCTTCCAGGAGTTCCGGAGCTTCTTCCCCGACAACGCGGTGGAGTACTTCGTCTCCTACTACGACTACTACCAGCCCGAGGCCTACGTCCCCCAGAGCGACCTGTACATCGAGAAGGAGACGTCGGTCAACGAAGAGATCGACCGCCTCCGGATCCGGGCGACCAAGAGCCTGTTCGAGCGCCG
>JAWWBN010000220.1:0-6451 GCA_033720955.1 Thermoanaerobaculia bacterium | reverse complement strand
GTGGCCGCCGCCCTGCCCGCCCCGCCGGCTCAGCCGTGGGCGGGAAGCCCGGAGTAGAGCGCCGCCAGACGCGCCAGGCGGTCGGCCTCGGCCATGAACCCGGGATTGCGCACCACCGGGGTCTCCCGCCGCTCGCCCGGCTCCCGGCGGGCGAAGACCGAGAAGCAGTCGATGAGCCGGCGGCTCTTCCAGTTCACCAGCTCCTGCCCCAGGCAGACCAGGCCGGCGGCCTCGGCGAAGCGCCGGAACTTGGCCGCGGTCATGCTGGGCGCCCGCCAGTGGTCGCTGCCGTCGATCAGCCCGAGCCGCCGGAGGGCGCCGCCGACGATGGGCACGCCCCGGCCGGGCGGCGGGCCGTACTCCCCGAGATTCGAGTGGTGCAGGAAGCCGGTCCCGCCCGGCGCCAGCTTCGTCGCGAGCTCGGAGAGGTAGGCCTCGAGGACGTCCTCCTCGGCGTGCACCAGCGCGTCGAAGCTGAAGACGAAGTCCACCGAGCCGTCCGCGACCATGGCCAGCGACCGGCCGTCGTTGACGTGGTACTCGATGTGGCTCTCGCCGGCGAACCGCCGCCGGCAGGCCTCGATGCAGCGCTCGGTGAGATCCACCAGCACCAGCCGCTCGCACAGCTCCTTGAGGAAGCGGCTCCAGCGTCCGAAGCCGGGCGCGATCTCGAGGATGGTCCGGGCGGGCACGAAGCGGTGGATGCGGGGCAGCACCGCGCCGTACCACTGCATCTCCGTCCCCCCCCAGCGCTCCGACCAGTCCTCGCCCCCTTCCGCCCAGTCGTAGATCTCCTGCCACTCCGCCTCGTTGCGCTCCACGGTGGGCATGGCGAAAAACTCTACCAGGGGCCGCCGCCGCTAGAGACGGGGTGGCGGCTCGCGCAGGGGGTGCCGGAGGCCCGCCCAGATGCCCCGCGCCTTGGCGACTGCCGCCCGGGCGTTGCGGCGGGGCAGCTCGCGCAGGAAGGCGGCGGGCAGGGCGAGGCAGTTGGCCGCGAGAAAGGCCAGCATCCGCAGGGGCCCGAAGTGGCGGCGGGCGAAGAGGGCGTTCGACCGCCCGGTGTGGAAGGTGCGGATCGGGGTGTAGCTTCCGCCGGTGGAGACCGCCACCATGTGCCAGATGCGGCTGGCGGGCTCGTACCGCAGCTTGAGGCCGACGTCCCGCGCCCGACGGCACCAGTCGGCGTCCTCGACACCCACGAAGTAGACCGGGTCGAAGAGACCCACCCGCTCGAAGGCGTCCCGCGGCACCAGCAGACAGCAGGTCGTGAGGTAGTCCACCTCCGCCGGCCGGCTCCAGAGGGGGCCGTCCGGCTGCCGGGCGCCGTACTCGCGGGTGACCGTCTCGCGCACCCGGAGCCGCCCGCCGGCGGCCCAGATGAGGTCCGGCGGCTTCTGGAACAGGATCTTCGGACCCGACGCCGCCACGGTGGGGTCGGCGCAGGCGGCGAGCAGCGGCGGCAGGAAGCCGGGCTCCACCTCGACGTCGTTGTTGATCAGCAGGAGCCAGTCGTACGCTCCACCGGCGAGGGCGTGGCGGATGCCGATGTTGTTGGCGCCGGCGAAGCCCAGGTTCTCGCCCGTCTCGACCAGGTCCAGATCGGGACGCTCGCGCCGCAGCCGCGCCACCGAGTCGTCCCGCGAGCCGTTGTCCACCACCACGAAGTGCAGCGGGGGCCCCTCGACCCGCTCGAGCTCGGCGAGCACGTCCAGGGTGAGCTGGGCCGCGTTCCAGTTGACGATGATCGCGGCGACGGGGGCGGAGGGGTCGCGCATCGACGGCGCCGGCCTAGATCTCTCCGGTGCGGCCGCGACGGACCGGACGGGAAGCGGCGAAGCGCTCGGGGGAGGGTGTCGACCTCATCGGGAGTCGGGGCGGCAGGCGGCGATCGGCGGGGCACGCGATCGCGGGCACCATGCTTCCCCGTGCGTTCGCCGTTGTCAACCGAGGCGCGGGGGCCGGCGGGCGGGCCGCAGGGGCCGTCGGGGCGGCTCGACGATGACGGTGACCCGATGGCGCTCACCGCGCCGGCCCGCTCCGGCCGGTCCGCACGCCGGCCGGAGCCCTCGGCAAGGGGGCCGCGCGGGAGGCGGCGTCAGCGGCGCTCGTACCGCAGCTCCAGCCAGCGCACCGGGCGGCCGTCGGGTCCGGGCGAGAAGTAGTCGTGCACCTCGGTCTCGCCCTCCCGGCGCACCTGGACCACCAGCGGCGCCGGTCCCTCGGGGGTGGGGTCTTCGCCCTCGAAGCGGCCCGATCCGCTGGCGTCGAGGGTGCCGCGCAGGATCGCCAACCCGGTGGAGGAGGTGTCGGCCCAGGTGTACCAGAACTGCCGCGTGGCGTTGTCGTAGCCGGTGAGGCCGGTGCCGGCGAAGCCGCCCTCGTCCGGGCCCACCTCCAGGCGCAGCGCGCGGCCGCCGAGGACGAGCTCGCGCCGGGCGGGCAGGACCGAGACCTCGGGCTCGCCGGCCGGGTCGAGCCAGTGGGTGGCGGTGAGCCGGTAGTCGCCGGCCAGGGCGGCGAGAAGACGGTGGGCCGGACCGGGGGTGGCGGCGCGCAGCACGGCCTCCAGGGCCGGGTCGGCGGCAGTCTCCGACCGCTCGGCCCCGCCGCGGACGGGGAGGGCGAGCAGGGCGAGGGCGAGGGCGGCGAGCGGGAGGTGGGAGGGGGTCTTCATAACGGTCTCCTCTGGTGACGCGGGTCCAGTCGCGAACCGGTCTCGCACCGGTTCGTCGAAGTTGGGTGACGGGCGAGGCGCGAAGGGTTGCAGGGCCGGGTGCGCCGGCGCGCGGCGGCGCGGCTCGCGCAACCCTCGCGCGGGCTCTCGTCACTCATACTCGGAGGACACGATGCGCGAAGAGCCCCCCCGCCCCGCCGCCGCCCGCCCGAGCTTCGCGGGGGCCCCGCGATGACCGCCACCGCCGTGCTGCTGCGCCGCTTCGAGCGCCGCCGCGACGACGCCACCTTCCGCGCCCTCTACCGCGCCGCGACGCCGCGCCTGTGGGGGCTCGCCCTGCGGCTCACGGGCGGCCGGAGGGACGAGGCGGAGGAGCTGGTCCAGGAAGCCTGGATTCGGGCCGTCGAGCGCCTGGGGAGCTTCGCCCGGCGCTCCAGCTTCACCACCTGGCTCTGCGCCATCCTGGTCAACTGCCACCGAGAGGAGCTGCGCCGCGGCGCACGCGCATGGAGATCTGTCGAGCCCGACTCCGTGGCGGGCGAGATCGGCGGCGTGACCCCCTTCCCCGGCGCGCATCGGGCGGCCCGGATCGACGTCGAGCGCGCCCTGGCCGCCCTGCCGGGGGGCTACCGGGAGGTGATGGTGCTGCACGACCTCTACGGCTACACCCATCGTGAGATCGCGGCGACGCTGGAGATCGCCGAGGGAACCTCCAAGAGCCAGCTCGCCCGCGCCCGGGCTCGGCTGAGAGAGCTCCTCGCGAGCGGGGCGGCGCCCGCCCGGGACCGAGACGACGAGAGAGGACGACGATGAGCAACGATACCCACGACCCCCGGGGCCCCGCCGAGGGGCGCGAGCTGGCCGCCCTCCCGCTCGAGCTCGACCCGCCGCCGGGGCTGGAGGACCGCGTCGCCGGGTCGCTGGCGGCGCGCGGCCTGCTGCCCGGCGCCGACCGCCGCCGGCCCGGTCTGCCGCCGCTCCGGGCCGCCCTCGCCGCCGCCGCCTCGCTGGCTCTGCTGGCCCTCGGCTTCGTCGCCGGCCGCGCCCTCGCGCCGCGTCCCGCCGCGAGCGCCGTGCCAGCGGGCGAGCCCACCCGGTACGCCCTCCTTCTCTACGAGACGGCGAGCTACGATCCGCCGCAAGGCCGCGAAGCGGTGGAGCGCTACCACGAGTACAGCCGCTGGGTGGGCCAGGCCCGGGAGCGGGGCCAGTTCGTGGGTGGCGAAGAGCTCTCCGTGGAGCGGGGGTGGGTGATCCCGCCGGCGTCGTCGACGCCGCGGCCTGGCCTCGCGCCGGAGGGGAGTGCGCGGCTCTCGGGCGTCTTCCTGATCACCGCCCGCGACGACGCCCACGCCCTCGACCTGGCGGCGAGCCTTCCCCACCTGCGGCACGGCGGCCACGTGGTGGTGCAGGAGGTCGTCCCCACCGACCGGCCGCCCCGGGTGGAGGGGGAGGCTCCGGCCGGCTGAGCCGGCGGGAGAAGAGGATCCGGAGCTACTCCGGGACGACGACGCTCTCGACGACCGAGAAGCCGACGCTGCGGTTGCCGCTCGGATCCATGGCCCGCAGCCGGTACTCGTAGGTGACGCCGGCCTCGACGCCCTGGTCCACCCAGGCGACGGTGCCGGCGTCGAGCCAGGCGCCCTGGCTGCGCCACGCCGCCGTGCCCTGCTGCCGCCGTTGGACCAGGATGGCCAGCTCCGGGTCGTCCGGCGGCGGGACCCAGGCCAGGGTCACCTGGGGCGCGCCGCCGGGGCCCGGCCCGGCGGTGAGGGCGGGCGCCGCCCAGACCGGGGCGGCGGGCGGGGTGGCGTCGTAGGAGCGCGCGGTGGCGACCCCGGAGAGGGGCGAGCGGTTGCCGGTCAGGTCCACCGCGTCCAGTCGGTACCGCCAGACGGTGCCCGGGGTGGCGTCCACGTCCTCCCAGGTCAGGGTGCCGTAGGCGCCGCTCCCCCCCGGCACGGCGCCGGCGCCGGGGCCGACCCGGGTGCCGTCGGCGCGGATCCGGGCCAGCTCGACCATCCGCCGCCGGCTGGCGGTGCGCTCGGAGAACGCGGTGCGGTAGACGGCGTACTCGTCGAGGTCGCTCTCCGGGTTCGCCGCCCAGGTCAGGACGACGTGCCCGTCGCCGCCCACCGCCTCGGTCCACACCGGCGCCCGTGGCGGGACGCCGTCCTCGACCAGGATCACGTGGCTGGGGCAGGAGAGGTCGCTCACGTTGCCGGCGGCGTCCACCGCCTTGGCGGCGTAGAGCCATCGCGACGACACCGTGGCGTCCACCGAGTCGCCGTGCCCGGCCTGGCCCGCGACGACCTCCAGCGGCAGCGGCGAGGCCTGGAGGAAGGCGCCCGGGTTCTGGGTCGCGGTGGCGCGGATGTCGAACTCCTCGATCTCCTCGAGGCACTCGTCGCCGTCCACGCCGGGGTCGCACTCCGGCTGCTCGTCCCCCAGACAGGCGGGAAGCTGCCCTCCGGCCACCGGGGCGATCGGCCCCAGATCGAGCACGTTCACGCGGTGGAGCTGGTAGGTGTAGAGGGGGTTGCCCGGCCATTCGAGCCGCAGGGCGCTGTTGCCCGAGTCGTCGGCCGGTCCGACGGGACCGGCCAGAGCGGGGGGCGGGTCGGGCGGGTCGGGCGGGGTCAGGTCGCGTCCCAGGGTGAGCACCGGGACCGAGACCGCACCCTGGTTGTTGTAGGGGGCGTGGTCGGTGGCCGAGACGCCGACCCAGGCGTACTCGACCGGTTCCGTGTCCCCCGCGGCCAGGCCGATCGAGGCCGCGCTCACGTCGTCGTCGGTGAGCACCACCTCCCAGTAGGAGCCGAGAACCGGCACGGCCAGCGAGGTGTAGCGGACCGGCATCGGGAGGGCGGGCGCGAAGGGGACCGGCGCCCCCAGCGACTCCTCCCAGGTGGCCGCGTCGCGCCAGGGCTGGGTGGCCACGAAGCTGTCGTGGTCCGTGTGGTGGAGGTGCACCTGGAAGCTCTCCACGTCGTCCACGCGCGCCGCCATCTCGTCGGTCCAGACCCAGGAGACGACCAGGGCGAACTCGTTGTCGTCGGTCTCGGGCAGGTACTGCTCGCGCACCGAGGCTGGGAGGCTCGTGTCGGCGCGCTGGTAGAAGTCGGCCTTGACGAGGGTGGGGGGTGGTGGCGGCGTCAGGTCGTGGACCGTAGCCACCCGGGGGCTCGAGGGTGGCGCCGGGCGGCCGAAGACGTCCTGCCCGAGGACTCGGTAGGCGTGGCAGCCGTAGTCCAGGTCGCGGTCGAAGAGATAGTACCGCGGCCAGGAGAGATCGCCGGTGTCGGGGTCCTCGACCGGCGAGACGGCCACCGGGGGCCGCTCCTCCGGAGTCTCGCCGTCGTCGCCCGGCCGCTGCAGCGGGGCGAACCCGGTGGCGTCGGTGGCCACCGGGCAGACGGGGGGCGAGCCGCTGCCCTCCAACGGCTTGTGCTCGGCGTGGAAGACCACCGCCTCGATCTCTTCGATGGGCCCGAAGAAGACGTCGGGCTCCTCGTCCGGAGGCGTCCAGACGAGCCCCGCGGCGCGGTCGTCGATCACCGTGACGGGAGGGGCGCCCGGCAGCTCGCCCACCTCGACGGGCGACTCGGCCTGGGTCAGAACCACCGGCCCGAGCGGCTCGGTGTTGGGGCGGGACAGCTCGTGCACCGTGTAGCGGCGGGTGGCGTCGGCCCAGTAGCCGACGATCCGGTAGTCGTGCTCGACGTCGGGGTCGGGCTCCTGGTCGAGGTAGTAGAGGCCGACCAGCCTGGCGAT
>JAWWBN010000219.1:0-6454 GCA_033720955.1 Thermoanaerobaculia bacterium | reverse complement strand
GACTTTCTCCAGTCGGAGAACACCTGGCTGCAGATGTGGGTGCAGCTCGACACCCGGGAGCAGCGAGAGGCCTACCAGGCCTACCTGGACGCCTACGCCCTGGAGCAGCGGCGAGCGGGCCGCTTTCAGCGGCCGATCAACAACCGGCTGCGCGACGTGATGACCTGGATGAACAAGCAGGAGGTGGTGCCCGACGAGGCCATGAGCATGCTCATCATCGGCCTGCTCTTCCTGGTCGTCTGCTCGGTGAACTTGATCGGGCTGCTGCTGTCCAAGTTCCTGGCCCGCGCTCCGGAGATCGGGGTGCGGCGGGCCCTGGGCGCCACCAAGCTCTCCGTCTTCGGGCAGCACCTCCTGGAGTGCGAGCTGATCGGGGTGGCGGGGGGCCTCGTGGGGCTGCTCCTCTCCCTGGGCATGCTGCGATGGATCAACAGCCTGTTCCCCGACGCGACCTTCGGCTTCGGCCTCGACCTCAACATGGTGGGAGCCGGCATCTTCCTCTCCCTCGTCGCCGGCCTCATCGCCGGCATCTACCCCGCCTGGCGGATCTGCCGCATCCAGCCCGCCCGGCATCTGAAGACCCAGTGAGGACACCATGGAGCTAGGACCGATCTTCCGTTCCCTCGTCCACAACAAGGCCCGCTTCTGGCTGATCGCCCTCGAAGTGGCCCTCACCCTGGCTATCGTCGCCAACTGCGTCAACTGGATGCTCGACCTGCGGTCCGACTTCCTGCGCGACACCGGCTTCGACCTGGAGAACATCCTGGTGGTCGAGACCGAGCCGTGGGCGCCCGAGTTCAAGGACGAGGAGTTCGTCCACGCCACGCGCGAGAGCGACCTCGAGCGCCTGCGCGCCTTCTCCGGGGTCTACGCCGCCACCGCCGTGCACCAGGTTCCCCTCTCCGGGGGCGGCAGCAACACCGGCCGCAAGCCGGTGGGTTCGGAGATGGACACCCTCCCGGCTCCCTACTTCGTCGTCGCGGACCAGGCGATCGAGACCTTCGGCGTCCGGATGGCGGCCGGCCGCGGTTTCAACGAGGGCGACTTCGACGAGCGGCTGGCCAACGAGGAGCTCGAAGAGGGCGCCAGCCAGCACTACAACGTGATCGTCACCCGCGCGATGGCCGACGCCTACTTCCCCGACGGCGACGCTCTGGGACAGCAGATCCAGAGTGACGAGGGCGAGCGGCTCAACACCATCGTGGGCATCATGGAGCAGATGCACAACTCCTGGCCGAGCTGGGACAAGGTCGACTGGGCCATGCTGATCCCCGGCCGGCCGGGCAGCGACCGGCGGATGCGCTACATGGTGCGGGCCGAGCCGGGCGCCATCGACAGCCTCTACACCGAAGTCGAAGAGCTGCTGCTGCAGCTCGAGCCGGGGCGCATCGTCAGCGTCGAGACCCTGGCCGAGGTCAAGCGCGACACCTACTCGACCTCCCACGCCCTGATCAAGATGCTGGGCGCGGTGATCGCGCTGCTCATCGTGGTGACCTCCCTGGGCATCGTGGGGCTCACCTCCTCGGCCGTCACCCAGCGCACCCGGCAGATCGGAGTGCGCCGCGCCTTGGGAGCCACCAAGGGCGACATCGTGCGCTACTTCCTGGTGGAGAACTGGCTGATCACCGGCTTCGGCCTGGTCTTCGGCGTCGGGCTCACCTACGGCCTCAACTACGGCCTGGTGCACCTGGCCGACGTGCCCAAGATGGACCCCGGCCTGCTGATGCTCGGCGTCGCGATGCTCTGGACCACCGGAGTGCTGGCCGCCCTCGCGCCCGCCCTCAAGGCGACCCTGGTGCCCCCGGAGGTGGCCACGCGCACGGTCTAGCCGGAAACCGCTTCGCGCCGGGCCCGCCGTCCAGCGCCCCGGGCTCCTTCCTCAGGGCCGGCCGCGGGGCGGGCCCGGCGCCCGTTTTCCGGCGTGCCAGAATACGCCGATGGCCGTGAGCCCGACGACCGACCGGCCGCGGGTGCTGATCGTGGACGACCAGCCGGCGGTGGTCCAGGCGCTCCGAGTGCTCCTCGACCTCCACGACATCCCCTGCGTGACCGCCACCGGACCCCGCGAGGCGGTCCGGGTGGCCGCCGCCGAGACCCTGGGGGCGGTGGTGCAGGACATGAACTTCGCCCGCAGCGAGACGTCGGGCCGGGAGGGGATCGACCTCTTCCGCACCCTGCGCCGGGCCGACCCCGAGCTGCCCATCCTCCTCGTCACGGCGTGGGCTTCGCTCGAGACCGCCGTCGAGCTGGTCAGGGAGGGCGCCGCCGACTACATCCAGAAGCCGTGGGACGACGAGCGGCTGGTGAGAAAGCTCGCCGCCCTGCTGGCGACGCGGACCGAGAGCCTGCAGCGGGCGCGGGAGCGCTCCGCGGTGGAGCGCTCCCGCCGCGAGCTCGAGGAGCGTCACGACCTGGGCGGGCTGGTCTGGGCCAGCCCGGCCATGCACCGTCTGCTGGCGCTGGCGGTCAGCGTGGCCGACTCGGACGCGCCGGTCCTCGTCACGGGCCCCAGCGGCTCCGGGAAGGAGCGCGTGGCCGAGATCATCCGCGCCAACAGCCCCCGGCGCGACGGCCCCTTCGTCAAGGTCAACGTGGGCGCCATTCCGGAGGAGCTCATCGAGAGCGAGCTCTTCGGCGCCGAGCCCGGCGCCTACACCGGCGCGGACCGGCGCCGTATCGGCCACTTCGAGACCGCCGACGGCGGCACCCTCTTCCTGGACGAGATCGACGCCCTCTCCCTGGCCGGGCAGGTGAAGCTGCTGCGGGTCTTGCAGCAGGGGGAGTTCCAGCGCCTGGGAAGCAGCCGCACCCTGACCGCCGACGTGCGGGTGGTGAGCGCGTCCAACGCCAGCCTGGAGAGGGCCCTGGCCGAGGGCCGGTTCCGCGAGGACCTCTACTTCCGGCTGAACGTGGTCGAGCTGGCGGTGCCGGCCCTGTCGCAGCGGCCGGAGGACGTCCTGCCCCTGGCGCGGCACTTCCTGGACCGCTACCGTCGCGGCTCCGATCCCCCGCCCGAGCTGGATCCTGCGGCCGAGAGGGCCCTTCTCGCCCACGACTGGCCCGGCAACGTGCGCGAGCTGGAGAACCGGGTCCGCCGCGCCACCGTGGTCGGCCGGGGCGACCGCCTCAGCGCCGAGGACCTGGGTCTCGCGCCGGGCGACGCGGCGCAGGCGGTGCGCTCCGATCTCACCGGAGACGAGGAGCGGGAGCGCGTCCGGGTCCTGACGGCGCTCCAGGGGGCGGATGGAGTGGTCGCCCACGCCGCCGAGCGGCTGGGAATCAGCCGCCAGGCCCTCTACCGCAAGATGGACCGCCTGGGGATCGAGGTGGAGCGCCGCCCGCGGGGCTGACGTGAGCCTGCTCCTGCCGCGCGCCACCCGACGTCGGGGCGCATCCCCCCTCCGCCGCACCCGGTTCTCGCTCGCCGGCCGGATCGCCGCCGGCTTCGTCGGCATCCTCGTGCTCTCCGCGGCCGCCGCCGCGGCGTCCACCCTGCTTCCCCTCGATCCCTGGACCCTCTTCCTCCTGGTTCTCCTCGTGACGCTGCCGCTGGGCGTGTGGCTCATCGGCCGTCTGCTGCGCCCCCTCGACCGGGTGATCCGAGGCCTGACCGACGGGATCTCCAGCTTCCACGACCGCGACTTCAGCATGCGTCTGGCCTACCGGCGCGGCGACGAGCTGGGCGAGCTGGTGGATCTCTACAACCAGGTCGGTGAGATCCTGCTGGAGGAGCGGCGGGCGCTGACCCAGCGCGAGCTGCTGCTCAAGTCGGCTCTCGACCGCTCGCCCGTCGCCACCGTGCTCGTCAACCCCCTGGGACGGGTGATCTACTCGAACCGCGAGGCGCGCACGCTCTTCGTGGCCGGAGAGAGTCTCGAAGGGATGAGCTTCGAGGCGCTTCGCGACGGCTCCCCGCCCGAGATGCGCGAGATCCTCGACGCGGAGGGCGACGGTCTCTTCACCGTGGACGCCGACGACGGGCAGACGGAGACCTACCACCTCTCCCAGCGGCTGTTCACCGTCAACCGCCGGCGGCACCGGCTGCTGCTGCTGCGACGCATGACCAGCGAGCTGGGGCGTCAGGAGGCGCGCATCTGGAAGAAGGTCATCCGGGTGATCTCGCACGAGCTCAACAACTCGCTGGCGCCGATCTCGTCGCTGGTCCACTCCGCCAAGCTGATCGCCGCCGACCCGCGTCACGCCGAGCGCTCCGGCGAGGTCTTCGCCACCCTGCGCGAGCGCCTGGACCACCTGAAGGGCTTCATCGACGGCTACGCCCGCTATGCCCGGCTGCCGCAGCCCCGGAAGCAGCGGGTGGCCTGGGACGACTTCCTGGCCGGCTTCGCCGACGAGCACCCCGGGGTGGAGCTCCCGAGACGGCTGCCCACGCGGCCCGGCTGGTTCGACCCGGCGCAGATCCGTCAGGTGCTGGTCAACCTGATCAAGAACGCCGTGGAGGCTTCGGACGGCGAGCCCCGGGTGACCCTCGCCGTGGAGACGGGTCCGGAGGGCGACACCTGGCTCCAGGTCGCCGACCGCGGCCGGGGGATGGACGACGAGACCATGCGGCTGGCGCTGCTCCCCTTCTACTCGACCAAGAAGACCGGCACCGGGGTGGGGCTGCCGCTCTGCCGCGAGGTGGTAGAGGGCCACGGCGGCAAGCTGACCCTGGCCAGCCGCGAGGGGGGCGGCACGGTGGTCACCTGCTGGCTGCCGCCGCCGCTCGGGGAGGGGTGAGGCGGGTGGCTACCTCTTGACCAGGGACTTCAGGAAGGCGACCAGCGCCCAGGTGCGCCGATCGGCGAGGCCCTTGCGTCCCTCGGGCGGCATCGCCGCCAGGTCGGAGCGGGTCGGCTGCCCCTCGGCCCAGCGGCGGAAGCCGTCGATCTCGTCCGCTTCGTAGCCGCCCTCGAGCGCAGCGCCCCCGGCGACGCTCTCGCGCGCGAAGAGGAACGCCTCGGTGTAGGAGGGCATCGGCGAGCCGCTCATCCCGGTGTGGAGGGTGCGGTAGAGGTCGCTCGGCTCCCCGCCGCACTTGAACTGACCGCGGGTCGTGAAGTTGAAGACCCGGATCGGCTCGCCCCAGTCGTCGGCGAGGCTCCCCGCCGACGGGCCGTCGCCCTTCCCCCGCGGCCCGTGGCACCTCCAGCAGCCGAGGGCGCGGTAGATCTGCTCGCCCTCGGCGACGCTCTCGGGGGTGGGGCGCGGCGGCTCGGGGATCTCCAGGCAGGGGTGCGCGGTCGCCTGGCCGAACCCGGGGGCGAGGCTCTTCACGTGCTCCACGACGGCGCGCTGCTCGGCCTCCGTCAGGAGCTCCCCGAAGCCCCGCATGGGACTTCCGGGCAGACCCCGGGCGACGATCCGCAGGAGGTCGTCGTCGCTCGGCAGGGCGCCGCTGGGGGTGCAGCGGCACTTGAACGAGCCCAGAGCGAAGTCGCGCGGGTGGAAGCCCAGTCGCTCGGCCTTGGGACCGTCGCCCCGCCCGGCCTTGCCGTGGCACTCGAGACAGTGCTCCCGGTAGAGCTTGCCGCCCTGCTCGTCGGCCGCCGGCGCCGCCGACCGGACGGCGGCCAGCAGGACGACCATCGCCATCACGATCCGGCGCGACGTCCGGGGGAAGCTCGGCAGCGGCGGGCCCACGGCTGCGCAGTCTACCCTCGTGGGGAGGCGACCCGGGTGGAGCGCCCTACTGGCCGCCGCCCGCCAGCCGGAGCTCCCCCTCCTCGTCCAGGGCGTACTCGAAGTAGAACCACTTCTTGGTTTGCGAGCCGGTCTCGATCCGGAAGGCGGTGATCAGGCGCTCGCCGTCGGTCTTGAGGTAGATGGCGCCGTAGACCGAGACGTTGGTGCGCGCCAGCGCCTGGACCCGCTCCTGGACGTCCGCCAGGAGCTCGGCGGTCGGCGCCTGGGAGAGCCGGGCGATGTCACTCTTCAGATCGTCCACCGCGTCCTGGTCCTCGAGCTCGCGGGTGGACCGCTGCAGCTCGGTGGAGAGCAGCACCGGGGCGTCGCCGCGGCCGAAGCGGCCCAGCCGGCCGAGCAGGTCGGGGCGCGGGTGCACGTGGCCCTCCGCGTCGCCCGAGGAGAGGATGAAGGCCGCCGGGTTGACCGTGGCCAGGAAGGCGTCGGTCACCTTCTCCGAGCCGTGGTGGCAGACCTTCATGATGTCGGCGCGGAAGGTCTTGGAGGCGTCGGCGATCATGTCCTTGTAGGCCTGGCTGCCCCTTTTCGGGAACTTGTCGATGCCGGCGTAGTGGGTGAGCAGGAACTTCTCGGCCTTCTCGTTCAGGTCGCCGCCGAAGAGCACCCTGAAGTTCCCGTACTGGAGCCGCAGCAGAACCGAGTGGCCGTTCTTGGTCTCCCCGTAGCCGCCGATCTTGCGCAGCCGAGCTCGCCCCTGGGCGTCGCGCTCGACGACCGGGCCGAGCACCTCCACGGTGTAGCCACGGCCGTC
>JAWWBN010000218.1:0-6495 GCA_033720955.1 Thermoanaerobaculia bacterium | reverse complement strand
GCGGGGACGTAGATCGACATGAAGGGGGCGTCGAGACCCCCCTCCTTCGCCCGGGGGTGGTCGAAGTCGCCGCCCTCGGTGCGCTCGCCGATCACCGCCATCTCCCGCTCCAGGCGGTAGGGCACGTCCACGTGGGTGTCCACGATGAGCAGCTCGTGGGCCAGGCGGACGGCACGGGCCTCCACCGTCTCGGGGGCGGGCTCCGAGGCGGTCTCGGGTCGGGAGCAGGCGGCGAGTCCGGAGAGGAGGCCGAGGGCGGCGAGGAGGGGCAGACGGGCGCGCAGGATCGTCATGGCCGGAGAGCCTACTACGACGCGGCCGACCCGGCCGCCCGCCCGGACGTCCTCGAAGGCCGAAGAGGCGCGTCCGGCCCCTTCCGCGCCGGGCGGCCGGTGGCCCTCAGGCCAGATCGCGGACCCCGGCCTCGATCCGGGCGACCAGCTCCGGCAGCGCCTCCTCGCCCACCGAGCAGAAGGCGATCCGCAGGTAGCGGGGAGCAATGGAGATGACGCCGGCGTCGTGCTGCGCCAGCAGGTGGCGCCGCACGGACTCCGAGTCGATCCCGAGCTCCTCGGGAATCTCGAGCAGGGCGAAGCAGCCCGAATTGAAGGGCAGCGGCCGGAGCAGAGCCCGGTCCACGCCGGCCAGCGCCTCGCGCAGCCGCCGGTAGCGGCGCCCCAGCAGCGCCCGCACCTCGGCGACCTGCGTCTCCAGGGTGTCGTCGCGCAGCGCCTGGAGAAGCAGCACCTGGGTGGCGGCGACCGGCGAGCCCAGGGCCGCCCGGGTCAGGCACTTGACCTTGCTCTCCAGCGCCTGCGCGGCCGGCGAGCCCTCGGCGAAGGCGAAGGTCACGAAGCCCACCCGGGCGCCGAAGAAGGAAATCTCCTTGGTGGCGCCGTCCACCTTGACCGGCACCAGGCTCGGATGGACACCGGCCAGACGCCAGAAGATCGACTCCGCCATCGCCTCGGGCTCGAAGACCAGGCCGGCGTAGGCGTCGTCGCAGACCACCACCAGGGGACGGCGGTCGGCCTCGGCGAGGAGGGCCTCCCGCAGCCGGGCATCCTCGTCCGGCGTCACGGAGTAGCCGCCCGGATTGGACGGCAGGTTGACGATGGCCACCGCCGGCTCGCCGGGGGGCAGGTCGGCGAGGGCGCGCCGCGGCCACTCGGGGTCGTAGCGCCCTCCGCGGTAGGCCGGCGCCGTCTTCATCACCGCGCCGGTGCGGTTGGCGAAGGTCTGGCGGGAGTTGCCCCAGAAGGGCGACGGCACCGCGATCGCGCGCCCCTCGCCGCCGAAGAGATCGGCGGCGATCGACAGGCCGTGGGTCAGCCCCACGGTGACCACGGGAAGGGTCGAGACCCGCTCCTCGGGCTGGCCGCGGCGCTGCCACGCGCGCCAGAGCCGGCGCGCCTCGGGAATCCCCTCGACCGGTGAGTACAGCACGGCGCGGTCGAGGTCCTCCCCGCCCAGGCCGGCGAGCGCCCTCTCGATCGACGGCAGGGCCACGGCGCCGCCGCGGCCGTCGGTGATCTGGCCGATGGTGCCGTTGTAGGCGACCCCCCTCGCCTGGGCCGCCTGGAAGGGGATGTCGGGCGGGAAGGCCACCCGGCGGCCGAGGGGCGAGAGGGCTTCGAAGAGGGCCGGGCTGGCCTCGCGGAGGGCGCTGTTGACGGCTTCGAGGTCGGACATGAGCGGGGGGCGGGCACCGGCGTCGGGCCGCGCCGCGGGCAGAGAATAGCCGCG
The DNA here is from genome assembly GCA_033720955.1 of Thermoanaerobaculia bacterium. Taxonomy (GTDB): domain Bacteria; phylum Acidobacteriota; class Thermoanaerobaculia; order Multivoradales; family JAHEKO01; genus JAWWBN01. The sequence goes on along the minus strand of JAWWBN010000218.1, from coordinate 4,749 downwards.
GGCGGGGCCGACGGTCGAGGGCCGGCTGCGGCGCCGGCTCCGGTAGACTGACCGACCGCATGAGTGGTCCCTCCCCCTTCGCCGCCGGCGTTCGTCTGAGCGTCCTGGTCCCGGTCTACAACGAGCGCTACCTGGTGGGCGAGCTCCTCGACCGGCTGCTCGCGATCGACCTCGAGTCGGTCTCCGAGCTCGAGGTGATCGTGGTGGACGACGGCTCGACCGACGGCACCACGGAGATCCTGCGCGCCCTCGCCGCGCAGCACCCGGACCGGATCCGGCTCATCGTCCAGGAGAGAAACCGCGGCAAGGGGGCGGCCATCCGCACCGCCATCGCGGCGGCCACCGGCGACCTGATCGTCTTCCAGGACGCCGACCTGGAGTACGACCCGCGCGAGCTGGGGCGGCTGGTCAGACCCTTCCTGGACGACGGCGCCGACGCGGTCTACGGCTCCCGCTTCGCCGCCAGCGCCCGCCGGCGGGTCATCTACTTCCGCCACACCCTGGGCAACAAGATCATCACCTTCCTCTCGAACCTCTTCACCGACCTCAACCTGACCGACGTCGAGACCTGCTACAAGATGTTCCGCGGGCCGCTCCTGCAGTCGATCCCGCTGCGCTCGAACGACTTCGGCATGGAGATCGAGCTCACCGCCAAGATCGCCAAGCGCAACGCGATCGTCTACGAGGTGCCGATCAGCTACCGCGGGCGCACCTACCGCGAAGGCAAGAAGATCGGCTGGCGCGACGGCCTCAAGGCGCTCGTCACCATGGTGCGGTTCTGGCTGGTGGACGACCTCTACAAGGAGGACGCCTACGGCGGGCGCATCCTCCATAGCCTGGAGCGCGCGCGGCGCTTCAACCGCTGGATGGCCCAGACGCTGGAGCCGTGGGTGGGTCACCGGGTGCTCGAGATCGGCGCCGGGATCGGCAACCTGACGGGCTGGCTGATCCCGCGCGACCACTACCTGGCCACCGACATCAACGCGAACTACCTCGGCTACCTGCGCAACTTCGCGGGCGGCAAGCCCTACCTCGACGTCGCCCGCGTGGACCTCGAGGATCCGGCCTCCTTCGCCCCCCTGGCCGGGCGCTTCGACACGGTGATCTGTCTCAACGTGCTCGAGCACGTCGCCGACCCGGTCAAGGCGCTGCGCAACCTGGGGAGCGCCCTGGCCCCCGGGGGCCGGCTGGTCCTCTACGTGCCGCGCGGCCAGCGGCTCTTCTCCTCGCTGGACGAGGCGCTGGGCCACCGCTGCCGGTACGAGCGCGACATGCTGCGCTCGGAGCTCGCCGCCACCGGCTTCGAGATCGAGAAGATGCGCGACTTCAACCGCGCGTCGGTCTTCGGCTGGTGGTGGAACGGCAAGGTCCTCCGCCGGCGGAGCTTCAGCCGGGTCCAGCTCAAGCTCCTCGACCTGCTGGTGCCCCTCTTCCGGCGTCTCGACCGGCTGCTCCCCTGGTCGGGGCTGGGCATCGTGGCCGTGGCCCGCAAGCCCGGGTCCCCGCAAGTGCAACCGTGACCCCCGGCCTCCCGTACCCAGCACTGACCTGAGAGGAGGAGTGTGCCCGTGATCCGCCGCGCCGAGACCGCCCGCCTCTGGCTCCCGCTCGCCGCCGTCTGGCTGGCCCTCGCCGGCTGTGGCGGCGAGGGCGACGCCGCCCACGCACCCGCCCCCGGCCACGGCGGACCCGACGGCGAAGAGTCGCCGGAGGAGGCGATCACCGTCGCCGCCGGCGAGGTGATCCGCGGCAGCCTGAGCTCGCTCTACACCACCAGCACCACTCTCCGCGCCGAGAAGCGCGCCACCGTGACCGCCCGCACCCGCGGCGTGGTCGAGCGGCTGGCTGTGGAGGAGGGCGACCGGGTGCGCGAGGGCCAGCCGCTGGCCTACCTCGAGAACGACGAGCAGGAGATCGCCGCCGAGCGCGCCCGCACCACCCACCGCACCCGCCAGAGCGAGTTCGAGCGCATCCAACGGCTGCACCGCCAGGAGCTGGTGAGCGACGAGCAGTTCGAGACCGCCCGTCGTGACGCCGAGGACGCCGCCAACGCCGCCGCCCTGGCCGAGCTGGAGCTCGCCCGCACCGTGATCCGGGCTCCCTTCGCCGGGGTGATCCTGACCCGCCACCTGGACCCGGGCGCCACCGTGGCCGACGGCACGGAGGTCTACACCCTGGCCGACCTGTCGCCGCTCTACGCCGACATCAGCGTCCCGGAGCGGCACGTGGCCCAGCTCGCCCCGGGTCAGAGCGTGCGTCTCGCCGCCGACGCCGCCGGCGCCGAGGTGGACGCGCGGATCGAGCGCATCGCCCCGGCGGTGGACCCCGCCTCCGGCACGGTCAAGGTGACCGCCACCGTCGCCGAGCCGGGAGCCCTGCGGCCCGGCGCCTTCGTGCGGGTGAGCATCGTCACCGACACCCACGAGGACGCCCTCATCGTGCCCCGGCCGGCGCTGGTGGCCGAGGGCCGGAGCTGGTACCTCTACCGGGTCGCCGACGGGGAGGTCGTCGAGCAGCTCGAGGTCAAGCTGGGCTTCGAGGAGGGCGACCGGGTGGAGATCGCCGAGGTGGTGGCCGGGGGCGAGCCGCTCGCCGCCGGCGACCGGGTGGTCACGGTGGGCGCCTCGGCGCTCTCCGACGGAGCGAGGGTCAAGGTCACCGAAGAGGGCGCATGAGCCTTCCCGCCGTCGCGGTCCGCCGCCCGATCACCGTGATGATGGCCACCCTGGCGGTGACCACCTTCGGCTTTCTCGCCGCGCGGCGGCTGCCGGTGGAGCTGCTCCCCGACCTCTCCTACCCCACCCTGACGGTCCAGACCTCCTACCCCGACGCCGCCCCGGTGTCGGTCGAGCAGTTCGTCACCCGGCCCGTCGAGGAGGCGCTGGGTGTGATCCCGGGAGTGCGGGAGATGCGCTCCACGTCGCGCTCCGGGCTCTCCGAGGTCATCCTCGAGTTCGAGTGGGACGAGGAGATGGACTTCGCGGCGATGGAGGTGCGCGACCGGCTGGGCCTGGTGGAGCTGCCCCGCGAGGCGGAGCCCTCGCGGGTGCTCCGCTTCGACCCCACCCTGGACCCGATCCTGCGGCTGGCCTTCTCCGGCGACCGCCCGCTGGACGAGCTGCGCCAGCTCGCCGACCGGTGGCTCAAGCAGCGGCTGGAGGCGGTGCGCGGGGTGGCGGCGGCCAAGGTGCGCGGCGGCCTGGACCCCGAGGTCCTGGTGGAGGCCGACGAGGACCGGCTCGCCGCGCTGGGCCTGACCCTGGACGACCTGGCCACGGCGCTGGCGGCCGAGAACGTCAACCAGCCGGGCGGCCAGCTCAAGGACTTCAACGCCGTCTACCTGGTGCGCACCCTCCACGAGTTCGTGGATCTCGACCAACTGCGGCGCACGGTGGTCCGCGAGCGGGACGGCACCCGGGTGCGGGTGGAGGACGTGGCCACCGTCACCCGCGGCCACCGCGATCGCGACGAGATCACCCGTCTCGACGGCCGCGAGGTGGTGGAGCTGGCCCTGCACCGCGAGGGCTCGGCCAACACGGTGGCGGTGGCGCAGGAGGTCCGCGCCGAGCTCGACCGGCTCGCCGGAGAGATGCCCGAGGACCTGGAGATCACCGTCCTCACGGACCAGTCGCTCTACATCTCCGCGGCGGTCGGCCAGGTGTGGAACGCAGCCCTGCTGGGGGGCATCCTGGCCATCCTGGTGCTCTACTTCTTCCTCCGCGACCCGGTGGCCACGGCCATCATCGGGCTGTCGATCCCGGTGTCGATCGTCGCCACCTTCCTGCCCATGCAGCAGGCCGGGGTGAGCCTCAACATCATGTCCCTGGGCGGCCTGGCGCTGGGGATCGGCATGCTGGTGGACAACTCCATCGTGGTGCTGGAGGCGATCGACCGCCGGCGGCGGGAGGGGGCGAGCCGCCGCGAGGCGGCGGTGCTGGGCGCCTCCGAGGTCGCCGGCGCGGTGACCGCGGCGACCCTGACCACCCTCTCGGTCTTCTTCCCCATCGTCTTCGTGGAGGGGATCGCCGGCCAGCTCTTCCGCGACCAGGCGCTGACCATCTGCTTCTCGCTGCTGACCTCCCTGGTGGTCTCGCTGTCGCTCATCCCGTCGCTCGCCGCCTTCGATCCCGAGGCCCGTCGCCGCGAGGCCTTCCGGACTCTCTTCGTCTGGGACGCCGATCCCCGCTCCACCGAGAGCCTGCCCTGGACCGTGAGGCTCGGGCCCTTGGAGCTGCCGCCGGTGGGCGACGGCCGGCACTGGGCGAGCCGGCTGCTCACCGTGCTGCTCTTCCCACTGCGTCTGGCGGCGGCCGCGGCCCTGGCCGCCGTCGCCGCCCTCGGGTGGGGCTTCCGCCGTCTCTTCGGCTTCGTCACGGCGCCGCTCGCGCGAGGCTTCGACGCCGTGGGCCGGGTCTACCCGGGTCTGCTGCGGCGCGCCCTGGCGCGACGCTGGACGGTGGTCGGGGTGGCGGTGGCGCTCTTCGCCGCCTCGATCGCCGCCGTCCCCTGGCTGGGCACCAACCTGGTGCCCGACCTGGCGCAGGGCGAGTTCGCCTTCCAGCTCCGGCTCCCGGAGGGCACGCCGGTCGAGACCACCGCGGAGACCGTCGGCCGGATCGAGGCGCAGCTCGCCGGGCGGCCGCCGTTCCAGCGGGTCTTCTCGCTCATCGGCAGCCTGCCCTCGGCAGCCTCCGGGCGGCGCACGCTGGGCGAGAACCTGGCCCAGATCAACTTCGACCTCGGCGAGGG
>JAWWBN010000217.1:0-6514 GCA_033720955.1 Thermoanaerobaculia bacterium | reverse complement strand
CAGCTCGTCCAGCAGGTCGAGCTGGATGCCCTGAATCTCCACCAGCCGCTCCCACTGCTGGCGGATCAGGTGGTCGATCTTCTGGTGCAGATGCCGGATCTCCAGCTCCGCCTTCAGATTCACCTGGTAGTCGTGCCGCGACCGCGCACGGTCCCGCTCTTCCTGGCGTCTCTGGCTCATCATGATCACCGGAGCCTGGATCGCGGCCAGAGTCGAGAGGACCAGGTTGAGCAGGATGTACGGGTACGGGTCGAAGGGCCGGGCGGCCAGCAGAAACGAGTTCACCAGCATCCAGCCCAGAAGCAGAAATGCGAACACCCCCAGGAAGACCCAGCTCCCGCCGAAGGCCGCCATCCGGTCGGCCAGACGCTGGCCGAGGGTGAAAGCCTCCTCGGCGTCCTCGGCGGCATCGATGCTCAGGATCTCGTGCTCGCGAAGACTCTCGACCACGTCCCTCTCGATCTCCGTCAGCTCGCCCTTCTCCTCCCGCAACAGTCGCTCCACGTAGAGCTGCCGGAAGCGGCTCTGGTCCCGGTCACAGATCCAGCCCTCTTCGTCCCAGGCGCCGACCGTCTCCGCGATGAGCCGCGCCACCGGGGGACGCACCACGATCGCCGGCTGCAGGGGCGCCGCCGAAGGATCACCGCAGACCTGGCAGACGCGCGATTCTCCGGGTTCTTGCATCTTCTGGGCCTCCTTGCCCACGCTCGAGACGGTCGGGCGCCAGCTTATCGAACACCGGTCGCGCTCGGCCCCCCGGGACCCGGCGCACAACGGCAGGCCCCAAGCGAAACGTACTCCAACCACGCACCGTAGGATGGGTCGTCGCCCCTCACGCCGCCAGGAGGTCCGCATGCCCCTCGACCCGTCGCTCGGAAAGACCCTCCGGAAACCGCTTCGGATCTGGCCCGGGGTGCTGGCCGTCGTCCTGCTGCTGGCTGCGCGCTTCGGCGTCAAGATGGTCGTGCCCGGCTTCGCCGGGTTCCGCGACGGCATGCTGGTGAGTCTCGGCCTCGCCGCCGTCGTCGTGCTCTGGTGGCTTCTCCTCAGCCGAGCCCGCTGGCTCGAGCGGCTGGGCGGGGTGCTGCTCCTGGCGGGGGGGCTGGCCGCCACCCGGCTCCTCGCCCACGAATCCATGGGACCGTTCTGGCTGCTGGCCTACGCGCTGCCCTTCCTGCTGCTGGCCTTCGTCGCCTGGGCGGTGGCGACCCGCCGGCTGGCCGACCGGGTCCGTTGGGCCACCCTAATCGTGGCCGTCGTGGCCGCCTGCGGTCCCTGGCTGGCGGCGCGGAGCGAGGGCATCACCGGCGACCACGTGGGCCAGTTCGCCTGGCGGTGGACCGAGACCGCGGACGACCGGGCGCGCTTCGAGGAGCTCGGCGACCCCGCCGCTGCCCCCGCCGTCGAGGAGACGGTCGCGAGCGAAGGACCGGCGTGGCCCGGCTTTCGCGGCCCTCGCCGCGACGGAAGGGTGCCCAGCGTGCGGATCGGCACCGACTGGAGCGCGGACCCGCCCGTGGAGCTCTGGCGCCGGCCGGTGGGCCCGGGGTGGTCCTCCTTCGCGGTCCGGGACGGCCGCCTCTACACCCAGGAGCAGCGCGGCGACGAAGAGCTGGTCTCCTGCTACGACCTGGCGACCGGGACGCCGCTCTGGCACCACCGCGACCCGGTCCGCTTCTTCGAGGCCAACGCCGGGGCGGGTCCGCGGGCCACCCCCGCGGTCTCCGGGCGCCGGGTGGTGGCTCTGGGCGCCACCGGCCTTCTGAACGCCCTCGACGCCGTCAGCGGCGATCTCCTCTGGTCCCGCGACGTGACCGCCGACACCGGGGTTCCGGTCCCCGACTGGGGCTTCTCCGGCTCGCCCCTCATCGCGGACGACCTGGCCGTGGTGGCCGTCTCCGGGCGCCTGGCGGGCTACGAGCTGGCCAGCGGCCAGCCCCGCTGGCTGGGCGAGACCCGCGGTCTGAGCTACAGCTCGCCGACGGCGATGACGATCTCCGGCGTCCCCCAGGTGGTGCAGCTCAGCCAGGCCGGGGTGTCCGGCGTCGCCGCCGTGGACGGCACGGCCCTCTGGCACCACCCGGCGCCCGGCTTCCCCATCGTGCAACCGGCGGCGCTCGGCGGCGCCGGGCTTCTCTACTCGGTGAGCCAGGAGCAGGGCACCCGCCGCCTCGCCGTGCACCGCGGTCCAAACGGCGACTGGATGCCCGAAGAGGGCTGGAGCAGCTCGGCGCTCAAGCCGTACTTCAACGACTTCGTGCTGCACGAAGGGCACGTCTACGGCTTCGACGGCCGGATCCTGGCGGCCGTGGATCTCGAGAGCGGCGAGCGCCGGTGGAAGGGCGGCCGCTACGGCTCGGGCCAGATGGTCCTGCTGAGCGACCAGGACCTCCTCCTGGTGCTCTCCGAGACCGGCGAGCTGGCCCTCGTGTCGGCGACGCCCGAGCGTTTCACCGAGCTGGCGCGGATGCCGGTCCTGGAGGGCAAGACCTGGAACCACCCGGTGGTGGTCGGCGACGTCCTTCTGGTGCGCAACGGCGCCGAGATGGCGGCCTTCCGGCTGCCTGCGCCCGGCGCCTGAGAAACAACCGCCGGCGGCGGTGCGTACCATGGGGCGCGTCATGAGGATCTCGCCCGCCGCTCTCGCTTCCCTCCTCCCCCTCCTCCTGGCCTCGCTCGGCCGCGCGGAGCCGTCCGTGCCCGAGGGTCAGATGCCCGCTTCGGAGTGCCCGGCCTGGGTGAGGACCACCTACCAGATGGAGAGCGAGATCGAGCGTCTCGGCCTCGACCTGGGCGACGCCTACGCGAGCCTGATGGCGTGCGTGGAGCGCGACGCCTCGCTCATGCGGCCCATCATCCCTGTCGGGTGGTGCGACAACATCCTCAAGATCCACTGCTCGGGCCTGGATCTGCTGGCCGAGATCGGCGAGGCCTCGATCGACCGCTGCGAGCAGGTCCTGGCGGCGTCGCTGGGCATCGATCCCGCGCAGCACACCGCCTGGCGCACCTGCGGGCGGGACGCGGTCTTCGACCGCTACTCCCTGGAGGGCGAGCCCAGCGACGAGCCCGCCTGCCGGGCGGCCCTGCTGGAGAGCTGCGGCACCCGCGTCGAAGCGCGGTCCGCGGATGAAGGCGACCCGGACGCGCCCACCTTCGCCGACTGCTGCTTCGCCGAAGCCCTGGACCCCGAGCGGGGCGAGGACGGTCCGTGCGGGGCGATCGACGCGGGCTTCTCCCGCGGCCCCTGCCTGGACCGACCGGTGTGCGTGAACCGCCGTTCGGGTGAGTGGCTCTCGTGCGCGGAGTAGCTCCCCAGCCGCCGGCCGCCGCGGCCCTGCTGGCGGCCCTGGCGCTTCCCCTCCTCCCGGCCCCGGTGGGGGCCGAGACGCCGGCGTGGCCGCAGTGGGGCGGACCGGGCCGGGACTTCGTCGCCCCGGCGGAGCCCCTCGCGGAGAGCTGGCCCGAGGGCGGGCCGGAGGAGCTCTGGAGCCGCCCGCTCGGCGATGGGTACTCGGCCATCCTGTTCGAGGCGGGCCGGCTCTACACCATGTACCGCTCGGGAGGGGACGAGGTGGTGGTGAGCCTCGACGCGGCGACCGGCGAGACGCTCTGGGAGCATCGCTACGAGCAGGCGCCCCATCCTCGTCACCTGCCGCAGTACGGCGACGGGCCCCGCGCGACGCCGCTCCTGGCCGGAGACCGGCTGTTCACGGTGGGCGTGGCCGGCAGGCTGCTGGCCCTGGACAAGAGAGACGGCACCCCGCTCTGGAGCCGCGAGCTGTGGGGCGAAGAGGTCGGCGGCCGGATGGTGGGCAGCGGCTACTCCTCCAGCCCCCTCGCCCACGAGGGCCTCGTCATCGTCCCGGTCGGCGGCGAGGAGATCGGGGTCGCCGCCTTCGACCAGGAGGAGGGGACGCTGGTCTGGGCTTCGCGCGGCAGCCCTAACAGCTACTCGTCGCCCGCCATCCGCGAGATCGCGGGCCGCCGGCAGCTCCTCTCCTTCATGGCGGAGGAGCTGCTCGCGCTGGACCCGGACACCGGCGCGGAGCTCTGGAGCTTCCGTCACGGCAACCAGTGGGGACACAACATCCACATGCCGGCCGCGGTGGACGACCTGCTCTTCCTCTCGTCGCCGCAGGCGGGCTCGCGCGGTCTGCGGCTCGTGCCGGAGGGCGGCGGCTATCGCGTGGAGGCGCTCTGGTCCACGCGGAGGGTCCAGCTCTACCACGTCTCCTCGGTGAAGGAGGGCGAGTGGATCTACGGCTCGACCGGGGTCACCGCGCCGGCCTTCCTGGTCGCGATGAACATCCGCACCGGCGAGATCGCCTGGCGCGAGCGCGGCCTGGCCAAGGCCAACTGCGTCGCCGCCGGCGACCGGCTGGTGATCCTGGACGAGCACGGGATCCTCTACCTGGCCACGGCGAGCCCGGAGGGCTTCGAGATCCACGCCCGCGCTCCCCTTCGGGACCGGCCGGCGGGGACCGGGCCGCCCGGGGGGGGCCCCCGGCTCTTCGCCCGCGACCTGGAGCGGATCCGGGCCTTCGAGCTTGGGGCACGGCAGCCCGTTCCCGCCTCGGCTCGCTAACGGACCACCACCACGGTGTCGCGCCGGGCCGAGACCTCGGCGACGGCCCGCCAGCTCCGGCCGCCCGGCGCCTCGACGGTGATCGACCAGAGCCCCGGGGGCACCTCCTCGAGCAGGAGCTCGTCGTCCGGCTGGAGCAGCAACGAGCCCGCCGGCCCGACGAGCGGGTCGAGCCGCACCGTGACGCCGTCGAGCCAGCCCTGGCCGTAGCGGGTGGCGAGCTCGGGCGCGCGGATCTCCAGGCTGCCGGCCAGGGGAAGCGTCACCCGGATCTCGTCGCTCGGCGCCCAGACCGGGAGGCGCCGCACGCGCCAGGCCGCCGACAGCCCCGCGAAGGCGATCTCGTGGGCGCCCGCCGCAACCCCCTCCAGACAGCCCCGTCCCCGCGCGTCCGGAAAGGAGTAGGCGAGCTGGCGATCCCGCCCCGCCGCGAAGAGGGCGACCCGGCCGCGGAACGGCTCGCCGTCGGCCCAGAGAACCTCGTAGCAGAGAGGCGACGCCCGCTCGAGGCCCAGCTCCACCGGGCCCGCTTCGGCCGTCAGCACCTCCAGGAAGAGGTCGGCCCAGGGCGGGGGCGGCTCGACGTGGAGCGGACCGTACTCGCCTCCCCGGGCGCAGTGGTCCTCCAGCTCGAAGGTGCCGTCCTCCCGGGAGGAGGCCGTGCCGCACGGCGTTCTCACCAGAGCCCCTGCGACGGGCCTCCCGGTCCCCTCTTCGAAGACCCGCCCCTCGAGCCGGCCCCCGGCCTCGTCCGTCCGGGAGCAGACCCAGGCGGCGGACAGATCGAGCCATCGCTGGCGCTCGCCCGCCTCCACCCAGATCTCCGCCGTCGCCTCCCAGACCTCCCCGCTCTTCCCCCCGTCCCGTCCGGCGAGGATCCGCCACTCTCCGGGCGGCAGGAAGATCTCGTAGCTCGACCCGTCCACCGTCCCCTCTACACTCTGTCCCACCCCGTCGGGCCCACAGTAGGTGCTGATCAGGTTGTCGCACGGATCGGAGTCCCGCCGGTAGCCCGGGGGGTCGGTTAGCCGGCTCTCGGCCTGCACCTCCCACCGCCCGCCGCCGGCCTCGTCGGCGGCGAGGATCCTGCCCTGGATCCGGGTTGCGGGCGGCAGCCGCAGATCGAGCGGCGGCATCTCCCGGAGGACCGCCACCCCGCGGACCAGCGACGGCTCCTCCCCCTCCTCGACCTCGACCCGGTAGGCCCCCTCCATGAGGCCTCGGACCACGAAGCCGCCGTCCGGCCCGGTGGTCGCGCGGCCGGACGTCGTGGCCCAGAGAGCCGGGCGGACGACGACCTCGACACCGGCGACCGGCTCGCCCGAGGCGCTGGCCAGCCAGCCGTGGACGTCCACCAGGGCCCACGGCGGCTCCGGCATCCGGACCTCGAAGGGCGAGGCAGGAGCGGCCGGCGACTCGAGAGCGAAGTCCGGGTAGAGATCGTGGCGGACGACGATCTCGAGAGGGAGGCCGTGGGGAACGCCTGGCAGCCAGACGCGGCCGGCGGTGTCGGTGGTCGCCCACTCGACCTCCATCTCGTCGGCCGGCAGGAGGGGATCGAGCGCCCGCACGACCACCAGCGCCTCTCTCAGCGGGCTCCCGTCGGCCCCGCGCACCTCCACCGTCAGATGGGGAGCGGAGAGGGCCAGGGCGGCCGCGAGCAGGGAGAGAGAGAGCATCGGGCGTCCTCGGCCCCTCCGGGCGCAAGAACCGTTCCGGGGATTCGCACCGCCCCTGCAGGCAGGTCAGGCCGCCGATCCAAGCGGTCGGAGGGGCGCTCTTCAGGGAATTGGACGCCGAGTTGATACGCTCGGGGAGTCAGCCGCTCACCGTCCGATAGGGAGGACCTTGACCATGCGGAGCTCGCTGCATGCCCGGTTCCTGGTTGCCTGCGTCTGTCTCCTCGTGGCCGCCGGGGCCGCCGTGGCT
>JAWWBN010000216.1:0-6521 GCA_033720955.1 Thermoanaerobaculia bacterium | reverse complement strand
CGCGGGGTGTTCGTCAGCGCGCAGGGGCTCACCAACGCGGTCTGGGCGCGGCGCCGGGCGCTGTGCGACGGGGCCCGGGCGCCCCGCTTCCTGGAGACCATCCCGCGCCGCGGCTATCGGCTGATCGCGCCGGTCGAGCCGGCCTCTCCCGGCGCCGCGGCCGAGGAGCCTCCGGCGCGGACGATCGCGGTGCTGCCCTTCGCCGACATGAGCCGCGAGCGCGATCAGGACTACCTGTGCGACGGCATGGCCGAGGAGCTGATCCACACCCTGGCGCGGGTGCCAGAGCTGCGGGTCGTGGCGAGGACCTCGGCCTTCCAGTTCAAGGGCCGGGCGGCGGACGTGCGCCGGATCGGCGACGAGCTCGGCGCCGATGTGGTCCTCGAGGGGAGCATCCGCAAGGAGGGACGCCGGCTTCGGGTCACCGCCCAGCTCATCTCCGCCCAGGACGGCTTCCACCTCCTCTCCGAGCAGTTCGACCGCCAGATGGACGACGTGCTCGTCATCCAGGAGGAGATCGCGCACTCGGTCGTGACGACCCTCGCGGCGACCCTGGGCATCCTGCCCGAGGCCGCCCGGGGCCGGCCGCAGCCGCGCAGCGTGGCCGCCTACGAGCTCTATCTGAAGGGTCTTCAGCGGGCCGCCAGCCGCTACGAGGACGACCTGTGGGCCGCCATCGCCCTGTTCGAGCAGGCGGCGGAAGAGGACCCGGAGTATCCGCTGCCAACGGCCGGGCTGGCCGATGCCTACAGCTTCCTGGGGCACTACGCCTATCTGCCGCCCAAGTCGGCCTTTCCCCGGGCTCGCGCCGCCGCCGAGAGGGCGCTCGGCCTGGACGACTCCTCGCCGGAGGCGCACGCCGCCCTGGGCCTCGTTCTCTTCAGCTTCGACCGCGACTGGGAGGCCGGCGAGGCGGTGCTGCGCCGCGCCATCGAGCTCTCCCCCGACAGTGTGACCCCACTGCACTGGTACTCGGTGCTCTGCTCCTACCAGGGGCGGCACGACGAAGCCGTCGAGCTCGACCGGCGGGCCCTGAGCCGCGATCCGCTGTCGCCCTACGCGCACGCCCTGGCCGCCTGCAACCTCCACCGCGCCGGAAGACCGCGGGAGGCGCTGGCCGCCGGCGCGCGGGCCCTCGAGATCGACCGCCGCTCGCCTCTCGCCATCCTGGCGATCGCGCTGGCGCTGGCCGAGACCGGCGCCCTCGACGAAAGCCTCGCCACGCTGCAGCCGCTGCTGGCCGCCTCGGGCCGGGCGCCCACCTTCCTGCCCTGGCTGGCGCTGGTCCTGGCTCGGGCGGGTCGCGCCGACGAGGCGGCCGCGGTCGCCGCGGAGCTCGAGCAACGGGCCCGGAGCGAGTACGTATCCCCCCTCTTCCATGCCGCCGCCGAGCTGGCCGCCGGCCGGAGCGAGGCGGCCCGCGCCTGGTTCGAGCGCGCCGCCGACGAGCGGGACCCCTACCTCCTCTGCATCGGCGTCGAGCCCCTCGCCGCGGCGGCCCGCGACCAGCCCTGGTTCCCCGAGCTCGCCCGTCGGGTCGGCCTCGGCGCTTTCGCGGTGCTCTAGCGGGGCTCGCCCCGCTGCGCCGGCGGAGCCTGCTCGGCTCGTCCCCGCCGGGCTGCTAGATTCCCCGGAAATCGCCGAGAGGAGGCTTCATGCTCCGCTTTCCCCCAGCCGCCGTGACCGCTCCCCTGGCCTTCGCGGCCGCCCTGCTCGCCCCGTCGCCGGCCGTCCCGGAGGTGCGCACCGTCAACGACGGGAACGTAGTCCTGGACGGCGTGCCCGAGATCCCGCCCGAGATCGGCCGCCAGCTCCGCCGGTACCAGAACACCCGGGCCGCCTCGGTGCAGGACTGGACCGCCGACGGCCGCGGCCTCTACGTGACCACCCGCTTCGGCGAGGTCGCCCAGCTCCACCGGGTGGCCATGCCCGGCGGCGCCCGCACCCAGCTCACCTTTTTCGACGAGCCCGTGGGCGGCGTGGCCCGGCGGCCCGGGGGCGGCGACCTGCTCTTCTTCATGGACGCCGGCGGCAACGAGTTCCGGCAGATCTTCCTCCTCGACCCGGCCACCGGCGACTCGCGGCTGCTCTCCGACGGGGAATCGCGCAACGGCGCGGCGGTCTGGAGCCGCGACGGCGCCCGGCTCGCCTACCAGAGCACCCGCCGCAACGGCCGCTCCAACGACGTCTGGACGATGGACCCCGCCGACCCCACCTCGGCGAGGCTCGTCCTCGAGGCGCCCGACGGAGCCTGGTGGGCGCCGGCGGACTGGAGCGCCGACGGGCGTCGTCTGCTAATCCAGCAGTACGTCTCGGCCAGCCGGTCCGCGGTCCATCTCCTGGATCTGGCCACCGGGACGCGCACCGTGATCGCGGGTGGCGGCGAGGAGCCGGAGGCGTGGCTCGGCGTGACCCCCCGCTTCGACGCCACCGGCGAGCGGGTCTTCGTGGCCACCGACCGCGGCGGCGAGTTCACCCGGCTGGGCCGTCTGGATCTCGCCACCGGCGGTCTGGAGCTCGTCACCTCCGCGATCCCCTGGGACGTGGACGACCTGGCCCTCTCCCCCGACCGCACCCGGGCCGCCTTCACCGTCAACGCCGGCGGGCTGGACCGTCTCTACCTGCTGGACCCGGCCACCCTCGCCCACGCGGAGGTCACCGCGGTGCCCACCGGCCTCGTGGGAAGCCTCGAGTTCAGCCCCGACGGACGCCGCCTGGCCATGCACCTCAACACCACCCGCACCCCCAGCGACGCCTTCGTGCTGGAGCTGGGGGAGAGCCCCACCGACGCCGGCGAGCTGGTGCGGTGGACCTTCAGCGAGGTCGGCGGCCTCGACACCGACACCTTCGTCGGCGCGGAGCTGGTCCACTACCCCACCTTCGACGAGGTGGACGGGGAGCGCCGGCGGATCCCCGCCTTTCTCTACCTGCCACCGGGTGAGGGACCCCACCCGGTGGTGGTCTACATCCACGGCGGCCCGGAGAGTCAGCACCGGCCCAGCTTCCGCGCCAACCTGCAGCTCTGGGCGCGGGAGCTGGGGATGGCCGTGGTGGCGCCCAACGTGCGCGGCTCGTCGGGCTACGGCAAGCGGTACCTCGCCCTCGACAACGGCTTTCTGCGCGAGGACTCGGTGAAGGACATCGGCGCGCTGCTCGACTGGATCGACGCCCGGCCCGACCTCGACGGGCGCCGGGTCGCGGTCTACGGCGGCAGCTACGGCGGCTACATGGTGCTGGCCAGCCTGGTGCACTACTCCGATCGGCTGCGGGCGGGCGTGGACATCGTCGGCATCTCGAACTTCGTGACCTTCCTGGAGAACACCCAGGACTACCGGCGGGATCTGCGGCGGGTGGAGTACGGCGACGAGCGCGACCCCGAGATGCGCGCCCACCTCGAGAAGATCAGCCCCAACAACAACGCCGAGAGGATCACCGCTCCGCTCTTCGTGGCCCAGGGCCAGAACGACCCGCGGGTCCCGGTGACCGAGTCCGAGCAGATCGTCCGCGACGTGCGCGCCGCCGGCTACGACGTCTGGTACATGAACGCCCTCAACGAGGGTCACGGCTTCCGCAAGAAGGAGAACCGCGACCTCTACCAGGAGATCGTGGCGCTCTTCTGGAAGACCCACCTCCTGGGCGACGACGAGTAGCCGCGGCCGGACCCGGGCGGACCGGTGTCCATCCGGGGGCCGCGGGCCGGAGCGCGGACGAGCCGACTCAGGGAGCGCCTCCGGGGGCGGCCGCCTCCCGCACCTCGACGACCCGGCCGCCCCGGCCGCGGCTGTCGAAGACCCGCAGCCGCACCGGGCCCTCGCCCACGGCGACCGGCCCCTCATACCGGGGCGAGTCGGCCGTCGGATCGCCGCCGCCCGCCGCGTAGCGGATGGCGAGGCCCGGGTAGGCGACGTTGGCCCGCAGGACGCCCCCCTCCACCACCGCCCCGGGGGGCGGCAGCCGGTACGCCACGCCGCCGAAGAGCCAGTCCAGGCGGGGCAGCTCTCTTCGCCCCAGGCGTTGGGCGAAGTCGCTCCAGGCCGCGTCGCGCAGGCCGCCGCGGATCTCCGGGTCGGGCTCCGACGACCACGCCGGCCGCGGCGCCCAGGCGCGCTCGGCCAGACCCAGGAGCTTGGGGAAGGCCAGATACTCGAGGGCCTCGCGGCCGCGCGCGTTCTCGCCCCAGAGCTGGCCCTGGATGCCTCGGACCGACCGCCGGCCGGCCGGCGTGAGACGGCGCCACCCGGCGCGGGTCTCGGCCGCGAGAGGCCGTCCCAGGAGGTCGCTCTCGACGTCGAGGTAGATGTCGAGCGGCTCGAAGCCCCACCCCTTCCGGGTGTCCACGAACCCCGCCCAGGCGTAGCCCGGCTCGCGCGGATGGTTCTCGTAGGCCAGGTCGAAGTAGAGGTTGGTGGCGTTGGCGAGCACCACCTCGAAGCCGGCGTTGGCCAGCCGGTAGCCGAGGTCCTCGGCGCCCCAGCCCCAGACGTTGTTCCACACCCACGGCCTAAAGCCCCGGGCGAGGGCGGCTCCGCTCGGTCGCTTGACCCCGGCTCCGTGGCCACCGGACTCCAGGGCGATCTCCTCCCAACCGCCCGTGGCGAGGCCGCGCGCCTTCAGGATGTGGCCGATCCGGGCCAGAAAGTACGCCGGCAGATCCGCCGCCGAGCCCACGGACGGGTCCCGCTCGACGAGCGCCGCGCAGGCGGGGGATCCCTCCCACACCCCGGCCGGCACCTCGTCGCCGCCCACGTGGACGGTCTCGAGCCGCCCGCCGGCCTCGCTCCAGACCGCCACCAGCTCGTCCACCACCCGCTCCACGAAGCGGTAGGTCGACGGCAGACAGACATCCACGACGTTGTCGTCCCACCCCTGGACCGACCGGTACTCGGAGCGGTCGTCCGGGTGGCGGAGGCGGAAGGCGGCGGCCTCCTCCGCTCGCCCGTCGGCGATCCGCCGGGCTGCGCGGCTCTCCATCGCCCGGATGGCGGCACGGGCGTGACCGGGCAGGTCGATCTCCGGCACCACCTGGACGTGCCGCCGGCGGGCGTGCCGGACGATCTCCACCAGCTCGGCCCGGGTGTAGTGCCCGCTGCCGTGGCCCCGGGCCGGATCGGGACCCGATCCGAACGACGGCGGCAGGTGGTCGAGACCGGTGGCGGTGTGGCCGCGGCGACCGCCGACCTCCACCAGCTCCGGAAGGCCCGCCACCTCGACCCGCCAGCCCTCGTCGTCGGTGAGGTGGAAATGGAAGCGGTTCAGCTTGTGGAAGGCGGCGAGATCGATCAGCCGACGCACCGTCTCCGCGGTCTGGAAGTTGCGAGCGACGTCCAGGTGGAGACCGCGATAGGCGAAGCGGGGGGCATCCTCCACCCGCGCCTCGGGGAGCTGGAGCGGCTCCCCCGCCGCCGGCCCGCCGGGCGGCAGCAGGGCGAGCAGGCTCTGGACTCCGTAGAAGACGCCCGCCGGATCCGTGCCCACGATCTCGACGCCGCTCCCCGGGTCGATCTCCAGCCGGTAGGCCGTGTCGCCGGCGCGGCGCGGCGACCCGCCGACCTCCACCGGGCCCAGACGGAGCCGGATCTGCGCCGTCTCGCCGGCCGGCACCGCCCGCGGCGCCCCGGCCCGCCAGGCGGCCAGGGCCTCGACCGCGAGCTCCGCCTCGCCGGCCAGGGCCTCGGGCCGGGCGACGCGAACCGGGGTCGTCAGACGCAGGACTCCCGGGCCCCGCCGGAAGCGCACCGGGGTGGGCACGATGGGAACCGGCGCGACCGGCGCCGCCCCGAGCCGCCGGTTGGCCTCGAAGCGCGACGCCGGGGTGGGCACCGGCACCCGGTCGTCGGCCGAGCGGCGGATCCTCTCCGGCGGCAGGGGCGCGACGGCGTAGCCCGCCAGCGACGCCGTCCGCTCGTCGGAGGCGCCCTCCCCGACCACCAAGTAGGGCCCCGCCGGCGCGGCGGAGTCGTTGATCAGCGCCCCGGGGGCGGTGAAGACGACCACGAGCTCCTCCCCCGGCCGAAGCGGCGGGAAGCCCGGCCCCGGGGCGAGACGGCGCAGGTCGCCGTTGACCCTCTCGAGGACCACCGGCGCCTCGACCCTGTCGGGCACCGGAAGGAAGTTGAAATAGACCGCCCAGCCGGCGGCCGGGAGGGCCGTGCGACCCCGGTTCTCGAGGGTGAAGGCGGCGCGGAAGCGGCTCTCCCCGCCCACCACGTTGTCGAGAAGCTCGAACCGGAGAGCCAGCTCGGGGTGCGCCAGGCCGGCGGCCCTCTCCGGCTCGCCGGCGACCGGCGGCGCCCAGAAAGCGACCGCGATCGCCCCCCAGGTGATAGAACGCCGCAACAAGATGGAGCTACGACCCGACCGGCTCGCGTCGCTCGACGCCTTCCGCGGTCTCACGATCGCGGGGATGATCCTGGTCAACAACCCGGGGAGCTGGAGCCACATCTACCCTCCTCTGGCCCACGCGACCTGGCACGGATGGACGCCGACCGACCTCGTCTTTCCCTTCTTTCTCTTCATCGTGG
>JAWWBN010000215.1:0-6547 GCA_033720955.1 Thermoanaerobaculia bacterium | reverse complement strand
GGGGGGCCCCCCCGCCAAATCACCCGGGGGGGGTGGCCCCCCCCCCCCCCCCGCCGCGGGAAGCAGCGCTGTCGCGCCTCTACCTACTGGTCGAAGACCAGCGTGGCAAAGTCGAGGTCGAACGGATCACCGAAGGTGAACTGCTCGTACGTCGTGCCGGCTTTGTTGAACGGCCCGCCGAGCGAGAAGTCGGTCTCGCCGGGGTTCGCCGCTCCACCGCCCTCGGTGGTGCCGACGATGCCGTCCGAAGCGGTCACGTCGCCGTACTCGATCGAGTACTCGCCGCTCACGTCGAGGGTCACCGTGAAGTTGTTCGCTCCGGTGGAGAGGAACTCCGGCACGTCCACGAAGCTGACGCTGAACGAGCCCGCGCCGAACTCGGCGATCACCTGGCCGCCGTTGTTGGGCGACAGGTCATCCCAGAGCGCGGCGATCCGCGGCTGCGAGGAGAGCAGCTCGCCCACCGTCTCGGAGAAGTCGGTGTCGCCGCTGCCGAACGTCAGGTTGCCGTTCGAGTTGACGAACACCGAGCCGTAGCTCCCACCCTGGAAGGGGAAGCTGAAGCCGAGGTTGACCTCCTCGAAGGTGTCGTCGCCGAGATCCAGCAGGATGCCGTCCACGGCGAAGGCGTCGAGCACATAGCGGCCTCCCGATCCGCCCGCTCCGGTGAGACCGAAGTCGGGGAAGGTGGTGACGGCCAGGAAGTAGGTGTCGTCGCCGGGGACCGGGATCGACAGCCTGGACAGCAGCCCGGCGCCGCCGTCGTCGTCGAAGTCCACCAGATTGCCGGCGGAGTCGAAGACGGCGATCAGCGAGTCGAGCTGACCCGAGATGATCTCGATGAGAAGGGTGGTTCCACCCTCGACGCCGAAGCGATACCAGTCGATGTCGCCACCGGCGGGCTCGATCTCCGTGAAGCGGGTGATCGGGATCGAGTCGAACGGCAGGCTGATGCTGCGCGCCTTGCTCGGCGTGTCGTTCTTCTCGGCCCAGTTGTCGTTGTAGTCGGTGGTGCCGTTGAAGCGCACCGTCGTGTTGGCCAGGTCGTTGCCCGAGCTGAAGAGCTCGTACCGCGCCGGCTGGTTGTGCAGGTTGAGACGGCTGGGCGCCGAGGCGCTCAGGTCCTCCCCGGCCTCGAAGCCGGAGGTGATCGCGCCGCCGCAGCTCACGCCCGCCAGGCCGTCGCTCGCCGTGATGTCGCCGTAGGCGATGTCCACGTGGTCCGACGACCTGCTCAGGGTGATGGTGAAGGAGTTGGCGCCGGTCGAGAGGAACTCGGGCACGTCCTGGAAGATCACGCTGAACTCGTTCGCGCTCTGGTCGAAGGTGACCAGCCCCTGCTGGGCGCCGGTGATCAGGTTGAACGGCGAGAGGTCGTCCCACAGCGCGGCGATCCGCGGCTGGTCGGCGAGCAGCTCGGCCGAGCTCTCGGTGAAGTCGCTGTCGCCGCCGCCGAAGGTCAGGTTGCCGTTGGCGTTGACGAAGACCGAGTTGAAGGTCTGGCCGCAGATGTCGAAGGCGAACGGCAGCGCGAGCTGCACGAAGCCGTCGTCACCCACCGGCAGCGGGTCGCCCGGGCTCGGCTGGTTGAAGATCACGTCCACGCCGCTCGCCGGCGAGCCCGCCGCCGCGGCCACCGCGGTGAAGACCGAGGGGTCGTCGGGCGGGTTGGTGCTCGCCTCGCTGGCGTCGTGGAACTCCTCCGGGCCGGGGAGCACGATCGGCGGGGTCGAGAAGCCGCCCGCCAGGATCTGATCCACGAAGACGGCGTACTGGGCGCCCGGGGTCAGGCCGTTGAGGGTGTAGGTGCCCACCACCGGATCGGCCTGCGAGGTCGAGTCGGTGAAGTCACCGGAGACCGCCGACACGGCGTCCGCGAAGGGATCGGCCACGTTGCGGGCGATCACGTTCACGCCGGAGAGACGGGTCACCCCGTTGGCGGCGAAGATGGTGCCGCTGATGGTGCCGGTGCCGGCGAAGAAGCCCGGCGCCGGGTACATGGTCGAGGCGATGGCCACTTCGTCGGCGTGCAGGGTGTTGGTGCCCGAGCCGGGACCGAAGTAGAAGGGGTACATCGTCTCGATCAGATCGGAGGCGGCGCCCGGAGCGGGGCCGAAGGTGTCGTTCGGGGTCGGGCCCGTGTTGTCCCCGAAGCCGACCGCCTGGCCGTTGACCACCGTGTGGGCGAAGTTCGAGTAGTGCCCGAACTCGTGCACCATCACGTCCAACGCCGCCGTGGCGTTGGTGAAGGCGGGGCCGTTGAGGAACGAGAGACCCTCGGTGATCTCACAGGTCGCGACGATGCCCCACTCGGGACCGGCGAAGCCGAGGACTCCGGAGCCCGGACCGAAGAGCAGGTCGAAGATCTCGCCGGTGTCGTCGTAGACGATGGCGGAGAGGCCGTCGGGCGCTACCGCGTTCAGATAGGGACCGAAGTTGGTGATGTCCACGTCCACCGGGAGCTGGCCCGTGTTGGCGTAGGACAGGGTCGAGGTGGGAATCGCCGCCCACTGGTCGAAGGCGAGCTGGACCTGGGCCGTCGCCGCGGCGTTGGTGAGCGGGCCGAGCGGACCCTGGTCCGGGTTGAAGGGAATGGGACCCGTGGTGTCCCACAGGAAGGCCTGACCGCTGTTGCAGTTGGCCAGCGGCCCGCCGGCCAGGGCCGGGGCCGCCGCCACCACGAGGGCGAGCGCGGCGATCGAAGCGAGGCGGCGAAGCGAGCTCTTTCTCATGTTCTCCACCTCCTCTTAGTTGCCCAGCAGCGCGTTGATCTTCGCGCTGAGGTCGTCGTAGAGAGCGGGGCCGGCCGAGTCGAGGCCGAGACCGCCGTTGTTGAAGCCGTTGACCGCGTACTCCTGGCGATCCAGCACGAAGACCGTGAAGGCGCCTTGGGCCAGCCCGACCGTGGTCGAGAGACCGGCGGCGCTCGGCGCCGTGGTGAACAGCAGGTAGTCGCCGCCCATGGTCAGACGCGGGACGTCGCGGAAGGCCGAGAACTTCACCAGGTCGCCCCGGGGTCCCTCCTTCTTGATGCTGCCGATCATCTGGACCTCGATCATCGCCTGGTCGCCCTTGACCAGGTCGGCGTCGCCCTTGAAGCTCTCCTCCACCCGCAGACGGTAGGTGGTTGTGGGGAGCTCGGCGCCCCCGACGGAGACGGTGCCGGGGGTGACGTCGATGACGGTCCCCCGGAAGATGCGGTCGGCCCGCTGGGTCAGATCCCCCAGATTCATCTGGAGGAGCGTCGTGGCGCCCAGCGGGGCGGTTGCCAGAAGGGCCGCGATCAGAGCGAGCGGCACCATCCGGCGAGTGGGGAACTTCATTCCTCTACCCTCCTTCGATTCCATTTGAACGGGCCTTGGCCGGGCGGGCGCGACGGCGCACGGCCGATCGCGGGGGAGGCCCCTCTCGGGACCGCCCCATCTCGGGCGGGCGCTGCGCTCGTCTGCCAAGGCGATAACTTTTCGGGTGGCCGCGTAGGCGACTAGCCGGAGTCTACACGCCTTTGTCGATAGGTCAAATAGCGAACCGTCTTACCAATAGAGAGTTTCGTCAATAAGTAGGGAGCCCTGAAGCCCGCCCGTCGCCGCGCGGAGATCCGCCGATCCCGAGGAGCGCTGCTATATTGCTCGGCCGACACGCACCTCGTAGGAAGAACCGTGGAGCTCCTGCACCAGACCGTCCTCTACCTGCCCGCCCTGACCACCGTCCTGGCGGCGGTCTTCTGCTACCAGCTCTTCCGGCGGTGGCGGGAGAAGGGGGGCGGTCTCCACCTCCTCTGGTGGGGGATCGGAATGGCGACCTACGGGGTGGGGACCCTGACCGAGGCGTACACCAGCATCGTGGGCTGGAACCCGTTCGTCTTCCGGGTCTGGTACGTCGCCGGCGCCTTTCTGGGCGGCTACCCCCTGGCGCAGGGGTCGATCTACCTGCTGATGAACCGACGCTTCGCCCACTGGTCGGCGGGGATCGTCACCAGCTTCATCGCAGCGGCCGCGGTGTTCGTCTTCCTCACCCCGCTCGACCTCGCCGCCGCCGAGGCCCACCGTCTCTCCGGCGACGTGATCGAGTGGCAGTGGGTGCGGCTGATCAGCCCGTTCATCAACCTCTACTCGGTGATCTTCCTGGTCGGCGGCGCCATCGTCTCGGCGCTGCGCTACCGCAAGGCGCCGAGCCTCCGGCACCGCTACCTGGGCAACATCCTGATCGCCATCGGCGCCATCCTCCCCGGCTTCGGCGGCGCCATGACCCGCGCCGGCCACGTCGAGGTCCTCTACGTCACCGAGCTCGTCGGCCTCCTGCTGATCTACGCCGGCTACCGCCTGAACATCTCGCGCCGCGCCTAGCGACCCGCCCACCGGGCCCGAGCGAGACGCCACCGCCGCAGGCCGAGCAAAGCGACGGCCGGCCCCGGAGGGAGACGCCACCGCCACCACCGCCGCAGGCCGAGCAAAGCGACGGCCGGCCCGGGAGGGGGACGCCACCGCCTCCACTGCCGGAGGCCGAGCGAAGCGACGGCCGGCCCCCGGAAGGGGATTCGCTCTAGAGGCCTCCGCGCAAAGCGCGGAGGCCGACGACCGAATCCCTGTCTCCCACCCATTTCGAGCGCGGCGCTCGAAATGGCTGGGAGGCAGGGATTCGAACCCCGATTCTACGGTCCAGAGCCGTATGTCTTACCCTTAGACGACCTCCCAGCAGGAGGGCCCCTGAACCTAGCAAGGCCCGGAGGGAACGGTCAATCCCGGACCCAGCGCCAGACCTGGCCCGCGGGCGCCGGCTCGAAGTCGGCCGCCTCCGGACACTCGAGGCGCAGCGGCGCCCTGGGACCGCCCAGCGGAAAGCGCCGGCTCATCCACCTCACGACCCCGTCCTCCCAGGCGTAGGCTTCGATCTCGATCTCCCGACCCCCCAGCAGAAGCCGGCACTCGCTCCCCTGGCGAGGGCTCAGCTCGAGATCCAGGGTCACCAGGTCGTCCGCGGCCAGCCCGTCCGGGAGCCCGGCGCGCGCCGTCTTCGACCCCTTGCGGGAGCCGTGCCACTCGAGCGGCAGCCCCGGCTCGACCGCCCGCCAGGGGTGGGCCAGGACCAGAAGCCGGGGGCCGCGGACCCGGAACCGTCGCGGCTCCACCTCCCAGATCGCGTCGCCCACCTCCAGCCGCTGCAGCCGGCCCAGGTAGAAGCCGCCCTCCGGGCCGAGCAGCCTCTCCCTGGGGAAGACCTCGAAGTCGGTGCGGTCGAGCGCCTCCGCGGGCACCCTCGCCAGGCTGGGCTGACCCACGGCCCAGGCGGCGACGCCCCGCACCGCCGTCCACCGGTGCTCCACCACCAGCGGCTCGCCGACCTCCTCGTAGACGACGATCCGCTGCCCCAGGCCGGGCGCCCCGTGCTGGATCGTCCGGGCCGCCCGGTCGAGAGTGGTGGTGGGCACCGAGCGCTGGTACACGTACGCGACGAAGGTGGGGGCGATCAGGGCCA
This sequence comes from Thermoanaerobaculia bacterium, assembly GCA_033720955.1. Classification (GTDB taxonomy): domain Bacteria; phylum Acidobacteriota; class Thermoanaerobaculia; order Multivoradales; family JAHEKO01; genus JAWWBN01. The sequence continues at coordinate 1,072 of JAWWBN010000215.1, read as the reverse complement.
GGAGCGCAGCCACCGCGATCGGCAGGGCCCACCGTCGCGCGGAGGGCGACAGCCGGCGCGCCAGCCAGCTCCCCGCCGCCGCCAGGACCCAGGCGGCGGTCAGCGAGGTGAAGGGGAGCAGCGGCAGGTAGATGTTGGTTTTCGGGTAGCTGCTGATGGCGGCGCAGGCCAGTGGGAAGCCCACCACGAAGACCAGGGTCAGGAAGATGCCGGCGGCGGCGCCACGACCGTCCCCGAGCCGGCGCCGGCGCAGCAGCTCCAGCGGCAGCAGCGCGATGCCGAGCAGCGCCGCGGCCCCCACCACCGGCCCGTGCCAGGTCTCGGTCAGAAAGAGCCGCGGCAGGAAGAGGAGGACGTGGGGCATCGGCGTCGTCTCGGCCTGCGAGCGCACCCAGGTGTTGTACTTGGTGCCGATCTGGGTGTACTCGAGGATCAGGTCGGGGAAGGGATTGAGCGCGACGAAGACCACCGCGGAGGCCACGCCGGCCAGGGCCAGCCACAGCCAGCGCCTGAGCTCGAGCGGCCGGAAGAGGGTGGCGCCGATCACCGCGATGGCGGCCAGCGCTCCGTTCTGCTTGGCCGCCGCCGTCAGGCCCACCCCGACACCGGCCAGGAGATAGCTGCGCAGCGCGCCCCGCTCGGCGGCATCCAGACTCCAGAGGAAGGTCGCCATCGTCAGCAGCATCAGCAGCGGGTCGGGCTTGAAGACGTGGGCGCCGCGCACGAACCAGGCCGAGAAGGCCAGGAGCGTCGCCGCCAGGAGGCCCACGCCGGGGCCGAAGATCCGCCGGCCGGCGACGTATGTCAGCACCACCGTGGCCGCCGCGAAGAGGACGCCGATCAGCCGACAGATCCGGTAGACGGCCGGGGTGGCGGATCCACCCGCCTCGACCACCGGCAGCGGCTCGGCCCCCGCCAGCCGCTGCGCCCCCCGCACCGCGGCCAGCACGGCGGTGTGCGGCAGGTAGGCCAGGCTCGGGTAGAGGGCGTACGAGGGCTGCAGCGCTCCCGTGGTCAGGATGCTGCGCACATTGTCCATGGAGTGCCGCTCGTCCCACTCGCGGCGCGAGTC
>JAWWBN010000214.1:0-6639 GCA_033720955.1 Thermoanaerobaculia bacterium | reverse complement strand
GGTGGCTCGGGCTGCGCGCCTTTCCCGGGCCGGCCGGTCTGGACCTGCGGGCGACGGTGGTGGCCGGCGGCCGGGAGCGGCGGGCCGTGGTGGCCTCCGGGCGCTCCTATCTGTCGGCCTCCGAGACCCGGCTGGCGTTCGGCCTCGGCCCCGGGGAGCGACCCGAGTCGCTCGAGGTGCGCTGGCCGAGCGGAGCCCGGCAGCGCTTACTGTCGCCTCCGGCGCTGCGCACGCTGGTCCTCCCCGCGACGCCGGCGGGCCGATAGGCGGCAGCCTCCTGTATTCTCCGGGCGCGGGCGCCCGACGCGCCGCCGTCCTGACGCGCGCGCCGCCCGTGACCACGACAAAGGAGTGATCCCATGACGCATCGCCCGAGGGCGGCCGCCCTCCTGCTAGCCGCCCTGCTGCTGAGCCCCACCCTGCTCGTCGCCGAGAGCCACGAGGCGGCCGCACCGCCGACCGACGAGGAGAAGGTCTTCTACGTCCTCGGCCTGCTGCTGAGCCGGAACGTCGCCACCTTCGATCTGAGCGCCGAGGAGGTGGCGGTGGTCCAGGCGGGGCTGGCGGACGGCGTCCTGGGCCGCGACACCCACGGAGTGGACCCGATGGCCTACCAGGCCCAGCTCCAGCAGCTCGCGCAGGACCGCACCCAGCGGAAGGCCGAGGCGGAGAAGGCCGCCGCGGTCGAGTTCCTGGCCCGGGCCGCGGCCGAGGAGGGCGCCGAGACCACCGAGACGGGCCTCGTCTACACGGAGCTCAGGGCGGGCGAGGGGGCCAGCCCCACCGCCACCGACCGGGTGACGGTCCACTACCACGGCACTCTTCGCGACGGCAGCGTCTTCGACAGCTCGGTGGACCGCGGGCAGCCGGTGACCTTTCCGTTGAGCCAGGTGGTGCCCTGCTGGACCGAGGGCGTGGCCAAGATGAAGGTCGGAGGCAAGAGCCGGCTGGTCTGTCCCTCGGACATCGCCTACGGCGACGCCGGCCGGCCGCCGGTCATCGGCCCCGGCGCCACCCTGATCTTCGAGGTCGAGCTGCTGGGCATCGAGAGCCCGGACGAGAGCCCCGAGTAGCCGGGGCCGCCGGCTCCGGGGCGAGGGAGAGAGACCGCGCGCGCCGGGGCGCCGGCCGGTCCGGGCGGACCGGTACGATCGGGAGGACCACCATGCCGCGACCCCGCGAGCGCTCCCCCGCCCGCCGCCCGGCGTCGAGGCCGCCGCTCTATCTAGCCCAGTGCGCCCGGGGGCTCGAGGAGGTCGTGGCGGGCGAGCTGCTCGGCCTGGGCGCCCGCCACGTCGAGGCCGTGGCGGGCGGAGCGCGGTTCGCTGCCTCCCCCGACGCCGCCCGCCGGGCGCTCCTCTGGCTGCGCTCCGCCGTGCGCCTGCTGGAGCCGGTCGTCTCCGGCGCCGCGGCCACGCCCGACCAGCTCTACGAGCTGGCCGCCGGGGTCCGCTGGGAGGAGCTCGTCGGCACCCGCCACACCTTCGCCGTCAAGGCGTCGGTGAGCGAGCGCGGCTTCGGCGACGCCCGCTTCGCCGCTCTGCGGGTGAAGGACGCCATCGCGGACCGCATCCGCTCCCGCCGCGGCCGGCGGCCCGACGTCGACCGGCGCGACCCCGACGTGCCGGTGCGGGTGATCGTGCGTCGCGGCGAGGCGCACCTTTTCCGCGATCTCGCCGGCGGCAGCCTGCACCGCCGCGGCTACCGGCCGATCCAGGTCAGGAGCCCGCTGCCGGAGGCCACCGCCGCGGGGCTGCTCCTGCTGACCGGCTGGGACGGCGCCAGCCCGCTGCTCGACCCGATGTGCGGCTCGGGCACCTTCGTGCTGGAGGCGGCCCTCCTCGCCCTGGAGCGAGCGCCCGGGCTGGAGCGCGGCTTCGCCGCCGAGCGCTTTCCCGACGCCGATCCGAAGCTGTGGGGGAGGCTGCGGCAGGAGGCGAGGGACCGCCAGCGGCGGCGTCTCCCGGCGCCCATCGTCGGGAGCGACCGGCACGAGGGGGCTCTGGGGATCGCGCGGGAGAGCGCCCGCCGCGCCGGCCTGGAGGGGCAGGTCGAGCTGCGTCTGGCCGACGCCGCCACGCTGGTCCCCGATCCGGCGCCCGGTGTCGTGGTGGCCAACCCGCCGTGGGGCGAGCGGCTGGGGGAGGGCCGGGAGCTGGCCGAGTCCTGGCGCGCGCTGGGCGGTCTGCTGCGCCGCTGCCCGGGGGCGCGGGCCTACGTCCTCTCCGGGGCGCCCGGCCTCACCCGCCACCTGGGCCTGAAGGCCAGCCGGCGCTGGCCCCTGCGGGTGGGCCCGCAGGACGTGCGCTGGCTGCGGTACGAGATCCTGCCCCGCCGGGGGTAGGCCGCCCCCTCAGAGCTCCATCACGAGGGCGACGTCGTCGTCGGGGGCGGGGCCGGGCGCCACCCAGGCCCAGAGGATCAGCACCGTGAAGGAGCCCGCCAGGGCCACCACCCCGGGCAGGACCCCGGGGGGCAGCACCGTGAGACGCCCGGCGCGGGTGGCGAGCTCGAGACCCACCTGCAGCAGGAGACCGGTGGCGATCGAGGCCCCGGCGGCGCCGGCGCCGACCCGCTTCCAGTTCAGGCCGACCGCCATGGCCGGCGCCAGGGCGGCGGCGAAGGTGGCGAAGGCGAAGGTCCCGAGCAGGGCGATGAGGTCGCCGTAGACCAGCGCGAAGAGCGCGGCGAGGACGGCGATGGCCAGCACCATGACCCGTCCCCAGAGGAGCTGCTCCGGCAGCCGCACGCCGAGCGCCTTCGGCAGGTCGCGCACCAGGGCGGCCGAGGCGATGTTCACGAAGGAGTCGGCGGAGCTCATGATCGCCGCCAGGACCCCCGCGACCACGACCCCCGCGAGGAGCCCGGGAGCGAACTGCAGCAGGAAGACGGGGGAGGCGTCGTCGGGAGAGGCGAGGGGCTCCAGCCGCCCCGCGGCGACCAGCGCCGGCACCGCCAGCCCGATCCCGAGCCAGATCAGGATGCAGGCCGCCTGGGAGCCGCCGAGCACCGCCGGCATCCACCTCAGGCGCGACACGTCGCGCAGCATGTAGAACTTGTGCAGCATCTGCGGCTGCCCCAGCACGCCGACGCCGAAGAGGAAGAAGAAGCCGGCGGCGGTGAAGAGCGGCGCGCCGCCCAGCGGGTCGAGGAAGCCGGGTCCGAAGGCCGGCGAGGCGGCGATCTCGCGCGTCATCGTCCCCAGCCCGCCGCCGGCCTCGAGGGCGTAGTAGAAGACGCCGAGGGCTGCCCCCACCATCGTCAGGCCCTGGACGAAGTCGGTGTAGACGCCGGCGACCATCCCCCCGGCCACCGCGTAGACCGCGATGGCCGCCACCCCGGCCCCCATCGCCGCCGGCAGGCTCCAGGCACCCAGCAGCTCGCGGGTGCCGAAGACGGCCTCGATCAGCACCCCCAGCGCCTGGAGCTGGGCGCCCAGGTAGGCCACCGACCCCAGCAGGATCCCCACCGCCGCGAGGCCCGACACCAGGCGGCTCCGGTACCGCGCCAGCAGGGCGTCCGGCACGGTGTAGACCGGCCGCGTCTCGGAGAGGAGCCGCAGCCGCTTGGCCACCGTCCAGCAGAGGAGACCGGCGGTGAAGCCCACCGGGGCGACGATGAGGAGCGAGGCCAGCCCCATCTGGTAGACGAGCCCCGGCCCACCCAGGAAGACGAAGCCGGAGAAGGCCGCCGACATGGTCGCCAGACCCGTGACCAGGAGCCCGATCGACTGCCCGGCGACGAAGAAGTCGCGGGCGGTCCGGGTGCGCCGCAGCGCCCAGAGCCCGATCGCCGTCATCAGCGCGAGGTAGGCCAGCGAGACGGCGGCGACCAGGGGCCGGTCGAGGATCGGCATCGAGGGCTACCCCTCCCCCTCCCCGGGGGCCAGCCCCCGCAGGCGCTCGAGGTCGTCCTCGGAGACGTCGAAGCGGTCGAAGACGAGAGCGAAGCCCACCGCCGTCGCCGCCAGGGGGAGCAGAAGCAGGCCGTAGACGAGCAGCGCCGCGCCGAGGGGAAGCCCGCCCACCCAGGGCGGCTCCAGCACCCGGCCGCGCAGGAGCAGCATGCCCACGAGCGCCCCTTCGACGACCGCCAGCAGCGCCAGGATCGGCACCGCCGCCGTCCCCAACCGGCCCGCGCGGGTCGCACCCAGCGCCATCAGGGCGAACGGGATCGCGCCCGCCGTCAGGGTGAACCCGACGGAGGCGCCCGCTCCCCCCGCGAGCGAGAAGAAGAGGACCAGCAGACTCCCGGCCGCGACCGCGACCAGCGCCACCCGCCGGACCATCAGGCTCCCTCGCCACCTCGGGTCATCCGCCGGCATTGTAGGCCGGGGAGCGGGGGTATAGTGCCCCCGGTGCCCACCCTCTTCGACGACTCCGAGGCGTCGCCGCCCGATCCGGGCGATGCGGCGCCGGCGGCCGCCACCCCGCTCGCCGACCGGATGCGCCCGCGCGACCTGGCCGAGGTGGTGGGTCAGAGGGAGGTCGCCGGGGAGGACGGCTTCCTGGCCCGCGCCATCGCCGCCGACCGGGTGCCGTCCCTGGTCTTCTGGGGGCCGCCCGGCTCGGGCAAGACCACCCTGGCCCGCATCGTCGCCCGCCGCACCTCCTGCCGCTTCGTCCCCTTCTCGGCGGTGACCTCGGGGATCAAGGAGGTCAAGGCGGTGATGGCCGACGCCGCCCGGCTGCGCCGCGCCACGGGCCGGCGGACGCTGCTCTTCGTGGACGAGATCCACCGCTTCAACCGCGCCCAGCAGGACGCCTTCCTGCCCTACGTCGAGCGCGGCGACATCGTGCTGGTGGGGGCCACCACCGAGAACCCCTCCTTCGAGCTCAACGCAGCCCTCCTCTCCCGCTGCCGCGTCGTGGTCCTCGACCCGCTCTCGGTGGACGAGCTGACGGAGCTGCTGGAGCGCGCCCTGGCCGACGCCGAGCGCGGCCTGGGGGAGCACGACGTCGAGCTGGAGCCGCCGGCGCTGTCCTCCATCGCCCAGCTCGCCTCGGGCGACGCCCGGCGGGCGCTCAACCTGCTGGAGCTGGTGGTGGCCGACGCCGCCGGCGCCGGGATCTCGCGGGTGGACGCCGCGGCGGTCGCCGCCGTGGCCCAGCGCAAGACCCTGGTCTACGACAAGGCGGGCGAGGAGCACTTCAACCTGATCTCGGCGCTCCACAAGTCGCTGCGCGAGAGCGACCCCGACGCCGCCGTCTACTGGCTGGCGCGGATGCTCGCCGCCGGCGAGGAGCCGCTCTACGTCGCGCGGCGGATGGTGCGCTTCGCCAGCGAGGACGTGGGCCTGGCGGACCCGGGCGCCCTGCCGCAGGCTCTCGCCGCCTGGGACGCCTACCACCGCCTGGGCTCGCCGGAGGGAGAGCTGGCGCTGGCGCAGGCGGCGGTGTACCTGGCGCTGGCGCCCAAGAGCAACGCCGCCTACCGGGCCTGGGGCGACGCCCGCCACGCCGTGGAGGAGCGTCCCGCCGACCCGGTGCCGCCGGCCCTGCGCAACGCGCCCACCCGGCTCATGAAGGAGGTGGGCTACGGACGCGGCTACGTCTACGCCCACGACACCGAGGAGGGGGTGGGCGGTCTCGACTGTCTGCCGGAGGGGCTCCAGGGGACCCGCTTCTACCGGCCGAGAGGAGAGGGCTTCGAGGCGGAGCTGGCCGAGCGGCTGGAGCGCTTCCAGCGTCTGCGCTCCGCCGCCGCCGGGCGGAAGCCGACGGACGGGTGAGACCGGGTGGCGGGGCGGCCCGGGGCGCCGCTATCCGTCGTCCGCGCCGGCCGGCGGTTCCGCGACCGGCTCGGTGAGGACCGCCGCGATGACCCCGATTCCCTCCACGAAGCTGCCCACGCGCAGGTTCTCGTTGGGGCTGTGCTGGTTGTTGTCGGGGTTCACCGTGGGCACCGTGGCCGCCGGCACGCCCAGGGTGGAGACGAAGGGAGAGATGGGGATCGAGCCGCCCAGGGTGCGCAGCAGGATCGGCTCCCCGCCGTGGTACCGGACCAGGGCTCGGCGCAGCCAGGCGGCGAGCGGCGAGTCGATCGGGGTTCGGAAGGCGCCGTAGGACACCTCCGACCCCCATCGCACCACCGGCTTCGGGCCCCGTCGCTGCGCCTCCGACGGCTCGCCCTCCACCAGCAGGAAGCCCTGCCCTCGGATGTGGTCGCGGATCAGACCCAGCAGCCGCTCCGGATCGCTCTCGGGCACCAGGCGGACGTCGATCTCGGCGGTGGCCGTAGCCGGTACGATGGTGCGCGCCTGGTCGCCCACCCAGCCGGAGGCCATCCCCCGGACGTTGAGCGACGGGTACTGGATCGCCTCCTGGAGCGAGCCGGCCACCCGCTCGGGCGCGCCGATGCCGAGCTTCTCGTGCAGCTCCTCGACGTCTTCCGGCACCGCCGCCAGGGCCGCGCGGTCGGCGTCGCTCAGCCGGACGCCGTCGTAGTAGCCGGGGATGGTCACCCGTCCGTCGGCCCCCTTCATCGACGCCAGCAGACGCGCCAGCCCCATCGCGGGGTTGGGGACGTAGTTGCCGTAGTGGCCGCTGTGCTGCGGCACCCGCGGACCGTAGACGGTGAGGGTGACGGTGGCGATGCCGCGGGCGCCGAAGACCAGGGTGGGCGCCCCCGAGGGGTGGG
>JAWWBN010000213.1:0-6651 GCA_033720955.1 Thermoanaerobaculia bacterium | reverse complement strand
GCTCGCATCAACGTCCCTCCCCGTCTCGCTTCGCGCTCCGTGTCATCGGCGGTTCAGCAGGTCCAAGAACTCCTCCCGGACCTCCTTCTTGTAGAAGGTGCCACGGATGGCCGAGGTGACGGTGAGCGCGCCCGGCTTCTTCACGCCCCGCATCTCGACACAGAGATGACGCGCCTCGACGACGACCATCGCGCCCTGCGGCGCGAGCTCGCTCTCGATGAAGCCCACGACCTGCTCGGTGAGGCGCTCCTGGAGCTGGGGGCGCTTGGCGTAGAACTCGAGGATGCGGGCGAACTTGGACAGCCCCAGGATGGTGTCGCCGGGGATGTAGGCGATATGGGCGTGGCCGTAGAAGGGCACGAAGTGGTGCGAGCACATGGAGTAGAAGGGGATGTCCTTCTCCATCACCATGTGGTGGTAGCCCTCGTCGTTGGGAAAGACGGTGATCGGCGGCTCGGCGCCCTCCTCCAGCCCGTGGAACATCTCGAGATACATCTCGGCCACCCGGCGGTCGGTGTGCTCGAGGTTGGGGTCGTTCCGGTCGAGCCCCAGCTCGTCGATGATGCCGCGGACGTGCCGCGCGATCCGTCGCGCCCGACGGTCGGTCAGGCTGTCGGCGGCGATCGGCTCGATACGGGCGGCGCCCGGATCCTGGGGTGCGCTCATGGCTGGCCTCCAAAGCAAGAATCCTACCGTGCATCCCTCTCTTCGGCGCGGGGGGGTGGCCGGTTTCGTGTCTCGGAGGGTCAGTTGCCGGACCAGACGACGACTCGGGTCGCCCTGGGCGGCTGCCGAGACCGGTCCCTCTGGCACGCAGCCGGCGCTTCCGGGCGGGCGGGGCTAGCCGGCCAGCTTGGCCTGGAGGGCCTCTTCGACCTCGCCGGGCTCGGGGAAGCGGCCGTTCAACCGCTTCGAGTAGATCAGCTCGCCGTCGAACTCGACCTCGAACACGCCGTCCTTCCCCTTGATCAGGGTGGGCTCGACGCCGAACTTCTCATTGATCTCGTCCGCCAGACCGGCGGCACGCGGCTTGTAGTTTCAAACCACGCAGTATTCGATGGTGATCGCGGGCATCGGGTCCTCCTCGAGGGGGGATTATAGGGGGCCGCCCGCGCCGCGTCACGATCGCGCCGGGGCCCCCAGGGTCAACCGCGTCGCACGAGCTGCGCCACCGTCTCGACGTGCCCCGTCTGCGGGAAGAGGTCCACGATCGCCAGGCTCTCGATGACGAAGCCGCGCTGCAGCCAGATCAGATCCCGGGCGAGACTCGCCGGCTGGCAGGAGACATAGGTGAGCCGCTCCGGCGGGCGCTTCAGGAGCTGCTCGCGGGTGCGCACGTGAAGGCCGATCCTGGGCGGGTCCACCAGCACCCGGTCCACCCCCTCCGGCAGCTCCGGGGTCCAGCTCTCGATCGCCCGGCCGACGATCGCCACGTTGCCGAGACCGTTCTCCCGGGCGTTGCGCTTCAGATACCGCACCGCGGCCCGGTCCCCCTCGACCGCCGTCACCCTGGCGTATCGCCGCGCCAGCGGCAGCGCGAAGAGGCCGACGCCCGAGAAGAGGTCGCACGCCGTCTCGCCCCTCCAGTCGCCCACCGCCAGCTCCACCAGCCGCGGCAGGAGGTGGCGATGGGCCTGGAAGAAGGTTCGGGCGTCGAAGGCGTAGGTCAGCTCGCCCACCTGGCGCGTCACGGCGCCGCGGGGCAGACCCTCCACCGGCGGCGAGAGGGTGACCCCGTCGTCGCCGGCGGCGATCTCCAGCTTGGAAGGCGGCCGCGAGCCGGCGGCGCGGGGCAGGACCGGCAGCAGCGCCTCGAGCTCCGGGGCGAGGATCGGGCAGCGGTCCACCGCCACCAGGTCGTTCGACGCGCGCGCCAGGTAGCCGACGCGGGCCACCGCCGGCGAGTCCGCCCCGCCGCTGGAATCGTCCCCCTCCAGCCGGAGCCGGGCCCGGAGACGGTAGCCCCACGGCTCTCCGGCCACCACCTCCACGCGCTCGGGCCACTCGACCCGCCCGATGCGCTCCAGCGTCTCCCGCGTGGCGGCGACCTTGGCCTCGAGCTGCGCCGCCTCGTCCAGGTGCTGAAGGTCGCAGCCGCCGCACTCTGCGAAGTAGGGGCAGGGCGGCTCGCGGCGCGCCGGACCGGGGGCGAGCACCTCCAGGATCTCGGCCCGGCCGTAGTCGCGCTTGCGCTGCCAGACCCGCGCCCGCACCCGGTCCCCCGGCGCGGCGCGGGCGACGAAGAGGGGCAGGCCCTCGTGGCGCGCCAGGCCGTCGCCGCCGGTGACCAGCTTCTCGACCACCAGCTCCAGCTCGTCGCCGACCCCCGGTCCGCGCTGCGGCGGCACCGGCGCCTCGCCGTCCGGCGCGGGTCGATCGCTCATCGCGTGCGCTCCCCGGGGGGCCGCCCCCGGTCGGGCTCCTCCTCTCCGCGGGGAGGACCTCCTCCGATCCGCCGTGTCGCGCTCACTCCTCCTCCTCTCCCAGCAGGTGGACGCGGCCGGTCAGCCAGGGCAGCTTCTCGTTCACCTCCCGGCGCAGATCGGCCAGCCGGTGGCGGCGGCTCAGATGATGCAGCACCACGGCCTCGTTGCGGAAGACGTCGCCACGCCGCACGAAGTCGTCCAGATGCAGGTGGCCGTAGGCGGCCGAGCGCTCGCGCGTCGCCTCCCCCAGGAAGGTGCACTCCAGAAGCAGCACCCGGGCCCGGTACAGACGGGGCTCGGCCTCCAGGACCCCCGGCCCGGTGTCGCCGCAGTAGGTCAGCCAGAGCTCCTCGTCGACCTCCGACACCTGCTCGCCGGCCCGTGCGAGCTCCGCGATCCGCCTCTCCGGCAGACCCCGCAGACGCACGGCCAGCCGGCGCTTGCGCCGGATCAGGTGGTAGCCCAGGGCCGGCACCACGTGGTCCACGGCGAAGGCCTCCACCACGAACCCGCCCTCGATCTCCACCCGATCCCCCGGCACCAGGGGCTCGACCTCGACCTGGTAGTCGCGACCCTCCAGCCGCTCCGCCGCCGCCAGCAGCTCGGCCAACGCCTCGGCGGCGGCGGCGGGGCAGGCCACACGGGTGGCCTCCAGCTCCTGCAGCGAGCGCTGCGACAGCAGCCACGGCAGGCCACTGGCGTGGTCGAGGTGGCCGTGGCTCAGGAAGATCCGCGGCACCCCTACCAGCCGATCGGCGCCCCGGCCCACGTCGAAGCCGATTCCCGGCGGCTGCACCCGGAACCAGGTCTCCTCGCCGGCGCGCGAGACTCCCTCCAGGGTCAGCTCGCCGAGGCGCAGGAGGGACGTCGGCGGAGGGGGCACGGGGGCGTCGGGAAGGCGGCGTCTCCGCCCCTCCTCAGATCTCCCGGAAGAGGAAGCGGCGGATCGCCGTCAGGCGCTTCGACACCACCTCCCAGTCGGGCTCCATCCGCCAGAGCGCGGCGGCCACGCTGGACAGCAGCGAGTTGCCGTCCTGCGGGGTGAAGCAGAAGCCGGCCAGCTCGCGACCCCGGCGCACGGTGAGGGTGGGCACCACCACCACCGTCTGGGAGAGGATGCGGCCGTAGTAGCCGTGGTCGCGGCCGAAGCTGAAGATCAGGTTGGCGTGCTGCTTGTCCGTCACCGCCACCCGCCGGTTCCCCTTGAGCCGCTGGATCGCCTTCTCCAGGGTGATCTCGCGATCGAAGACGAGCTGGAACCAGATCGAGTGCATGTACTGGGTGTTGAGCTTGACGGCGCTCGAGAAGAGGTTCATGTCGTGGCCCAGGGTCTGGAAGACTCGGGCGGCGTCCTCGGCGTGGTGGGTGCCGTACTCGGGGTCGTCGTGACGGCCCACCGCCGGCGCCGGGATGAAGCTGGTGGACTGGGTGATGTCGTTCGCCCGGCGCATGCAGACGAAGGTGCCGCGGTCGAGGCTGTACTGGTTGTCGCCCTCGTCGCAGAGCGTCTTGATGAGGGTGGTGATGTTGTGGGTGTTGCAGGAGACCACCTGCACGAAGCGGTCCTCTTCGGCCACCATCGCGTCGTCGTTGACGCCGCGGGCGTAGGGCTTGCCGAAGCCCTTCTCCGAGCCCTGGGCCAGAAAGCCCAGGGGCGCCGAGAGCTTCTCGTAGGAGCTCTTGTTGGCGTTGCCGGCCGGGGTGCAGTCGATCACCACGCTGGCTCGCTCGAGCGCCTCCTCCGCCTCCAGGCTGACCTCGTGGCCCAGGGCCTCGAAGGCCGCCTTGCGGTCGGCGTCCACCGCCAGCCGGGCCCCCCGGCCCAGGATGTGCTGGATCCGCGCCCGGTCGAAGTCGGTGGGGGTGCGCTTGTGGAAGGTGACCTCGTCGATTCCCATGTGGTGACGGAAGTCGGTGAAGAGACCGATCAGCGGCTCGCCGATGGTCCCGGTGCCGACGATGTGGACGATGTTCTTCATACCCTTTGAGGCTCCTTCAGCTCGTGTCGCCGTGCGCTCCGTGCCGCCCGCCGCCACGCCACCCCGGGTCGCGGTGCGCGAACTCGTCGAGCTCCCTCGGCACCTCGACGAGGGTCCGGGTGACGGCCGGGTCGCAGACGTCGTTCTCGCACTCGTAGGTGTAGACGTTCCACTCCTCGCGGCGGGCGAAGGCCGAGAGGGTCTGATACGTGCCGCAGTTGCCGCACTGGATGGAGATGTTGCGGATGTTGATCACTGCGACGGGCTCACGAGGAGGCCGCGGGCACCGCTCCGCTCGTGGCGAGCTCGATGGCCGACTTGAGCGGCGCCGCCGGCGAGAGTCCCTGCTGGAAGTAGACGATCTCTCCCGTGGGGTCGACCACCATCACCGTGGGCAGGGCGAAGATCGAGAGGGCCACCGAGAGCTCGTCCTCACTGTCGAGCAGCACCGGGTAGGAGAACGGGTTGCGCTCCACGAACGAGCGCACCGTGGCCTCCTTCTCGCCGACGCTGATCGCCAGGTACTGGACCTTGTCGCGGTTCTCCGTCTCCCACATCTTCTCGAGGATCTTGGCCTGCGCCCGGCAGGGGGTGCACCAGGTGGCCCAGAACTCGACCAGCACGGCCTTGCCGGGAAAGTCCGCCGGCCCCAGCTCGCCGCCCGAGAGAGAGGGCAGCCGGAACTCCGGCACCAGGTTGCGAGCCTCTTCGGTCTCCCCCTCCTGGGCGCAGCCGGGGGCCACCAGGAGGAGGGCGAGGGCGGCGAGGGGAACGAGACGGCGGGGGTTCAACGGGGCTCCTTTCCGAAGGGAGTGATTCTACCCGACCGCCGGGGGACACCCACGGGCGGCTCGTATAATCCGGTCATGGCCTCCTCGGCTTCCGGCGGCGACCCGCCCGGCGACGAGCGGGCCACCGACTCGGGCGTGCCTCTCGAGCCCGTCTACCGTGCCCAGGACGCGGCCGAGGCGCCGCCGGACCCCGGCTCCTACCCCTTCACCCGCGGTCTCTACCCGCGGATGTACCGCGACCGGCTCTGGACCATGCGCCAGTACGCCGGCTACGCCACCGCGGAGGAGTCCAACCGGCGCTACCGTTACCTGCTGGAGCAGGGCATCACCGGTCTCTCGGTGGCCTTCGACCTCCCCACCCAGATCGGCCTCGACTCCGACCACCCCACGGCCCGGGGCGAGGTCGGGCGGGTCGGGGTGGCCATCGACAGCGTGGAGGAGATGCGCCGGCTCTTCGAGGGCATCCCGCTCGCCCGGGTCACCACCTCGATGACCATCAACGCCACCGCGGCGATCCTCCTCGCCCTCTACGTGGTGGTGGCCGAAGAGCAGGGAGCGGAGCGGAGCGAGATCGGCGGCACCCTCCAGAACGACATCCTCAAGGAGTACGCCGCCCGCGGCACCTACATCTACCCCCCGGAACCGTCGTTGAAGCTGGTGACGGACGTCATCGAGTTCTGCGGCCGGGAGATGCCGCGCTTCAACCCGATCTCGATCTCCGGCTACCACATGCGCGAGGCCGGCTGCACCGCCGTGCAGGAGGTGGCGTTCACCCTGGCCAACGGGCTCTGCTACGTCGAAGAGGTGCTGGCACGGGGCCTGTCCATCGACGACTTCGCGCCGCGGCTCTCCTTCTTCTTCAACGCGCACAACCACTTCCTGGAGGAGGTGGCCAAGTTCCGCGCGGCGCGGCGGCTGTGGGCCGAGCTGGTGCGCGAGCGCTACGCGCCCCGGAGCGAGCGGTCTCTCTGGCTGCGGTTCCACACCCAGACGGCCGGCTCCAGCCTGACCGCCCAGCAGCCCGACAACAACGTGGTGCGGGTCGCCATCCAGGCACTGGCCGCGGTCTGCGGGGGGACCCAGAGCCTGCACACCAACTCGCGCGACGAGGCCCTGGGCCTGCCCACCCGGGAGTCGGCTCGGCTGGCTCTGCGCACCCAGCAGATCCTGGCGCACGAGAGCGGCATCGCCGACGTCGCCGATCCCCTGGGGGGCGCCTGGGCCGTCGAGCGCCTCACCGAGGAGATCGTCGCCCGAGCCCGCGACTACATCGCGCGGATCGACGAGATGGGGGGCGCCCGCCGCGCCATCGAGAGCGGCTTCCAGCAGGACGAGATCGCCGACGCCGCGTACCGCTATCAGCGCTCCATCGAGAAGGGCGAGCGGAAGATCGTCGGCATCAACTTCCAGGAGGAGGGCGACGAGGCGCCGCCCGAGATCCTGCGCATCGACCCG
>JAWWBN010000212.1:0-6741 GCA_033720955.1 Thermoanaerobaculia bacterium | reverse complement strand
GTGAGGGCCACCCGGCTGCCGTCGGGCGACACCCGGGGGTGGTGGAGCAGCGGTCCGTCGAAGGAGAGCAGGATCTCGGCCTCGGAGCCTTCGGCGCCGACGCTCCCCAACGCGGTGCGGGTCACCCCGTCCTCCACGGTGGTGCGCACGAAGACGATCCGCCGCCCGTCGGGCAGCCAGTCCCCGCCGTGGGCGTCGGCCAGGATCCGCCGCGGCTGCCCGCCGACGGCCGGGACGCGGTAGAGGTCGCTGCCGTCCCCCGTCTGGCGGACGAAGAGGATCTCGGAGCCGGAGGGCGAGTACCGGGGCAGGTCGTCGCTCGGGCCCTCGGTGAGAGGCACCTCGGCGCCGCTGCGCAGCTCCTTGAGCCAGATCCGTCGCCTCCCGTCGCGCTCCGAGCTGAACGCGACCGTGGCGCCGGAGGGGGAGACCACCGGCGAGCCGTCGCGACCGGAGTAGGTCAGCAGCCGCACTTCGGGGACGGTCGGCGGCGTCGTCGGGGCGGAGCGGGGCCACACCGCGACCGCGAGGACCGCGAGGAGCCCCGCCGCGGCGACCCACGGCCAGCGGGCGCGCCCTCCCCGCGGCGCCGGCGTCTCCGCCCAGCGCGCGAGCTCGTCGGCCCGGTCGGCGAGCAGGGTGAGGTCGAGGGCCAGGTCTCCCGAGTCGCGGTACCTCCGGGCGGGCTCCTTCTCTAGACAGCGCCGGACCACCCATCGGACCGGTGGCGGCAGACCGGGCAGCCGCTCCGAGAGGTCCGGCGGCTCGGCCTCGGCGATGGCAGCCAGGGTGAGCGCCAGGTTCTCCCGCGCGAACGGCCGCTCCCCGCTGAGCATCTCGTACAGGATGCAGCCGAGAGCGAACTGGTCGGCCCGGAAGTCGGCGCCCCCACCCGCCACCTGCTCGGGCGCCATGTAGGCGGGGGTCCCCATCAGGGCGAAGCTCTCCGTGAGGGTCGTTCTCGACAGCTTGGAGGAGTCGCCCTCCGCGGCCGGCAGGAGCTTGGCCAGGCCGAAGTCGAGGATCTTGACGCCACCGTCGGCGGCGAGAAATACGTTGGCCGGCTTGAGATCCCGGTGGACGATGCCGCGCGAGTGCGCCGTGGCGAGACCCTCGGCGATCCGGGTGGCGATCTCCAGGGCCAGCGGCGTGCGCAGGCGGCCGCGGGAGAGGCGCTCGGCCAGCGTCTCGCCCTCCAGCAGCTCGGTCACCAGGTAGGGCGAGCCGTCGTGCCGGCCGACGTCGTGCACCGTCAGGATGTTGGGGTGGCTCATCGAGGACGCCGCCCGCGCCTCCCTCTCGAAGCGGCGGAGCCGTCCCGGGTCGTCGGCCAGCTCGTCGGGCAGCACCTTGATGGCCACGTCCCGGGCGAGCCGCGCATCGTGCGCCCGGTAGACCACCCCCATGCCGCCGCGCCCGATCAGCCCGACGATCTCGTAGGGACCGAGCTGACTGCCCTGTTCGATCGACACCGGTACCGCCGTGCAGTCTAGCAATTCGCGGGGCGCCCCTCCGCGCGCCGGACCGCCCCGGCAGAGCGGAGCGGCCGCCGGGCGAGCGCCCCGGGCGTCACTCCCCGATCTCGAGGGGCAGGTCGCGGTCTCTGCACCACTCGATGAGCCCGCCGTCGTAGACGGCGACGTCGCGGTGGCCCAGCAGGTGCAGAATCAGGGCGTCGCTCGACGCCGCGACGCCGCCGCCGCAGTAGGTGATGACCCGCTCGGCCTCCAGCATGGGTCGGAAGAGCTCCCGCAGCTCTTCGACGGGGCGGTACCGCGAGGTGTCGCGGTCGAGGATCTCCCACGCCGTCACGTTCTTCGCGCCGGGGATGTGCCCGCGTCTGCCGTACTCGTTCCGCTCGCCCCGATGCTGGCGGCGGCCCAGGGCACTCACGATACAGGTCGTCTCCTCCTCCATCGCGGCCAGGACCTCCGCCTTGCCGACCACGAGCTCAGGCCGGGGCCGCGGGGTGAATGTGGCCGCCGGATACGCGCACGGCCGCGACGAGACCGGTCGGCCTTCCCGCTTCCAGGCCCTCCAACCGCCGTCGAGGACCGCCGCGTCGTCGAACCCGAAGGTGCGCAGCATCCACCACAGCCGGGCGGCCCACATGCTCTCCCGCGCGTCGTAGAGCACGACGCGGGTGCCGTCTCCTATGCCGAGCCGTCCCATCTGCTCGGCGAACCGCTCCGGGCTGGGCATGGTGAAGGTGTAGGAGGGCGCGCTGGGATCCGAGATCTTCAGCAGGTCGGCGAAGGCCGCGCCCGGGACGTGACCCCTTCGGTATCCGCGTCTGCCGCTCCTCACCCGGGGAAAGGGCCAGAGCTTGACCTGCACGGTGGCGTCCACCACCCGGAGGTCGGGGTCACCCAGGTGCTCCGCCAGCCACGCGGTCTCGACCAGCGGCTGCAGGCTCCCGCTGGCCGCTTCGGACATCTCGCCTCTCACCGCCCCGTCTGCGCGTGGAGAGCCTCGGACATCGCCTCGAACCGCTGGAGCATCTCGGGGTAGGTGCCGCTCTCGGTGTCGCGCTCCGAGAGCTCGGCCGTGGCCTGCGGCCATTCGAAGCCGAGCGCCGGATCGTCCCAGCGGCAGCCCACCGTGTCGAGCTCCGCCGTCCAGTAGCCGCTCAGCCCGAAAGCGAGGACCGAGTCCTCCAGGAAGTAGACCGCGTGGGCGACGCCCCGCGGCACCGGCACCGCGAAGCCGTCGGTGTGAGACCACTCGAAGCCGACGCCCATGCCGAAGGTCGGAGAGTCGCGCCGGATGTCCTTCAGACACAGGAAGACACGCCCCGAGGGCAGGGTGTAGAACTCGTCGTAGTCCACGTGGACGTGCACGCCGCGCATCACTCCGGCGCGGGAGACGCAGGCGTTCCACTGCACCGTGCGGAACGATCCCGCCCACTCCTCGCGAAAGATCTCGAACAGGCAGCCCCGGTGGTCGGCGTTGGCCCGCACCGGGACCGGCTGGCACCCCTCGATCGCAATGCTCTGCATTCCATTCCCCTCCGACCAGCCCGACGCCGCCACCATACCAGCGGCCTCCCGCCTGCCTCCTCCTGTGTCGGATCGCGGGCCCGACATCGGCAGTCTACTCCTCGTCCCGGCTCTCTCCGGAGGCGCTCGCGCCGGGCCCGGGGCCGCGACGACGCGGGGGGAGACCGCGCAGACGACGTAGCGCTGCCAGGTGCCCGCCCCGCCGGCCGTGACGGACGAACTTGCCGAGAGAGATCCAGTGCACGCCGACGAGCGCGGCGAAACGCTTGCCCCACACTCGCAGGAGCTGCTTGAAGGCGGTGAGGGCTCCGGGCTGCTCGAGGCGGAGGGTGGCCGCTGTCGCCAGGCGTGTCAGCCGCTCCGCCCGCAGCCCTTCGGGGTCGGTCGCCAGCCGCTCCGCCCAGAACGCCACCTCCCCATCGGGCCGCAGGTAGACGCCCGGACGGTGGCCGCTGTGACAGGCCAGCACCGTGAGCACCGGGACCAGACGCAGCCGCTTGCCGCTCTTCCAGGCCCGAAACAGCAGATCCTGGGACGGGATGTTGTAGAGCCGGCCGCTCGGCCGCCAGCCCCCCAGCTCCTGGACCAGTCGTCGCCGTAGGAGCCAGCTCGAGGCGGGTGCCAACGCCAGGGGGTGGTAGAGCCCCTCGGGACAGGCGCCGTGCAGATCGCCCCCGCCGTCCGGGTGGACCGAGTCGAGGAGGGTGAAGACGCCGTTGGCGTCGCCGGCCGCGAGTGCCGCCACCGTCAGCTCCAGATGGTCGGGCCACCAGAGGTCGTCGTGGTTCAGGTAGGCGATGTAGCGCCCCCGGCTCATCGCGAGACCGGCGTTGCTGGGCCCCGACTGGTCGCCGTGGTTCTCGGGGAGGTTGGTGAAGCGGATGCGGGGATCGCCGAGCCCAGCCACCACCTCCGCCGTGTCGTCGGTACAGGCGTCGCCCACCACCACGATCTCGAAGTCCTCGAAGGTCTGCGCCAGAGCCGAGCCGATCGCCAGACGCAGCACGTCCGACCGGTTGTAGGTCGTGACGATGACGCTGACCAGCGGCTCGCTCATGGGAGGAAGAACGCAGTCCCCGGAGGATCGTAGCGAAGCGGGACGGGGCCGGCGACTCGCTCGACCCGCCGCGGCGGGCTGCCCCGGCTGCGCCGCCCTACGAGATTCCGCCGCAGACCGAGCGGGCGCTCAGCCGCCCACGATGGGCAGCGGCGTCCGCTCGCGCCAGCGGCCGCGGGTGAAGTCGGGGAACTCCACCGGACGGCCGCCCTCCGCCACCGAGATCTCCGACAGCTCCGTGACCACCGAGAGGGCCGCGGCGTCGTAGACGTCCATGTCGGTGGGAACGCCCTGCCGCAGGCACTCGACCAGGCGGTAGTCCTCGAGGTAGTCCATGCCGCCGTGGCCGGCGCCCTCGGCCTCGCTCTCGAGCCTCCTCCAGAGCGGATGCTCGAACTGCTCGCGGTACTGCTCGACGTCGTCCCAGCCATGCCCCTCGGTGCGGCCCTCGACGTGGATGCGGTCCGGGTAGCCGGTGAAGACGCCGCGAGTGCCCTGGATGAGGTTGATGCGACTGTAGGGACGGGGAGTGGTGGTGTCGTGCTGGACCAGGATGGTGCGGCCGAGCTTCGTCTGGATGATCGAGGTGTTCATGTCGCCCAGCACGAAGGTGGCGTCGCGCCGGGGATCGTCCTCCGGCAGGTGCTCCCTCGCCCACAGGGCCAGACCGCGCGCCGGGCTGCTCATCGACACCAGGCGGTCGAAGGCGTCGCCGCGGTTGACGTCCATGCACTGGGCGATGGGGCCCAGGCCGTGGGTGGGATAGAGGTTGCCGTTGCGGGTGGTCGAGTGCTGCCACCGCCAGAGCCCCTCGTTGCGGTCGGAGAGCTTGATGGCCCGCAGGTCGTGGATGTAGGCGCCCTCGCCGTGCAGCAGCTCGCCGAACAGGCCGGCGCGCACCATCCTCAGGACCATGAGCTCGGAGCGGCCGTAGTTGCAGTTCTCCATCATCACGCAGTGCCTCAGGGTGCGCTCCGCGGTCTCCACCAGCTCCCAGCAGCCGTCGATGGTGTAGGCCGCCGGCACCTCCACCGCGGCGTGCTTGCCGCTCTCCATGGCCGCCACGCAGACCGGCACGTGCCAGCGCCAGGGGGTCGAGTTGAAGACCAGGTCCACGTCGTCGCGCTCGCAGAGACGCCGGTAGTCGGTCTCGCCCCGGGTATGGAGCGCGGGAGCCGCCCGGCCGGCGTCGACGACCCACTGCGCCACCTCGCGCGCCCTCGTCTCGTCCACGTCGCAGATGGCCGGGATCTCGACGCCGTCGATCCGCAGGAAGTTCTGCACGTGGCTGCCGCCCTGGAGGCCGACGCCGACAAAGCCGATGCGCACTCTGTCGAGCGCCGGGGCGGCGAAGCCCTCGGGCGCCGCGTAGGCGGCGGGGGGCGGCGTCTCGAGGGTGCGGCGGCCGGCGGCGGCGCGGGCGGCGAGGGCCAGGCCCAGGCCGGCGGTGGAGGTGGTCCTCAGGAAGTCGCGGCGGCTGGTCTCTCTCATCTCGGGCTCCGTGGGTCGTTGGGATGGGATTCTGTCGCAGCGGCCCCCCTTCCGTCGGGCTCGCGACCCCCCTGGACCACGGCCAACCGGCGCCAGAGACGGACGAGCAGCAGGCCGCAGGCGACGGCGGCCGCGGCGAGGAGAAGGGCGGAGAGCGTCCGGCCGTAGATCAGGTTGCCGGTGGCGAAGAGAGCGGCGTACACCGCGCCGCAGCCGGCCAGCATGCAGGCGATGCCCAGCGGCACCGGCCAGGGGTCGCCGCCGGAGGCGGCGCCGCCGGTCACCCGCCGCCAACCGGGCCCGCCGGCGCGGGTGAGGCGGCAGAAGGAGCGCAGCGTCTCCGGATCGCTGGGCGGCGTGAGGAGGGTCACGCCGACCCAGCAGACCGTGGTGACGGCGACGCCGATCAGGAGCTCCTTCCAGGCGGGCAGGTCGGAGCCGATCTGCAGCGCCACCGCCACCAGGAAGGAGACCGTCATCGCGGCGAGCTCGCTCCAGGCGTTGATCCGCCACCAGAACCAGCGCAGCAGGAAGAGCAGCCCGGTGCCGGCGCCGATCTGCAGCAGGATCTGGAAGGCCTGGAGGGCGTTCTCCAGCTCCAGCGCCACCAGCGCCGCCAGGACCATGAGCGCCACGGTCGACAACCGGCCCACCAGGACCAGCTCGCGCGGACCCGCCTCCGGACGCAGGAAGCGGCGGTAGAAGTCGTGGGTCACGTACGAGGAGCCCCAGTTCAGGTGCGTCGAGATGGTGGACATGAAGGCGGCCACGAGCGACGCCACCACCAGCCCCAGCAGACCTCGCGGCAGGAAGGTGAGCATGGCGGGATAGGCGAGGTCGTCGCGCACCACCTGCGGGTCCACCGCGGGGAAGGCGCGGGCGAGCGACTCCAGGTCGGGGAAGACCACCACCGAGGCGAGAGCCACCACGATCCAGGGCCAGGGGCGCAGGGCGTAGTGGGCCACGTTGAAGAGCAGGGTGGCCCCCACCGCGTCGCCCTCGCTGCGGGCCGCCAGCATCCGCTGGGCCACGTAGCCGCCGCCGCCGGGCTCGGCCCCGGGGTACCACGACGCCCACCACTGCACGGCCACCGGCACCAGGAAGAGCGGCACGAAGGCGGCCGGGTCGCCCAGGTCGGGCACCAGGTCGAGCCGCGCCGCGACCTCGGGGTGGCGGACCAGGGCGGCCAACCCC
>JAWWBN010000211.1:0-6768 GCA_033720955.1 Thermoanaerobaculia bacterium | reverse complement strand
GCGATTGCGCCCGGGCGCCGGATGCGGTAGGCTGACGCCAGCACTCCGCTGTCAGGCGTGTCGCCGCAGAGGATCATGCCGCGGATGAAGCGTCGCAAGAGCGTCTCCGAGGGTACGGGCTATGCGTCGGTCATCGACCGCGTAGCGGCCCGTGCGGCCGCGGCGCCCGCCGCCCTCCGGCCGGGCCGCCGGGGGACCTCTCCGCGGCCGGCGGGCCGCCAGCTCGCGTCGCTGCGCTCGGCCCCGCCGGTGCTCCTCGAGCAGCTCGCCCGGCACCTGATGGACGACAGCTACGCCGCTCGCTTCGAGGCGCCGGCACGCTCGCTCGAGCTGGCGCGTCTGGCGGTGGGGTGCGTGGAGATCGTCGTCGAGTCGGAGGACGTCGGGGAGGAGGCGGCGGCCGACCTCCACGCCGAGGCGCTGGGCTACCTGGGCAACGCGCTGCGGATCTCCTCCGACCTGGCCGGCGCGGAGGAGGCGCTGGCCAACGCGGTCGAGCTGGCGCAGTGGGGGACCGGGCGACCCGAGCTCAAGGCGACGCTGCTCAGCCTGCTGGCCTCGCTGCGGTTCGCCCAGGGCCGCCCCCGGGAGGCCTCCCGGCTGTTGGACCGGGAGATCGCGCTCCGCCGCCGGCTCGCCGCCCGCGAGCGGCTCGGACACGCGCTGATCGACCGCGGAGTGGTCGCCGCCTCGCTGGAGCCGGTCGAGACGGCCTGCGTCTATTTGGCGGAGGGAGTCGCC
Source organism: Thermoanaerobaculia bacterium (assembly GCA_033720955.1). Classification (GTDB taxonomy): domain Bacteria; phylum Acidobacteriota; class Thermoanaerobaculia; order Multivoradales; family JAHEKO01; genus JAWWBN01. The sequence continues at coordinate 6,027 of JAWWBN010000211.1, read as the reverse complement.
CGCGCGGCGGAGCCGGAGCGCATCCTGCTGGCGCTGCAGCCGCTGGCCGAGCGGCTGGCGCGCGACGGCGACGGCGAGCAGGCCCGCCGGGTGCTGGGCGTCGCCGAGGGGGTGGCCACCCTGGTCGGCGGTCGCAGCCACTCCACCCGGCTGCAGTGGATCCGCGGTATCGCGGCCCGGGCCGAAGGGGAGCTGGCCGCCGCCCGCACCCTTCTCCAGCGAGTCCGCGAGACCCTCGCCGAGGAGGGCTCCCGCTTCCGGGCGGCCCTCGTGAGCCTCGATCTGGCGGCCGTGCACGCCGCGGCCGGACGCCCTGGAGAGGTGCGGCGGCTGGCGGAGGAGGCCTACTCCATCTTCCGGGCCGAAGGCCTGGAGCGGCGCGCCTTGGCAGCCTTCCTGCTCTTCTACCGCGCCGCCCGCTCCGAGCGGGCCAGCGAGGAGCTCGCGGTGCGGGTGGCCAATCTGCTGGCGCGGCGGAGGCTGTCGCGGACCCAGGGGAGCTCCGGCCGGTGAGACCGGCCGGGAGCGAGCCGCCCGCCCGGCCCCGGCCCTCCGGCGAGGAGTGCGAGAGCGGCATCCGGGCGGCCGTCGGCGACCCCGAGCGGCTGTCGCGGCTGGTGAGCGACCTCGCCCTGTCGGTGATCGAAGAGGTCCGGCGGCACGTGGCCGCGGACCGCCCGCCGGAGGACACGTCGGGGCCGCCGGCGGACCCCGAGGCCTGAGGCTCGCGCCGCCGGTCGCGGTGGGGATCCCGCCCGGGGTGGCGTCCGCGATCCCGGAGCGGCATACTGGGCGCCCGGCCGCGGGGGCTCCGTGAAGGTCCGTACTCAGCTCATCGTCGCGTTCCTGCTCCTGGCAGTCCTGCCGCTGGCGGGGATCGTCCTCTTCTCCTACTGGACCTCGCAGAGCAGCTTCCGGCGCGCCGTGGAGGCCGAGTCGCGGTTGCTGGGCGAGCAGATGGGAGAGCGGCTGGACGCGGTGCGCGCCGAGCTCGACGCCCGTCTCCAGAGCGTGGGCCAGCTTCCGGTGCGGGCTCTGCTGCCCAGCGCGGAGGAGGGCCCGAGCGCCAGCCAGGTCTACGCCGGGCTGATGGCGCAGATGGGAGAGATGGCCGAGCTCGTGGAGTGGCTGGAGTTCCAGCCCCTGGTGGAGGACGAGGGCAACCGGGGCTTTTTCATCTACCCCTCCACGGTCCTGGCCCGGGCGCTGGGGCGGCTCCAACGCCGCGAGGCGACCCTGGAGGAGTCGGGGATCACCCGCGAGTACCTCGAAGAGACGATCCGCCAGGCCATCTTCCAGCGCGAGCGCTTCCAGGCGGCCGAGCTTCAGGGGGTCGAGGCGCGCGGCGAGGAGATGCGCGAGCTCCTCGGCTCGGAGCTCACCGCCCCGGTGATGCGCGGCGACGAGGTGATCGGCACGATCCGCGCCCTGGTGCCTCCGTCCGAGATCGTGCGCCTGGTGCTGGAGCGCACCCCGCGCGAGGGCGGCGAGCTGGCCTACGCCCGCGATGCCGACGGGAAGCTGTACCTGGGAGAGGGGACGGACCGGCAGCTCCTCGAGCGGCTGGCCCCGGCCGACGGGGCGCCCGAGGGCGGCACGGCGTCGGCCGGCCAGGAGTGGATCGTGGTGGAGACCCCCGACCCGGAGTCGGGCCTGCGCTTCGGCGTCGCGCGGCCGGTGGGCGACTCGCTGAGGGACTTCCAGCGCACCGCGGCCTGGAACTTCGGCGCCGGTCTGGCCCTCATGGCGGTGGCCCTGGTCGGGGTCGTCTGGGTCTCCGGGCGGATGACCCGGAAGCTGGCCCAGCTCGCCGTGGCCGCCCACCGGCTGGCGGCCGGCGACCTGACCACCCGGGTCGCGGTGCGGTCACGCGACGAGTTCGGCGAGCTGGCCAGGGCCTTCAACCACATGGCCCGGGATCTGGCCGACAACCAGCGCCGGCTCATCGAAGAGGAGCGCCGCCGGCGGGAGCAGGAGCTGACCCAGCGGCTGCTGGAGGCGGAGAACGAGCGCAAGAGCCGTGAGCTCGAGGAGGCCCGGCGGCTGCAGCTCTCCCTGCTGCCCAAGACGCTCCCCCGGCACCCCGAGCTCGAGGTCGCGGTGTTCATGCGCACCGCCACCGAGGTCGGTGGCGACTACTACGACTTCTTCCCGGGTCCCGACGGCTCGCTGACCACGGTGATCGGCGACGCCGCCGGGCACGGCGCGCAGGCCGGCACCATGGTCTCGGTGGTCAAGGGGCTCTTCACCGCCGGGGCCGCGGAGGCCGATCTGGCGCATCTGCTGGAGAGCGCCACCCGGGCGATTCGCCAGATGGAGCTGGGGCGGATGAACATGGCCGCCTCGTTGGTGCGCATCGGCAGCGGCGCGATCACCGTCGCCGCCGCCGGCATGCCGCCGGTGCTGCTGCACCGGCGCCGCGAGGCCAGGGTCGAGGAGGTGCTCCTGGCGGGTACGCCGCTGGGCAGCATGGCGCGGGCCTCGTACCGCGAGTGGCGCTCCCGGCTGGGCGACGGCGATACGGTGCTGCTGATGTCGGACGGCTTCCCGGAGCTCCCCAACGACGAGGGAGAGCCACTCGGGTACGCCCGGGTGACCGAGATCTTCCTGGGCGCCGCCGAGGCGGAGCCGCAGGAGATCCTGCGCCGGCTGGCGGACGCCGCCCGCGGGTGGGCCGGGGACCGCCCGCCCGCCGACGACGTGACCTTCGTGGTGCTGCGGGCTACCGGCGGCGCAGCCTGACGCTGCCGCTGAAGGTCTCGATGGTGACCTGGGCGTCCCCCGCGCCGACGGTGAACTCCACCGACTTGGAGGGCACCCAGCGACTCTCGCGCCGCGGCGCGGGACCGAACTCGTTGTCGATGCTGCCGCTGTAGCTGGAGACGTCGAAATCAGCCGAGACCTCCCCGGCGAGCGTCACGTCGACGTTGCCGGAGTGGCTGGAGACGTCCATGCGCGCCCGTCCGCTCAGCGAGCCGTCGAACTCGATCGACCCGGAGACCGCCTCGAGCTCGATCCGGTCGGCCTGGTCGGCCCGGACCTCGATCCGTCCGCTCACCGAGGAGGCTTCGACCCGTCCGCGCACGCCGTCGAGGTCGATCGAGCCGGAGACCGACTCCGCCGCCACCGGAACGGGGCTGCGCCGCACCATGATCGAGCCGGACACCGTCTCGAGGTCCAGGGCGGCGCCGCCGCCGGAGACCTTCAGCCCGCCGCTCACCGAGCTGAGCTCCACCTGGCCGCGAACGCCGGTGGCCGAGATCGACGCGCTGACCGACTCGGCCTCCACGCGGGCGCCGGCGGGCACGAAGATCTCCAGATCGGCGTCGATGTCCCGCCGCCAGGAGCGGCCCCCGCGGTCGGGGAACTCGACCTCGATCGTGATGCGGCGACCCGATCCGTCCACCACGAGCTCCTCGACGTCGTCGCCCAGGGTGCCGGTGATGCGGACCTCGTTCCGGTCCCACGCCTCGATAGTGAGGTCGCCGGAGACGAGCTCGATCTCGACCGTGGCCTCCGGGTCGGCGGGCACGGTGCGGTCCACCTGCCGATCGGCGGCCGCCGGCGCGGCCGCGAGGGTCGCGAGGAGGAGCAGGGCGAAAAGGGTGCGATGGGTTTTCATGGCGTCTCCCTTGAGAGAGGGTCAGATCCGGCTGATGCGTTGCAGCACCGCCGCCTCCTGCTGGTAGCGGTCGGCCAGCAGGGCGCTGAGTCGTCGGTTCATGGGATCTTGCTCGAGGGCGGCGGCGAGCTGCGCCACCGCCCGGTCGAGGATCTCGACGTCTTCTTCCACGTGGTCGAGGGCGCCGCTGGGGAGCAGAGCCCGCTGGCGGTCGATCTCCACTGCGAGGTCGCTGCGGGTGAGCATGGTGCCGTCGCGCCAGCGGGCGAGCTCCGAGCCGCCGGTCGGGGTCTCGGGCGTGGCCGGCGCGGCCGCCCGGTCGTCGTCGGGCGGAGCGGCTCGCTGGAGCAGAAGGGGCGCGGCGAGGGCGATGGCGACGGCGGCGGCGGCGGCCCACGCCGCCCAGCGCCGGGCCTGGTGGCGTCCGTCGTCGGCGATCCGCTCCGCCACCTCCGGCCAGAGGTCGCGCTCCGGCTCGACGGGCGGCAGCCGACGGGCGAGCTCCAGCAGCTCCTGGCGCTCGCGCCACTCGCGCCGGCAGGGCAGGCAGGTGGAGAGGTGCTCCTCGATCCGCCGCCGCTCGCCGACGGGGATCTCGCCGTCGAGCAGGTCGTCGAGCCGGTCCCGGATGCTCTCGCAGCTCATCGTCGCAGGGCCTCCCGAAGCAGACGCCGGGCGCGGTGCAGGTGGGCCTTGGAGCTGCCCTCCGCCATGCCCGCGGCCTCGGCGATCTCGCGGTGCCGGTATCCCTCCACGTCGTGGAGGAGGAAGACGAGACGCGCGCGCTCGGGCAGGGCGGCGATCGCGCGCTCGAGGTCGAGCCGCCGGGCGGTGTCCGGGGGCTGTGGCGTGACCGTCTCCGCCTCCGCCCCCTCGGGATCGGCCAGCCGGAGCTCGCGCGCGGGGCGCCGACGCAGCGCCGAGAGCACGACGTTGACCGTCAGCCGGTGCAGCCAGCTCCCGAACGCGCTCTCGGCGCGAAAGCTGCCCAGCTTGCGCCAGGCGCGAAGAAACGCCTCCTGGGTCAGATCCTCGGCGCGGCCGACGTCGCCGGTCATGCGCAGGCAGAGCCCGTAGATCCGGCCCTGGTGGGCTCGGAAGAGCCGCTCGAAGGCCTCCACGTCGCCGCCCGCGGCGCGCCGGGCGAGCTCGCGCTCGTCGGCCGGCGGGCTAGCCAACGGCTCGCGTGGGGCGGCGCCCGGGAGGGGCGGTCGGAGCACGGCGCAGGCGACGTTCACACATCTTGAGACGCGGGCCGCAGCCCGATGGTTTAGGCCGCGGCCGACCGGCTCTCAGGCCCCCGGCCAGAGCCAGCCGAAGACGCCGCCGGTGAGCAGGCCGTAGATCAGACCGTCCACCATGTGCTTGATCGTGATGCTCCAGGGCAGCCCCTTCCAGATGGACTCCGCGGGCGAGGACCCGGCGTAGCCGAGGAAGGCGGCGGTCCCGGCGAGGCGGAACACCGAGAGGTAGTCGGCGCCGGGGCCGAGGGCCCGGCCGGCGACGTAGGCCGCGAAGAGACTGATCACGACGGCGTACACGAACCAGAGGACGAACTGCTTCGTCATGGTGGGCACGCCGGAGGGCATCACGGTGAAGAAGCCCACCGGCCCCTTCACGAACTTCTCCCGGACCTCCTCGTTGGCGAGCTCCTTGGGATCGACGCAGTGGGGGACGTAGTAGTGCCCCGGGCCGACTCCCTCCTGGCGCATGGCGGCCATCACGTTGGCCTCGCCGGGCATCGCCCGGTAGTCGCTCTGGTGGTACTTGAGGACCATGTGGACGATCGAGCTGGCCACGAAGACCGCGACGGCGGACAGCAGGATCGGAAGCCAGAGGGCCGTCAGGTGGACCATTCTCTCCCTCCTTTCGGGGCTCGCCGAGGCACCCCTCCCGGGGCGGGCGAGACGCTGGGACCGTTCCGGGGCGGAGCCATCCTACCACCCGGCGCCTCCGGTCACGCGGCGCCGAAGCCGAGCGCCCCGAGACGGGCGGTGAGACCGGCGCGAAAGCGGTCCGGGCCGAAGCGGCGCGCCTGCTCCAGCAGCACCCGCCGGTCCCAGGCCGGGCCGCGGGTCTCGAAACGCTCCAGGGCGGCGGCGAGGCCGGCGGCGCTCGGATCGCGGTAGAGGAGGCCCGTCGAGCCGTCGCTCACGGTGTCGAGCACGCCGCCGCGGCCGAGCGCCACCACGGGCAGTCCCGCGGCCATGGCCTCCACGGGGGTGATGCCGAAGTCCTCGACCCCGGGCAGCAGCAGCGCCCGCCGCGACGCCATCAGCTCCGGCAGCTCGGCGTCGGGCACGTGGCCGAGCAGCCGGATCCGGTCGCCGGCGTCGAGCCGGGCGGCCAGAGCGGCCAGACGCTCCGCCTCCGGACCGCGACCGGCCACGTCCAGACGCCGGCCG
>JAWWBN010000210.1:0-6853 GCA_033720955.1 Thermoanaerobaculia bacterium | reverse complement strand
CACGGCGGCGAGCTCGTCCGCCTGATGGCCTCCCCCGAGCGGGTGGAGGAGATCCGCTCCGCCTCCCGCGACTGGGCCTCCTGGACCCTCACCCCGCGGCAGCTCTGCGACCTCGAGCTGCTGCTCAACGGCGCCTTCTCGCCGCTCACGGGCTTTCAGGGCCGGGAGGCCTTCGACTCCGTCTGCGCGACCCGCCGGCTGCCCGACGGCACCCTGTGGCCCATCCCCATCACCCTCGACCTGACCGAGGAGGCGGCCGAAGGGCTCTCCGAGGGCGACCCGCTGGCGCTGCGGGATCCGGAGGGGGTCATGCTGGCGGTCCTCCACGTGGGCGATCAGTGGAAGCTCGACCGCGCCGCGAAGGCCCAGGCGGTCTTCGGCACGGTGGACCGGGCGCACCCGGGGGTCGCCCACCTCTACGAGCGCACCAACAACATCGCCGTCGGCGGGCGGCTGGAGGGGGTGCAGCTCCCCTCCCACTACGACTTCGTCCGCCTGCGGCACACCCCGGAGGAGCTGCGCCGGCAGTTCGCCCGTTTGGGCTGGCGCAAGGTGGTGGCCTTCCAGACCCGCAACCCCATGCACCGGGCCCACTACGAGCTCACCCTCCGGGCCGCTGGGGAGCTCGGAGCCAACCTGCTCATCCACCCCGTGGTGGGCATGACCAAGCCGGGCGACGTGGACCACTACACCCGCGTGCGCTGCTACCAGGCGCTGCTCGAGCGCTACCCGCGGCACACCGCCATGCTGTCGCTGCTGCCGCTGGCCATGCGCATGGGCGGACCGCGCGAGGCGCTGCTGCACGCGATCATCCGCAAGAACTACGGCTGCTCCCACTTCATCGTCGGCCGCGACCACGCGGGCCCCGGCAACGACTCCAACGGCCAGCCCTTCTACGGACCCTACGAGGCGCAGGAGATGATGCGCGAGCACCAGGAGGAGCTGGGGATCGAGATGGTGCCCTTCCGGATGATGGTCTACGTCGAGGACACCGACTCCTACGCGCCGGTGGACAAGGTGCCCGAGGGCGCCCGAACCCTGACCCTCTCCGGCACCGAGCTGCGCTCGCGTCTGGCGCGCGGGAGCGAGATCCCGGAGTGGTTCACCTTCCCCGAGGTGGCGCGCGAGCTGCGCCGCACCAGCCCGCCGCGGCACGCCCAGGGCTTCACCGTCTTCTTCACCGGGCTGTCCGGGTCGGGCAAGTCCACGGTCGCCAACGTGCTGATGTCCAAGCTGCTCGAGATGGGCGGCCGCCCCGTGACCCTGCTCGACGGCGACATCGTGCGGCGCCATCTCTCGTCGGAGCTCGGCTTCTCGAAGGAGCACCGCGACATCAACATCCGCCGCATCGGCTTCGTGGCCTCCGAGATCACCAAGAACGGCGGTATCGCCATCTGCGCCCCGATCGCCCCCTACACCGCCATCCGGCGCGAGGTGCGGGAGATGGTCGAGCCGGGCGGCGGCTTCGTGCTGGTGCACGTGGCGACCCCGCTCGAGGTGTGCGAGAAGCGCGATCGCAAGGGTCTCTACGCCAAGGCGCGGGCCGGGATCATCCAGCAGTTCACCGGCATCTCCGACCCCTACGAGGAGCCCGAGAACCCGGAGGTCCGGCTCGACACCACCGACCTGACCCCCGAAGAGTCGGCGCAGCAGGTGATCCTCTTCCTGGAGAAGGAGGGGTACATCTCCGGACGCACGGATGGCTAGCGCCCGGGGCCGAGCCGGACGACCCGGCGGCGAGGCGGAGCGATGAGCGCGCGCCGCGACGACCTCGCGCGCATCCGCGAAGGCCTGCTGGCCGCCGCGAAGGCCCTCGAGCCGTTCACCCCGGGGGCCATCGAGGCGGAGCGCAAGAAGGGCGGCGATCCGGTCACCGAGGCCGACCGGGCGGTGGACGACGTCCTCAAGCGGCTGCTGCCCGCGGCGGGCGAGGGCTGGCTCTCCGAGGAGACGCGGGACGACCGCACCCGTCTCGACTGCCGCCGCGTGTGGGTCGTCGATCCGGTGGACGGGACCCGCGAGTTCATCGCCGGGATCCCGGAGTGGTGCATCTCGATCGCCCTGGTGGAGGAGGGTCGTCCGGTGGCGGGCGGCATCCACAGCCCCGTCGCCGGCCAGCTCTTTCTGGGCGCCCCGGGGGAGGGGCTGACCCTGAACGGCGAGCCGGCACGGGTCGTCGATCGGCGCCGCCTGGCCGGGGCCAAGGTGCTGGCCAGCCGCAGCGAGATCCGCCGCGGCGAGTGGGAGCGGTTCGAGGGCGGAGAGCTGGAGATCCGCCCCTGCGGCTCGGTGGCCTACAAGATGGCCCAGGTGGCGGCGGGGCTGGCCGACCTCACCTGGACCCTGGTGCCCAAGCACGAGTGGGACGTGGCCGCCGGGGCGGCGTTGGTCGAGGCGGGCGGCGGCCGGGTGAGGATCCCCGACCAGGGGGAGCCGCGGTTCAACCGGCCGCACCCGCTCTTCCCCGGCTTCGCCGCCTATCCGGCGAGCCTCGCGCCGGCGGTCGAGGAGCTGCTCGGGCTGCGCGCCGAGGCCTGACGCGGGAGCCTGGAGCGCGGTGCGCGGTGTGCCGGGCTCCATGGCGCCGGCCGCGGCCGCGGTGCTAGGCTCCATCGAGAAGGTGGTGATGAGCGAAGAAGCCGTCGAACGGTCTCCGGCCGTCGCACTCGCCAGCACGGGGCTGGCGACGGCCGAGGTCGCGATGCCCAGCGCCGCCACGGTCTCCGCCCGGATCCGCGACGGGCTCGCACCCTCCTGGGCGCCCCCGCTGCGGGTCGCCCTGCTGACCCTCCACGACCTCTTCGTGATCGCCGTCGTGGCCCTGGCGGCCATCCGCCTGTGGGCGGTCGGGGTCCGCGGCCAGACCCTGGGCGACTATCTGCACCTCGCGCCGCTGATGCTGCTCTTCGTCATCGGCTTCGCCAAGGCCGGTCTCTACCCCGGCTTCGGGATGGGCGCCATCGAGACCCTGCGCCGGCTGTCGCTGCGCTCCAGCTTCGTCTTCCTGGTGCTGGCGGCGGGGAGCTTCGTCCTGAAGGTGCCCCCGACCTACTCGCGGGTGACCTTCTTCCTGGCCTGGGGCGGGATCCTGGTGGCCCTGCCGGTGGGTCGCCAGCTCCTGCTGGCCCTGGTCCACGATCGGCGCTGGTGGGGGGAGCCGGCGGTGGTGGTCGGAACCGGCCCCCAGGCCCGGCGACTGGTCGGCGACCTGCGGGGCGCTCTCACCCTGGGCTACCGTCCGCGGTGGGTGCTGCGGCTGCCGGGCGGGGCGCCGCCGCCCTCCGACCTGGTCCACCTCGGAGGGCTCGAGCAGGTGGAGCCGCTGGCCCGTCACGGCGTGCGGGTGGCGCTGGTGCTGGAGGAGAAGCTGTCCGACCGGGGCGGGGCGCTGGACCTCCTCCAGGCGCACTTCCGCCACGTCATCCTGGTGCGCAGCAACGCCGGCGACCCCATCGAGGGGGTGGTGGTGCGCAACATGGGGGGCAGCCTGGGCATCGAGTACTGCAACCAGCTCCTACGCCGCCGCCACCGGCTGGTCAAGCGCACCATGGACCTGGTGGCGGGCAGCGTGTGCCTGCTCCTGGCCCTGCCGCTGATCGGCCTCGGGATCGTCCTGGTCAAGCTGGTCAGCCGCGGTCCGGCCTTCTTCGCCCAGGAGCGCGAGGGGCTGGGCGGACGTCGGATCCGGGTCCGCAAGCTGCGCACCATGTACGTCGACGCCGACCGCCGGCTGCGCCGCCACCTGGAGGAGCACCCGGAGGCCCGACGCGAGTGGGAGAGCCGGTTCAAGCTGACCCACGACCCGCGGATCCTGCCGGTGGTGGGGCGGTTCCTGCGGAGGTTCAGCCTCGACGAGCTGCCCCAGCTCTGGAGCGTGGTCACCGGCGAGATGAGCCTGGTGGGCCCGCGGCCCTTCCCCGACTACCACCTGGAGAGCCTGCCGGCCCGCTTCCGCGACCTGCGCCGGCGTGTGCGCCCGGGGCTGACCGGCCTCTGGCAGGTCATGGTCCGCAGCCACGGCGACGTCGAGGACCAGGAGCGGTTCGACTCGTACTACATCCGCAACTGGTCCATCTGGATGGATCTCTACATCCTGGGGCGCACGGTGATGGCGGTGCTGGCCGGCCGGGGGGCCTACTGAAGCCGCCGGCGGCAAGCGTCGCCATCCTGCTCCCGCTCTTGCTCCTGTCGCCGCCCGCCGCGGCGGACGGCGAGATCTTCGAGGACGTCGCCGCCGCGACCGGCCTCGATTTCGTGCACTTCAACGGCATGACCGGGGAGCTCTACTTCCCCGAGATGACCGGTCAGGGAGGCGCCCTCCTCGACTACGACGGCGACGGCGATCTCGACGTGTACCTCGTCCAGGGAGCGCTGATGGGTCCGGGCGAGACCATGGACGACGCCCTCTTCCCCTTCGCCGGCGAGGGCACGCCCTTGGACCGCCTGTACCGCAACGACGCGGCCGCCGGACCCGGGGGCGCCACCCTCCTGCGCTTCGTGGACGTCACCGGCGCCAGCGGTCTCGAGGCCGACGGCTACGGCATGGGGGTGGCGGTGGGGGACGTGGACGGCGACGGCTTCGACGACCTCTACGTCACCAACTACGGCCCGAACCAGCTCTGGCGCAGCCGCGGCGACGGCACCTTCGAGGAGGTCGCCGCCGCCGCCGGGGCGGACGACCCGAGCTGGAGCACCAGCGCCGCCTTCGTCGACTACGACGCCGACGGCGACCTCGATCTCTACGTGGTCAACTACGTGGACTTCGACGTCGCCGCGAACCCGAGGTGCTTCGCCACCAGCTCGCGGCGCGACTACTGCGGCCCCTCCTCCTTCTCTCCCCTCGCCGACCGGCTGCTCGAGAACCGGGGCGACGGCACCTTCGACGACGTGACCCGGCGGGTGCTGCGCGACTACCGCCCGGGGCCCGGGCTCGGGGTGGTGTCGGGGGACTTCAACGGCGACTCGCTGCCGGACCTCTACGTCGCCAACGACGGCGCCCCCAACCAGATGTGGATCAACCGCGGCGACGGCACTTTCGTCGAGGAGGCCCTCTTCGCGGGGACGGCGGTAAACCGCTCGGGGGCGCCCGAGGCCAGCATGGGCGTGGCGGCGGGCGACTTCGATCTCGACGGCGACGAGGATCTGTTCATGACCCACCTCATGGACGAGTCCAACACCCTCTACGTCAACGACGGCGCGGGTCTCTTCGAGGACCGCACTGCGGCCAGTGGACTGGCGGCGGTGAGCCTGCCCTACACCGCCTTCGGCACCGGCTGGATCGACTACGACAACGACGGGCTGCCGGACCTGGTGGCGCTCAACGGAGCGGTGCGGATCCAGGAGGAGCTGGCGGCCGCCGGCGATCCCTACCCCCTCGAGCAGCCCAACCAGCTCTTCCACAACCTCGGCGGCCGGTTCGAGGAGGTCTCGGATCGCGCCGGCGAGGCGTTCACCGTCGCCGAGGTGAGTCGCGGCGCCGCCTTCGGCGACGTGGACAACGACGGCGACACGGACATCCTGGTTCTCAACAACAACGGCCCGGCGCGGCTGCTGCTGAACCGCGCCGGCGACGGTTCCGGCTGGCTGGGGGTCCGCCCCCTGGATCGGGCGGGGCGGCGGCTTCCGGGCGCCCGGGTGGCCCTGCGGCGGGCCGACGGACGCACCGTCACGGCGCGGTCGCGCACCGACGGCAGCTACTGCTCGGCCAACGACCCGCGGGTCGTTCTGGGTCTCGCGGCGGCCGGCGCGGAGACGGCGGAGGTGGACGGCCTCCGGGGCGGCCGCTGGCGGCTCGCCGGTCCGCCCGAGCGCCGCTACCTGGTCTGGTACCGTTCGGCTTCGCCATGAGGAGGCTCGCTCCCATCGTGATCGCCCTCGTCCTGGCCGTGCCGTCGGCGGCGGGCGCCCGGGAGCTGCCGAGCCTCGACCTCGAGGCGCTGGAGCCCGCCGTCGCCGAGCAGATCGCGGCGCTCGACGAGCTGGCCCGCGCCCGTCTCGCCGACGAGGGGCAGCCGGCCGCCGAGCGCGCCCAGGCGGTGGGCGAGCTGGGACAGCTCTACCACGCCTACGACCTGCGGGCGGCGGCGGCCGACTGCTACGAGCTCGCCGCCGAGCTCGCGCCGGCCGACTTCCGGTGGCCGTACCTGCTGGGCTACGTGCGTCAGGCCGAGGGCCGTCTGGAGGAGGCGGCGAAGCTCTACGAGAAGGCGCTCGCCATCCTGCCCGGGGTGCGCCCGGCCCTGGTGCGGCTGGGGCAGGTCTACGCCGGGCTGGGCCGGCTCGAGGCGGCCGAGAGGAACCTCCGCGAGGCGGCCCGCTCCGATCCCTCCGGCGCGGCGGCACGGGCCGAGCTCGGGGAGCTCTACCTGAGCCCGGGCCGCCCCGCCGCCGCGGCCGAGGCGCTGCGGGAGGCGCTCGCCATCGAGCCGTCGGCCAACCGGCTCTACTATCCGTTGGCCATGGCCCTGCGGGCTCTGGGCGAGGAGGAGGAGGCGCGCCGGCTGCTGGGCCTGGTGGGCAAGGTGGGGGTCAAGCCGGCCGATCCCCTGATCGACGGTCTGGCCGGCCTGACGACCGGCGCGCGGGTGCGCCTGCTGCGTGGCCGCGCCGCCTACGGCGCCGGCCGCTTCCGCGAGGCGGCGGAAGAGTTCGCCCGCGCCGTGGAGGCCGACGGCAACAGCATCCCGGCACGGGTGAACCTGGGCTCCGCCCTGGCGGCGCTCGGCGAGAACGAGGCGGCGGCGGAGCAGTTCCGGTGGGTGGTCGAGGCCGCCCCCGCGAACCTGGCGGCGCTCTACAACCTGGGCTCCCTGGCCGCCGCCGCGGGCGACCACGAGGCCGCCCTGACCTGGTT